>LJUX01000032.1 GCA_001304155.1 candidate division Zixibacteria bacterium SM23_73_3
CCTTCTTAGATTCAATACCTTTAGCCAAAGAGAAGATGATCGATTCGACCTTACAGACAGAAAAACAAACCGTGGAATTGTCAGGTTAAGTAGTGACTATTACAATTTAGTAAGGTCATTTCGACCCTCGATGAGCTAGCAAGCCGAATGCATGAAACAAAAATACCTTTTCTGCTTCAGTTACGAGACTTTTTTTGGGACTTGTCGCTTTTGGAGAGGATTGTGGTGGGTGTCATTATTGCTCTTATCGCTGCGCTTATCATATACCTAATATCCACTCTTGCTTAAGGAATCACGTAGCCTTTACTGTTCTGTCAGGTCTTGCCCGCCTTGGCGGGTGTGATCTGACAGCTTGCTAATCTTGATTCTTTTTACTCAGATTCTCTTAAGATTACATTTCCATCCGCGGTCCTTATGCGGATTCGTCCCTTGCCGCCGTGAATTTCGCCCGAAACCTGGTGGCGCCTATTCCTGGATAAATCCGCATCAGGCAAATCCACCCTTATCCTCCCGTCATCTGTATCGACTGAAAAGATAGCCGATATGCCAACTTCAAGATCGACTGTGACATCACCGTCCTCGGCTATTATATCCAGATCAATCTCGCTTGACTTCAGCAGGTCGAGATCAATATCGCCATCTTTGGTTCTGATGTCAAGCTTTCCAGCACGCAATTGGTAAAGCTCAACGTCTCCATCATCTACATCAATTTCGAAATCCCCCTCGGATCGTTTAATTGTGACATCACCATCTTCCAGGCGAATCCGACATTGCTGAGATTTGCATTCTGCAATGACAATGTCTCCATCATCCCCGTCCACCAGCAGGTTGCCCTGGATGCCATCAATTTCCAGGTCACCGTCCGCTATTCTGATTCGGGTTCTTTTAGAGAAGATGTCCTGGAGATCGACATCGCCATCGTCCAGTCTGCAATCTATCTTACCCTGCCAGTTTTCGATATCAACGTCTCCATCATCACCTTCCAGATTGAGTTCCAGATACTTAGGGGCTTGTATGGTGTAAGTGTACTCATACCGCTTAAAGTAACTGAAACCGATACTGCTGGAGCTTTTTTCCTTGCCGATCACATGAATGGCATCATCGTTCTGCCTGAACTCGACGTCAAAGTCGTGTTTGCCTCCCAATCCAACCAATTTGGAATCTGCTCTGTAATGTACTTCCACATCGACAACGTCCTTATCCCAGGGTGTTATTGTAACATCCCCGCCTCCATGCTTGAGGTGGAGAACCACCCCCTCCCGAACGTCAAAGCTTTCATGGAAATCTTTTTTTATTTCCCGTGCCGTGGCTGAAATTGTAGAAACGATTAAAAAGAAACAGCCAAAAAGTGCGAACGGTAATTTTTTCATCTAATATTCCCTCCATTTGTTATTTCCTGCTTTCGTTTGTTATCAGCTTTAATATCATTCTTGAATACGGTTAAACGGCGGGTTAGTTTCGTCTTATATCCCACTGTTTTTCAGCGGGTTACATATTTATCAGGTTGCACTCCTGTCAAGCCAAGAGCAAAACCTGACACAAGAACAGTCACTTTGTCTGCTAAATTCTTTCCATCAATCCATCAGCTTCGATTCTGGTATTTCCTCCTTTTTCTCTGGCAGACGGAACTGGTCAGGCCGTGATTTCACAACCTCCCGAAGCCAGGTTTCAGGATACGCTTTTTCCTGCGGGCGACCGTTTTCGTCCTTGACATACCCGTCGTTGTATTTGGTTATTAAATATTCGCCCAGTTCCCGCCACCGGGATACCACCAATTCGGCTTGCGTAACCGAGTAATCGGTCAAGTAATGAGTTATAAGCTCTGTATCGGACTTGGAAATATCAACTGCCGTCTTTTCCACAAATGGCTGCAAAGCCAGAAAGGTTTCTTCTATATCACTTTGCACCGATAAAATCTCCGGCAGCATGTAAGAATATTTCAAATTGGCAAAATTTGCCACGAAGTTGAACACCCACCAGGCAGATTCCCAGGAAAATTTTCGTATACTGCCAACCGTGAAGGATTTCGGAAGTGTGTTGATGCCACAATATAGCGGTATATAGCAGGTGGTGTAGGTGTCATCCACTCCATACCAATAGACTCCGCCCACAGGATCCGGAAGCCATGAACGTGACTGGGAGACAAACGAAAAGGCGGTCTGCTGGGTTGAGATGGGACGTTCCCAGGCATATTCGACACTGTCGATCATCCAATCAAGCGGCCGCCAGCGGTTGGGTGTGCCATAAGGTCCAGCGTCGACCCCTTTGGTCATGTCAAAATCAGTTCCTTCATAGTGATCTCTCATCAAAGCGAAAACATCAGCCAGAGAAAGTTTCCTGTCCGGTTTGATCCAGAGCGGATAAGGTTCCGCTCCCTCAACTGCTCGGTGGTAATCGGCAGAGAAGTTCTTTGACGGTGCGGTCCGGCGAAAGATGCTCCATACACGCGTGTCCGTGAAACGTTCATCCTTCGGCGTTGATGGACAATAGGCTTCGCAGAATCGGAATGGTTTGCCGGGGTCAGGATCGTAGTATCCTCTGTCTACGGCAAAGGAGATGATGTTCTCAGAATACAGACAATTCTCCGGGTCGTCCAGTGGAAACTCGCCGACTCGGGCCTTGTTGGCATGACAGGATATGTATCCATCGGGAATCTTTACTGCTACCCACACGGCGCCCTTGCCGCTGGGACCGGGTCCGATCATCTCCAGTATCCAACCCTCCTTTGTGTCAGCGATGGAGAAGGATTCACCGCTGGATCGGTAGCCGTATTCGGCGACAAGATCGGTCATAACCACAATCGCCTCCCGGGCGGTTCTGGCCCTCTGCAAAGCCAGTTCCATCAGATCCCAGTAATGCAAAAGACCAGTGGAATCTCGAAGTTCCTCTCGGCCATCGAAGGTTGTCTCGCCGATGACCAGTTGGTGCTCGTTCATCATACCAACAACCGCGTAGGTATGCGGAACCTGCTTAATCTTACCTCGAACGTTTCCCTGCCAATCGGTTATCTCAAGTGAGTCCCCCGGCTCGTAATCGGCTGCGGGGAAATAATCAAGATGAGGATGGAACTCCGCATCGCAGGTATAGGTGATCATTGTCGAGCCGTCCTCCGAGGCGCCTTTGGTCACCAGCAGGCTGGTGCAGGCATCAGATTGCGAGCCGTTCACAAGAACATAAATACACAAGCAGATTGTCCATACAAGCAGTTGTTTTTTCATATGCTTAACCTCGCATTTTTTAACGTGAATCTTTGGTGCTTATGAAAAAAAGACCCCGTTCGAAAAAAGTCTTTATTGCCGGAAACCACAACAGAAAATAAAAACTTGGTCTTAAAAGGTCAAGCTAAATTGCGCCAAGCCAGTATCCTACAACGTATCTTTGATACATCGGCGGTGGACATTGTTTATTTTGGGCTTTAAATCACTCATTCCACCACAACCGCAAGCGTGACTGCAAAAATTATTTTTGCACCTGTCTCTTCAAGCATTCTGGCGCACTCATTTAAGGTAGCTCCAGTGGTGATAACGTCGTCGATTAAAATCACAGCCTTATTGTTTATCTTCTCGGGTTGGGTGACCACGAAAGCGTCCCTTACGTTTTCTGTCCTTTGTTGAGCATTCAGATAGGTTTGATCCCTGGTATTCTTTTTTCTTTTGAGTATCTGTTTGGCCAGGGGAAGATCTATCGCTTGAGAGACGCCTTCTGCCAGAACCTCACTTTGATTAAATCCCCTTTCTCTATGCCTGGCACGATGCAGAGGAACCGGAATTATCAGATCGCAGTTTGTAAAATCTTCATCCTGTGCTACCACTTTTCCCAAACATTGTGCCAATCGCTTACCCAGAGGAATCTTTCTGTCATACTTGAATCGATGAATTAGCTTTTTATAATGGTCGTCGAAGGTGCCTAAGGATTTAACCGCAAGGATCTTTCGGTCCTCCGGCTTGCTCAAATAAGGACATAAGTGTTCCACCAGCGTGTGATTGTCTTCAAGAAAGGACTTGCAATAGGGACAGAAGGGGGCGGGAAGAAAAGCTAAAGTTTTCCAGCAATCCTCACAGATGTCTGTCTCCTCTCTTCCTAAGGGCTTTTGGCAGATGGGGCAACTTTGGGGATAGACGAAATCCAGGATGTCATCTTTGAGTTCGATGAGAAAATGCTTTATCTTATTGGTAAACATCGAGCTCAAGTTGGGGGTGAGTGGATGGCTTTCGGGTATTCTTTCACTTCTCAGTCGCTTTTTATGGAGAGCTTAGTTTTTGATTTCTTTCTCAGATGGTTCCACATAAAGAGGGAGAAGAGGAAAATCAAGACACCCAGAGCCTGATTTATGGTAAATTGTGCGTTGCCAATTTTGGCAACGATCGCACTCTCCTCATAGTATCTGAAGAAATCGACGATGAATCTTGCCAACGAATAGAAGACCAGCATTAACCAGAAGGTAAACCCATGAAAGCGTTTGAACTTCTCCAGCGCCAAAAGAATTCCAAAAATCAAGAACCCGTAGAAGGCAGCAGCCAGCTGTACCGGAAAGATGGGTGTATCTGGAAACATATATCCTGCCGCGGAATCTGGAGGAAAGATCACGGCAAAACAACTCTGGCTGGGTTGGCCAAAGCAACAGCCGTTGAGAAAACACCCGATGCGAGCGATGCCCAAGCCCAGCATGATGGAAGGAGCTAAAATGTCGCCAATTCTCCAAACATTCAGTTTCTTTGCACGAGCGTAGATTACTCCGCAGATAACTGACAGAACCAATCCCCCGAACATGGAGAGTCCGCCAATGCCTATCTCTCCGGTGCTTTGAATGGGGTTGATCATATCCAAGAGGTGACCCTCGAACTCTTCCAGATGATAGATCACATAAAAAAATCTCGACCCCACAATGGCAGAGATCAAAATGATCAAGGACAGGTCCGGAAGCCATTGGATCCCCAGCCCGTTCTTTTTCGCTCTCCTGGCGGAAAACAAGATGCCCGCGATGAAAGACAAGGCTAAAAGAAATCCGTATGTTCTGACCGCCACAGGTCCAAGTTCAATCAGAACAGGAAACATGACTCCTCCGGAGCAGAGTATTTTTACGGGCGTTCTCTCAAAAGTCGCTAATTCAGAATAATACGTTTTTCAAAAGGCAAACGCAGGCTTCGTTTACCTCACCCCGTCCCTTTCTCCGTGGCATGGAAAGAGGAAGATGGGGGATGGGGTTTAGAAAAATCCATTTATCAGACTATCTTCGGGTCGAATAAATTCGACCCCGACATCACTAATACTCATACCATCTGGAATTGATTGTCAGAAGTATTCCCAAAATCACCCAAAAGAGAAGCATGGAGGAGCCGCCATAACTGACGAAAGGCAAAGGTAGACCGGTAACCGGCATCACTCCCAGGGTCATGCCGATATTGACCAGCATCTGAAAGCCAATTATGGAGATCAGCCCAATTGCCACATTGCTGGCAAAAGTATTTCTGGTCTTCTGAGCAATCAAAATTCCCTTAATTATGAGAAAGGTAAATAATCCCAGGAGAATAATTCCACCTAACAGACCAAATTCCTCCCCCAGCACGGAGAAGACAAAATCGGTATGTTGGTGGGGAAGAAAAGCCAGTTTGGTCTGACTCCCCTCTAAATATCCTTTTCCCACGAGCCCACCCGATCCAATGGCTACCTTGGATTGAATTATCTGATAACCTGCCCCCTGTGGATCCTTTCCCGGATCTAAAAACACGATGATACGCTGTCTTTGGTAATCGTGCAGTTTGTTCCAGACCACCAGGGTAACTGTTCCAAAGGCCAAGTTAAGCAAAAGAAAGCCTACAGAAAAGAGGAAGGCTGGCCTCAAGCGATATAATAGCATAATCAGAATCAAGAAAAAAAGAGCCCAGGCTATCTCGTGAAAGCCGCAGATCAGGCTTATGACCGGAGAGATTATCAGAAAAACATAGAAAAGCGGGACCCCGGACCAGAAAAGCATGGAGATTAAAATGGCAAAGAAAACCAATGAGGTTCCCAGGTCGGGCTGCCTAAGAATCAGCAGTGCGGGCAAAAGTGTCATGCCAACTACACTTGCCAGCCATCTGAAGCTGTAAATGGAACGTTTGGAATAAGCTAAGTATCTGGCTAAGGGAAAGATGGTGGCAAGTTTGGCAAACTCCGAGGGCTGAATATTAAAACCGCCCAAAGATATCCATCGTGCAGCCCCCATCTTGGATGAGCCGATTATCAAAATCAGAACCAGGGCAAGAAGGGAAAGGAGGTATAATACGTAGGCGAAGACCTCGTAAAACCTCAAGGGAATAGAGAAGGTCAGAACACAAGCTGAAATTCCCACCAAAACCCAGATGATCTGCTTGATATAGATTGCTTTCTCCACCGAATTATCACTATGATGTTTGGCGCTATAGATCAATAAGATTCCCATTGCCGAGAGGATCAAAGCGATGATGAGAAGCGTCAGGTCAAATTCTTTTGAACGAAATTTAATCATAATTTTCTAAAAACCGCTCTTTTTGCTTTCAATCAGAGAAATCAATGATTACTCATTTGGGGTGGCGGTAAATTCTTGACCTTGCGGCAAATCTTCTCTTAAGTATTTTTCTATGATCCTTTTCGCCACCGGGGCGGCAAAGGTGCCCCCGTGTCCAATGTTCTCGATTAAGACTGCCACCACTATCTGCGGATCATCAGCCGGCGCATAGCCCACAAACCAGGCGTGATCTTCACCATGCGGGTTCTGGGCAGTGCCGGTCTTTCCAGCCACACAAACGTCAGGAATCTGAGCCAAGACGCCGGTTCCCTGGGGATCATTTACCACTCCTATCATAGCTTGTTGTAGCACTCTTAAAGTCGACGAAGAGAAAGGAAGAGATCCCTTCTCCTCCGGTTGAGTGGAGATAATTCTTCCATCAGGGGTGGTCTCCTCTTTCAAAAGATAAGGCTGGTAAAGCTTCCCATCTGTGGCCAGACCGCCAAAGAAAACCGCCAGTTGAAGTGGCGCAACCAGAATCTCTCCCTGTCCTATTGCCAGATTGATTATGAGATTTTTGACCCATTCACCTCTTCCATATCTTTTATGATAATAACTCAGGGTGGGAACCAAACCCTTTGCCTCATCCGTAAGATCCACACCGGTCCTTTGTCCTAACCCACATAATTGGGCATAGTCACTCCATCTTTCAAGCCCCACCTTCAGACCGAGCTGGTAGAAATACACGTCGCAGGAGTGAATGATAGCCTCCTCTAAGTTCAATCTCCCGTGTCCCTCGGGTCTCCAGCATCCGAACATTCTTCTCCCAAACTTAAAAGACCCACCGCAAGGAGAAAGATAAGTATTTTTGTTTGCGATTTTTTCTTCTAAGGCTATTGCGGCAGTGAGAAGTTTCAAGGTGGAGCTTGGAGGATAGGTAGCCTGAATGGGACGGGTGAGAAGGGGGTGAAGGGTATCCTCTAATATTCTATTCCATTCATCCGTAGTCATGGTCCCGGCAAAAAGATTGGCATCCAACCCCGGTTTGCTCACCAGTGCCAATATTTCGCCATTTTGGGGATCTAAAGCCACCACGGCTCCACTTTTGTAATCTGTTAGAGCTGACTCAGCCACAGCCTGAAGCACCAGATCGATGGTCAACTTCACATCTGAACCATTTACTGGAGGATCTGGCTTCATCTCCTCCAAAGGACCCAGGGGTTTGCCCCGGGCGGTCACCTCCAGATAAGTCATCCCATCCTTTCCCCTCAAAATATCATCATATTGCTTCTCTATTCCCTTCCTTCCTATAACTGCTCCCAAACGAAACCTTTCTTGGGTTGAATCTTTTGATAGCTCCTCTCTGGTGAGTTCATTCACATATCCCAGAACGTGACCTACCCAGCCAGCTTCTAAGTATTTTCGGGTCGGTTCCACCTGGTAAATCACTCCGGGCAAATCCTCATTTTGTTCTGCAATAACACAAATGGTATTAAAGTCCACGTCTTTTTTGAGCTTTATGGGCTCATATCCTTTGGCCCAGTTGGATCTAATCTTCTCTTGTAAAGAGAGAACATCCAACTTCAAGCAAGAGGCGAGCTTTTCCACCAGAAGAGTCAAATCTCTTCCTTCCTCAAATGATTTTTTCTCCGGGAAAGTTTCCGAGACTTCATAGGGAATGAGAGAAACGGTGTAGGAAGGGCGATTTGTGGCTATGATTTTGCCGTTTCTATCTGTTACTACTCCTCGTGAAGCATGTAGAGTCCAAGGTTGTATCCGGTTGTCTTCAGAAATCCGGTAATAATAGGCACTTTTCACCACCTGCAGGACAAATAACCTCCCGATGAGCATGAAAACGATCACTCCCAGAAAACCTAATAAGATTTTGACTCTTTTCTCTCTGGGGATGTATCCGGTGAGAGACCTCCTCAAAAAAGATTGGCTAAAGCTCAGGTGCGGGCTGGGTGAATCTTTAATGGATTTGATCTTTTCTGCCACTTTAACTTTTGTTTTAAGGTCTTCTCTAAAATAGCTTCTTTAAGGGTAAGCTAACCTTTGCTCAAAGGATGTTTGGGGGCAAGCCAGGAAGGTTTGCTCACGCGCTTAGCAGTTAAAGCAAAGATCCTGAGCCCGTTATTTATTGGATCTAACCAGGACCTATGGCTCGGCACACAAACCATAATGGCCATCCTGTAGAATCTATATAAAAAAAACAAAACATCTATTTCAGATCACGTCAACCAGAATCTTTTTCAACCTCCAGCCGTTCCCCTTGAAGTTTACTCAGTGCAAAAAAGATGAACATCCCCACAATTGAGGTGTAAAAAGCCGATGGCAAAGAATGATTAATCAATATCCCGAGAGTGGAGGCGTTCACTCCACTGGCAAAGATGTTATACAGAAAATCATTTAAAATGAGGGCAAAAAATATCACCCCAGCTTTGGAGTAAAAGCTTTCCAGATAAAGATTATCTTTGAAACTACCCACACTGAATCCGATCAGACATTTGACCAAAGCTCCCAACCCTAAAGTTTGGGGGGATAAAACATCCAACAAAAGCCCGATCAAAAAACCAAAGACCACTCCATAGGTAGAACCTCGGGTTAAGGCAATATACACCAGGATAACGATAGCCAGATCAAATTTAACTCCCATTAGGGTCACCAGATCAGAGAGCAGACTTTGAAAAAATATAAGTACGAAAAGGATCACTGCACCGGAAAGGATCTTGGAAGATATGGCACTTCCCCAGAACATATGGCTGGCTCTTTTTGGGCTTAGATTTCTGTTCTTTAGTGGATTAAAGTGACATAGATAAGATACATCCCAAATAGACTATTTCCCCTCCTCCACTTTCACCACCTCCAATACGAAAAGCTCCTCCAAACTGCTGAAATCGACTGAGGGTTTTACCTGTATCCTTTTGAAGATTCCAAAGGAGCGATCCTCTTTGGAAAAAGTCTCCTCGCTCTCCACCATGGTAACCACCCCTATTTCTATTCCGGGAGGGAAGATGCCTCCCAAGCCAGCGGATATCACCTTATCCCCTATCCTCACATCTTCCTGCAAAGGGACGTTGTCCAGTTGTAGGGCAAAACCTGAGCCGGATCTTATGATTCCGCACACCCGGCTTCTCTGGTTTATGGCTGAGGCTCTGAAGCTGGGATCGATCATAAGCTGAACCACTGAGCTATGAGACGAGACATCCACCACCTTGCCCACCAAACCGTGCATATTGACCACCGGCATGTTCTTCTTTACCCCTTCCTGGGAGCCTTTGTTTATCAAAACAGTAAAAAATCTTCGATTGGGCTCTTTTGCCACCACGTGGGCCGGTATCACCTTATGCTCAAGTTGTGAACGGAAGTCTAAAAGTTCCCGCAATCTAAAATTTTCCAGACGTTCCTCATTTAGCCAGAAATTTCTTAAGGAGAGCTCCATGAGCTTCCGATGCAGATTTTTGTTCTCCTCCCGCACCCCTTCTAACTCTCTAATATAGTTGCTGAAGGCATTGAAGGGACCATAGGTAAATCTACGGATGAAGGCAGAGATGTCGGTTTGCATCTTTTGGGGGAAAATCAAAAGCAAAAAAGATAAAAAAACAAATAGCACTAAGTGAAGAAATGTTTCCCTTCTTATGTGAATCAGAAAAAAGAGTTTATTCATAAAATTCAGTCTTGAGAACTGAGATTTGAGACTGAGTTTTGGTCTTCTTTCTCAGTTTCAACTTTCCGTCTCGGTCTTACTACTCCACTGAATCCAGCACTTCCAGAAGCTCCTTGGGGCTTTTGATCTTTTGCAACTTGTCTCGATTCTTTTCGTTTTTCATAAGATAGGAGAGTCGAGCCATCACATTCAAATGAGCTCCAATGGCATCCTCCGGTGCGGCGATCAAGAAGAAAAGATAAACCGGTTTCTTGTCCATGGAATCGAAATCGATCCCCTTCTTGGATCTGCCGAAGGCGATGATGATGCCCCGGATGGCTTTGGATTTGGCGTGAGGAAAGGCCACCCCATAGCCCACTCCGGTGGTGACCAATTTTTCCCTTTCCAGAATATCCTGTAAAAGCTGATTCGCATCTTTGACCAACTTGGATTTCGATGCTAAATCCACCAGTTCCTTGATTGCCTCCCCCTTGGCTTGTGCTCTAAGTTCAAAAGATATCAAATCCTCTCCACAGAATTTTGAGAGTTTCATTCTTGGATCCCTCCCGTTCAGTTTATATTCACATCCGTCTGCCTTAAAACTTTTCTGCCTGATCTTCCAGCATTATGGGTATGTCATCCTTTATGGGATATCCCAGTCGACATTTTTCGCAGACGAGTTTCTGATTCTTCTTGTCATAGATCAAATCCCCCTTACAGACGGGGCAGGCTAAAATCTCCAAAAGTTTTGGATCGATCATCTCTTTACTCCTTTTTACGAAACTTATTTAACTCCAGAGTACACTCAGTGCGATGGGGAAGACAAAATACAGGCTAAAAGATTGATATGGTAGCCGCACATTCGGGCGAAGCCGACGCACGAACAGAAGATTGTCATATTTTAAGTTCTGGGATACACTCCAGAACCCATCCATCTTCGGGCAAATCTGACGTTTCATCCCCACAGACTAAAATCTCACTCCATTTCTCTTTCCAGATATTCCCCCATCACCCGGAACTTGCCGATCCTTTTCTGGATTAATTCCTCCGGGCTCAGCTCTTCCAATTCATTTACAGCAGAAAGTATCTCCCCTTTAAGAATCTCCGCCTGTTTTTGGGGATCCCGATGCGCCCCTCCTCCTGGCTCAGGGATGATTTTATCTATTATCTTGAGTCTCATTAGATCAGGAGCGGATAGCTTTAAAGCCTCTGCTGCTTCGGGAGCCTTAGCTGCATCTCTCCATAAGATAGCGGCACATCCTTCCGGGGAGATCACCGAATACCAGGCATTCTCCAGCATGAAGACTTTGTCTCCCACCCCGATTCCCAAAGCTCCTCCGCTGGCTCCTTCGCCGATTATGTTTATGATGATGGGAACCCGTAGGCGAGTCATCTCCCTTAAGTTTCGGGCGATAGCTTCTGCCTGTCCCCTCTCTTCGGCTCCTATACCGGGGAACGCCCCCGGGGTATCCACTAAAACCACCACCGGCTTGCCGAATCGAGAAGCCAGTTGCATCAATCTCAGCGCCTTTCTATACCCTTCTGGATGAGGCATGCCAAAATTCCTGAAAAGTTTCTGCTTGGTGTCCTTTCCTTTCTGCTGTCCCACCACTAAGACCGGTTTTCCATCCATTTTGGCGAAACCACCCACTATGGCTTTATCATCTGCAAAATACCTGTCCCCGTGCAGTTCAACGAACTCCGTGGTCATAAGAAAGATGAAATCCAGCGCACAGGGGCGACGGGGGTGACGGGCTAACTGCACCCTCTGCCAGCGAGAAAGCTTGGAGTAGATGTCCTGGGCGAGCTTATCCAGCTTCTCCTCTAAGGACTTAATCTCACGGGAAAGCTCCAGGTTGTCCAGAGGGTCCTCTCCCTCCCGCCCTGCCAGTTCCTTTAGATCACTTATTCTCTTTTCCAACTCATAAATTGGCTTTTCAAAATCTAAATGCGGTCCATTCATCTTTTGCCCTTCAGCAAATTCCTTTTCTACTTGTTAATAAGAAACTTGTCCAGAGAACAAACCACAGGCGAATCCAGATGCCCAAAAAAACGATACTTTTTAAGAAAACGTTGGGCAGGTGATGTTTTACGAAAAAATGATACATGCTCCGGTGATGTTCTGTCTGCATCAAAAGCTTTCTTTTTTTTGTGCTTTTACCAATATGGTGAACGATTTCCACATTCGGAAAATAATAAACTGAGAAGCCAGCCTTCTTGGCTCGATAACAGAAATCCACATCCTCCACATACATAAAGAAAATCTCATCTAACAGCCCAATTCTCTCAAAAACCTCCCTTTTCGTTAGAAGACATGAGCCGGATATCCAATCTACTTCTCTTTTTTGGTTTTGGTCTTGATCTTTTAGAAGATATTTTCTTGATAACGGATTGTGAGGAAAAAGTCGATTCAGGATGGATTGACCAGACGAGATGGCGGTCAGATAAGAGGGAAACGACCGGCAGGAGAAATGAATCTTCCCCTGGGAGTCAATCATCCTGGGACCGCAAATTCCCACCTGAGGATTAGCATCCATAAACTCAACCATCTTACTTATTCCCCCGGGGGTAAATTCTGTATCTGGATTCAAAAGCAAAACATACCGTCCTTTAGTCTCTCGTATCCCCTGATTGCACGCAGCTGAAAATCCTTCATTTCGCTTATTTTCGTAAAGCTTAACCTGAGGAAACTTCCGTCTTACCATGTTTGCGCTCTGGTCTTCCGAGTTGTTATCTATCACCATCACCTCAAAATTCAAATCTTTGTGGAAATCAAAAATAGAGTTCAAACATCGTCTTAAAAACTCTTTTACATTATAGTTTACTATGATGATGGAAAGGTCTTTATCTGGCTTAAAAGAAAATACCATAAATGTTTGCTTCTACTCATGTGGTATGATTGAGCTGGGCATGAATATGAAAAGCCACCTTCATCCTTTCACATCCTTAAAACGCCTACTCAAATATGGGTCTTATCGGTGTTACATAAATAATCACAATTTGCCCAAAAGACTCCACAGCCTCAGTCTCCACACCATCCAGACAGCTTCTCTCACGATCTTCTTGGACATCTTGGACTGACCCACCTTCCTATCCTCAAATACTATGGGTATCTCCTTTATCTTAAATCCCCTCTTCCAGGCGCGGAAGCTCATCTCTATCTGAAAGGAGTATCCATTGGACTTAACCTTGTCCAAATCGATTTTCTCCAGAACCTCCCGGCGGAAGCATTTGAACCCGCCGGTTGCATCCTTCACCGGAAGGCCGGTGATGATGCGAGAGTAAACATTGGCATAATAGGAGAGGAGGAGTCGGGACATGGGCCAGTTGATTACGTTTACTCCCCTTATGTATCGTGAACCCAATACTAAATCCACATCCCGGATAGTCTCCAGAAAATCGGGAATGTATTTTGGATCATGAGAGAAATCACAATCCATCTCAAATATCAGATCATAGTTTTCCTGCAGCGCAAATTTAAACCCGGTGATGTAGGCGGTTCCCAGCCCACTTTTGTTCTGGCGGTGAATCACCCGGATGCGATCATCCCTTTTCGACATAGCGTCAGCCATCTGGCCGGTGCCGTCCGGAGAGCCATCGTCCACGATCAAAACATGGATGGAGGGGTCCTTTTCCAAAACCATAGGAATGATCCTCTCAATGTTTTCCCGTTCATTATATGTGGGTATGATCACCAGAGTCTTCATCTCTTTTTAGCTCATCTTTAGAATCCGTGGACTTATGATTTTGATCTCTCCTTTAGGGTGAATCCTTCAGGATGAACTCTTCTTATGAACAACTTGCCTGATCAAATAAAATCCAAACATAACCAAAAGAAGAACAGATGTCAACAGGGTAGAGGTCTTACCAATTCGATAAGGAACAGAATCGAAAACGAACCTCAGCTTATGCTCTCCTTCCTCCAGGTATACTGCTCGAAACAGATAATTTGCCCGATAAACTTTGGTCTGTTTCCCATCCAGGTAAGCTTTCCAGGAGGGGTAATAGTTTTCGCTTAATATCAAAAAACCCGGCTGGGAAAGCACCGCCTTCACCTGGAAACTGTTTATCTCATCTTTTTCAATCCAGGCATTTCCCCGGGCTAAATTTGTGTCCACCTGGCCAAGTGAGACCTGGGGTTCTTCCTCCAGGATAACTGAGTTTTGATAATCGAAATTCGGATCAGCGATCCTTTTCAAAATTTGATCCCCATCTCCTATCACCTCATATTTGAAAACTATACGGGCTCGAGGAAGATAGGTCTGATTCTGAAAGACATAGACTCCATCCCCAAAAAACACCTGCTTGAATTTGGGATGCTGTAAAGGCTGGCGCGAAAGAAAATATTTGGTATTTAGAAGGTCCAGCTTATTTCCCAAAATAAACTGGGAATATCTTTTGCTATATTCCTCTGGGGTTCGAGCCGACTCCAAGTATTTCCTCTCGGTGAATTCATCATAGACTTTTAGCTGATTGCCATGGTAACCGAAAACCTGCATGATGTCATAGAAAGCCAAGATGTTCTGCCCTTGGTAAGTGCGGGGAAAGGACATCACCCTAAACTTCTCCTTATCTTTCTTAAGAAACTCTATGGCGCTGTCTGCATGAAAATAACTCTTGTAGTCGAATTTCTGGATGAATCTGGCATCCACCCTCCACAGATCAAAAACCAAAAGCACTCCAGTCCAGATAATGAAAAGGTAGCGGCTCATTTTCTCCTTGACCAGAAGATAAACTGCTGTGGCGGCCAGTCCCACCAGAAATGTGGTAAGCCAGAATCCTTTAACCACATTGGGTAAGTTCTGGCTCATAATTCTGCTTTTAGAAGGATGAATGCCAGGATAAAGGATTCCCGTCCAGATGGAGAGAAGCAGATTCCCGGCTATGGAGAAAAGAAGGGAAAGCCCGAAAAATACGGCTACTAAAATCATCAATATCTTAAATAGCTTTTTCTGCTCAGAGACCTCTTTTATTCCCTTCAACAGGCGTTCTGTAAAAAGCGCGGACAAAAATATGACGGAGAAGACCAGAAGAAAAAGAATCAAGCTGGGCGCCCGGAAATTCTTCACCTGAGGAACCAGATGATAGAAAAGTTTATAGATGGGAGTATGTCCTCCCAGAGAATAGATTATTGCCAACCCAGATAGTCCTAAGAAAAACCACACCTTTTTATCTTTTATAAAGAAAAGAGCAAGAAAGGCAAAGATCAGGGGGATAATGCCCCCGTAGTCGGCATTTTGCTTGAAGGGATTTCTTCCCCAGTATGTATTTTCTTCTTGGGTGTTATATCCGCAGAACTCCGGCACCACAAAAGAAGCCAACTCCTCCGGATGAGCCGACCAGGATACCGCATACTCGTATCCTCTTCCCCCCTCAGCCCTGGGGGAATACTTGTTCACGTAGATGTAGGGAGGGAGTATCTGCACTAAGGAGAGCGCCAAACCAACGATTACGGCTACCGCAAAAAACATAGCCGGCTTGATTAAAGGTTTTATTTTCTTAGATAAAGTCTCTTGTTTGTTGGCGGAGAAATCTGATACCAGGCGGAAGATGAAATATAAGCCCACCGCCCATAGCGCATAATAAGCCAGTTGAGGATGGTTAGCCAAAATCAGAAGCCCGATGGAAAATCCCAATCCTAAATAGTAAATCCATTTTCGGGTATCTAAAGCTTTCTGCAAAAAGAAAAATAGAAGGGGAAGAAGGCTGGTTACGTACATCCTTCCGTCCTGACCGGCGCTGACCCAGGAGACCAGATTGGCCGAGAACATGTAGGCTATTCCGGAAAATAACGAAACTAAACGAGAGAATTTGAAGGCTCGCATGCAAAGATAGGTGAAAATCCCCGCCAAAAAAACGGTGAGCACAAGCTTCCATCCTAAGGCTCGGTAGATGGGTAAGACAAACTGCAGTATGGCCAGAGGATAAAAGGTATCGCCGTGCATGGCGTCCACAAAGGGCATGCCCCCGAAAAGATAAGGATCCCACTGCGGAATGGCATGGTAATCCTTCACAAATGAGGCATAGAATGAGCGGAACATCACCCCCGCCTCAATGGTATCCGACCCGAAAAGCATCCCATCGGAGAAGACGAAGCTGGAAAATAAAATGATAGTCAAAAGGAACAAGATAACCAGCGGCAGATACCGCCAGAGCTTTTCTTCCTTCTTCGGGCTAAGAAGCTTTGTTTTGCTTTTTACGACCTTCTTGTCTTTTTTTGCTTTTCCTTTTTTCATTTTCTAAAATAAAAGGAATAGGCAAGCCTTCACGGCTTTGCTCAGGGATAAACCTTAAGCTACGCTGATTTGATTAATTTTACTACCGCTCTCAAACAACACCCTCTATGAAGACGCGTAGGCAAGCCTTCATGGCTTGCCGCTCAGGGATAAACCTTAAGCTACGCTGATTTGGTTGATTTTAATATTCATTTCAAGGGCACGGCAATCGAAAAACACAATAGCTCCGCCACGGTCACCCACAACCGGGCAAGAAGCGAAATCAAGGTTGCCACCGGAACGGGAAAGAAGGCCGGAAACAACGTCGAAAGCAGAAGTACTAAGAGCCCTTCTCTTACCCCGATTCCGCCGGGAACAAAAAGCACCAAGAATCCTATGTTCACGGAAAAAGCAAAGGCTCCGGTTAAGCTGGGATACATGGCAAAAGAGGCTACAGCCATCGCCTTGATAAATACTAAAAATGCCAGTCCAAACAGAAGCCACGACACAGAATAACACAAAATATAAATAATAACATCCTTACTGCTAATATCAAGACTAATTTTTTCCCTTTTTAGGACTCCCAGGCCGAAATTCACGACCTTTCGTAGCAAGTTCGGATAAGAGACAAGCGCAATTACGGCGAGGAAAAAAATGGCTATTACCACTATCAAGCCCGGGTTCCCGGAGAGAAACTGAGAATACAGATTCACGCCCAGAAAGGCAAATGCAATCAGCAGGCCGGACATGACCGAGCAGGTCTGGGCCAAAACCACGGTGGAAAAAGTATTCCTGGGGGGCACGCCTCGTTTCTCCAGCATGTAGACCATCCCCAGAAACTGCCACACCTTTCCCGGAAGGTACCTGCCCAGATTGGCAAAAAACCAGACTTTGAAAAGGCCGGAGTAAGAGACCGTTGAACCGGTGTGGCGAAGTATCCAGCGCCAAATCTGAACCAGCCAGAAAAGCGCCGCCATCTGGAGCACGAAGGAGAGGATCAGAAGGGGATAGTCAAACTTCCAGTCGAAACCCTTCACCTGATCCCAGTTGGCAATGACGCCTTTGACCAGAAAATAGAATATCAGAAGGATGACTATAACCTGGGCTGATCTGATCAGAATCTTTTTTGTTTTCATCTCAGCACTTTCAGGTATTGTTCTAAGACTGCTTGTGGAGAGAATTTTGCCTTTGCGCTTTGGTATCCATCTTCAGCCAACCGGAAAGCCAATTTTTCGTCGGTCAGAATTCTTTCCATGGCGGATGCTAAGCTGAGGTGATCTTTTGGGGAAACCAAAAGCCCGCTTTTGCCATCTTGGATTATGTCGGTTATTCCTCCGGAGCGGGTGCCCACCACCGGTCTTTTGCACAGCTGGGCTTCCACTAAAACCAAGCCAAAACCCTCCTCCAGGGAGGGAAGAACACAGAGATAGCTTTCAGCATAAAGATGATTCAACTCACTCTGGGGCATGATGTCAAGCAAAAAAACCCTATCCTCCAGATCCAAATCGACTATCTCTTTTTGCAAAAGACTTTTTAAGGGTCCCTCTCCCACGATCTTAGCCTGAAAATCGATTCCTTTCTCCTTGAGTATCTTACATGCTTTAAGGAAGATATCCAATCCCTTCTGCGGGGTGAAACGAGCCACACAGAGAATCAACTTCACTTCATCTCTTTTTAAAGGAGTGGGTGTAAAAGCTGCCGGAGTGACCGGCATGGGGATTACCTTCACCTTTCCCGGTGCTAATTTGACGTTTTTGACCAACCTCTCCTTTAGAAAGCTGGACACGGTGGTAACGTATTTTGCCCGACCAAAGACCAAACCTGCCAGCCGTGAAAACAGGCTTGATTTTTCAAGTAAGCGAACATCCGTTCCGTGTGAGGTGACGATCAAAGGTTTTCGGCTCAAAAGCGAAACGAAACATCCTGTTGATCCTCCAGGAATCCACCATTGAGCAGAGATTAAGTCGATCTTTTTTTTGAGTGAAATACTTAAGGCTTTCAGAAAAAAGGAGACAAGAAAAAATAAGAAAAGAATCTTGTTTGTCCAACTTCTGGCGACCAGCTGGTGCATGTTTCCTATGTAAGCGATGGTTTCCTTTCCATCCGGAGCATATCTGAAGCGATACACCTCCACATCATCCATCATCTCAAACGTCTTCAACCCCTTTTGATGAGGCGCCAAGACGAAAACTTTGTGCTCGCTTTGAACCAGACCTTTAGCCAGGATGTGCACGAAAAGACCAGCATGGTCTCCTGTAAAGCGGATGTAATTATGAGTTAAAATAAGAATCTTAAGCTGGGATTTGCTATGAAATGGCACTTTTTGTCTTTTTTACTGAGAGCTTGCCCCGCACCATATGACGTAGAGCTTTCCCTTTTTTGGGGAATGATCGGGTGCTACAAGACTTCAGATTCCCTCTCGTTTTTGTTTTTCGGGTTTCCTTCCTTTGCTGGGGAAAGACGCTGTTCGGTTGTTTTTTGGTGATCGATTAATCCTGAATCTGTCTCTGGTAGAGATCTGCCGAACCAAAGACCTTATCTCGTCCTTTATGCTTATTATGGCTTCTGCCAGAAAGCCTAAAGCAAAAAACGAAATTCCTGAAAGAACCAACAGGATCACCAGATACAAAAGTGGCCTCAAGCCTTCATTTTTTACAATTCTTAAATAAATTGCCACTCCTCCGGTGAGGATGCCCAGAAGAATTAAGATCAGTCCCAAAACACCGAACAGAAGCAGAGGTTTTTTCATAAAGGATAGCTGGAACTTTACCGACAAAAGGTCCAAAAATCCTATGGGAATTCTCCAGAATCCGAACTTGGATTGGCCGGACCTTCGGGGATATAAATTGACCTTTGCCTCCCCGATTTTGTATCCCTTGTCCGCCGCCATCACCACCAAATATCTGTGCCAGTCCTTGCGCATTGACACGTCATCTGCCACCTCCCGGCGGAATGCCTTGACCGAGTTCAGATCGTGAACCTTAACCCTAAAAATCATTCGAGAGAGAAGGTTGTATATAAAGGAGACAAAACTCTTTAAGCCGTATGAACCTTTTTTCCATCCGCAGACCACATCATATCCGCTATCTATTCTTTCAACCAGCTTGGGGATGTCCTGGGGGAGGTATTGCAAATCTGCAGGCCAGAAAACGAAGATTCTTCCTCGAGCCCTTGAAAATCCGGTCATCAGAGCCTGGGTCAAGCCCTGGTTTCTTTTGTGAGCTACCACCCGCAGGAAGTGGTATTTCTGTTGGCATTCCTTGGCTTTAAGGAAAGTGCCGTCGGTGGAGCCATCATCCACCAGGATCACCTCACCATACATCCGGGTGCGGGAAAACATCTTGGAGAACTCCTCCATTAGAGGAGCGATATTGTCCACCTCATTATAAGCTGGAACCACCACTGAAATCTTAATGTTTCTGTTTGAGTTTCGCATGTCTTCAGTATCCTCTTATTCTTTGCAATTGTTGCGCCAGCCGGGTGTTTTGGGGGAAAAGCTTCAAAGCCTTCTCCCACTGGTCGATTGCTAAAAGCCTGTAAGTATCATCACGGGTCTGTTTTCCCACTGTCAGATATATCAAGCCCAACTGCTGACGTGCGTAAAAATCGGTCGGGTTAAATTGTATGGCCTTTTCCAAAGAGTGCGCTGCATTTTCGAAGTTCTCCAGATGATAGTAGACGTCTGTTAGAGCCAGGTATCCACTGAAGTTCTCCGGATTCTGCAAGACAAATTCCTCCAGGAGCGCCACGGCAGAGTCGTCAGCTCCTTTTTCAGCCAAAAGTATTGCTTTCTCAAAATCAGAGAGGGGGTATTCTTTTGTCTCTGGATTGCCGGTCCATTCCCCTATTCTATAGATATCGACCGGAATGTTCCTTAGTCGATAGGTAGTCACAATTTTAGCTTTATTCATTACCTCAGGATAATCCTGAAAAGCCCGATCCCGGTTTCCTCCCCTTTCTAATGCCAGGTGAGTGATAGGATAGGTTAAAAAAAGTTTCGGATCAGGTTGGGTGACCCCGAACATATGAATTATATTTTTTAACCCGTTATCCCACACCAAACCAGGCCCATAAGGACCTGAGATCACAGCTTCTTTACTTAAAATCTTTCCTAAATCCACAGACGATCGATTTAAAGTATATGTTGGAGAAGAAGCCCAGCTTAAATATTGCCAGCCGTTGACCACCAGCGAAATCAGAATCAAAACAAGTACAATCAAAAATCTTCCTCCCAGTCTGAGGAATTTGGAATCTTTTGGCCTGCTATCTTTGGCAGTCCGGCTGGAGCTTACAAATCTCCAGTAATACAGAACTCCGCAAAATAAAGTGATAATAAAAGAGATAAGCAGAGAGGAGCTCAACTGAGTAGGCGTTCGAGACAACAGCTGGTAAGTGGTGATAACATAGTTTATAAAAAAGGTGGTGGCGACTACAAAGACGACCCAAAACAGAATTCCCATAGAGGAGTTTCTTTTCATACCAAAAGAGGA
>LJUX01000033.1 GCA_001304155.1 candidate division Zixibacteria bacterium SM23_73_3
ATACCCCCAATCCGTTATCAAACAAAAAGAAACAGAGTTAGTAACCATGAATTACTGACATTTTTAATTTGCAAAAAACCTGACATTTTCTATTTGCGTTGACACGATTTGTTCCGATGATTGACACAGAGGAGATTTCTCATTATATTTAAAGAAATCTTAAACCAAGAGGAAATTCTTATGGCTGACATTGACCAAACCATATTTAAAGCTTACGACATAAGGGGAACTTATCCGGATCAGTTCAATGAGAAGACTGCCTATAAAGTGGGAAGGGCACTGGTGGCATATCTTCGGCCCGAGATTGTGGTGGTGGGAAGGGACATGAGATTGTCTTCTCCCGCGCTATGGGAAGGGCTGACTAAAGGAATTGCCGAAGGTGGGGCGGATGTGATGGACATCGGATTGGTCTCCACCGATTGCCTGTATTTTGCTGTGGGCAAGTATGGTTATGATGCCGGGGTGATGATCACCGCCTCACATAATCCCCCTGAATACAATGGATTTAAGATGTGCAAAAAAGAGGCGGTGCCTTTAAGCGGGGAGCTGGGAATAAACCAGATTAAAGAGTTTGTTTTGAAAAACGATTTCCCGCCACCGCAAAAGTTAGGAAAGGTGGAGAAACTGGATGTGGACAATGCGTATGTCCAGCATCTGCTCTCCTTCGTGAATCCGAAGAAAATAAAGCCATTCAAAATGGTTATCGATGCAGGCAATGGGATGGCAGGAAAGATCATACCCCAGCTTTTCCCCCATCTTCCCTGTAAAGTTATTCCCATGTTCTTTGAGTTGGATGGTTCCTTCCCCCATCATCTGGCCAGCCCGATTGAACCTGAAAATATCGCTCCATTAAGAAAAAGGGTGCTTGAAGAAAAGGCAGATTTGGGAGCGGCATTTGATGGAGATGCGGATCGAATGTTTTTGGTGGACGAGAATGCCAATACTTTAGGCGGCGATATGGTGACCGCTTTGGTGGCGAAAAATCTTTTAAGAAAAGAAAAAGAAACCACCATCTTATATAATCTGATCTGCTCCAAGGCTGTTCCTCAGGTGATAGAAAGAGGGGGGGGAAGGGCGATTCGCACCCGGGTGGGACATGCGTTGATCAAACCATTGATGAAAAAACATAATGCCATCTTCGGCGGGGAACACTCCGGACATTTCTATTTTAAGAATAATTGGTTTGCCGATTCAGGATTGATCGCTCTTTTAGTCTGTCTGGAGTTGGTCTCAGAGGAGAACCAACCTCTTTCGGCTTTGGTCAATTCCATTGATCCCTATTTTCGTTCAGGAGAGATCAACAGCCGGGTGGAGAACATACCTCAGAAATTGCACCTGATTGAGAAATATTATTCTGGTGGTGAAATCGATCATCTGGATGGGTTGACCGTCGATTTCGGAGATTGGTGGTTCAATCTCAGACCTTCAAACACCGAGCCTTTGCTTCGCCTTAACATCGAGGCTAACACCAAAGAGATCCTTAAACAGAAAAAAGAGGAACTTTTGAGGCTGATCCGAGGTTAAAGGATCCTTTAAGCGGTATTGTGACCAATCTGATCCGGGGTGAAATTCCTTCCCACCTAATCCTGTCCCAGAGATAAAAAAAACTCAAGGAATTGGTAGAAATTTCGATAATATAAATGCACCTGGTGCAAAAGGAGAAGGCGTTTATGCAGACAGACCAGACAGCGGAAAAAATGGTTGTGCCATCAAAGGGACCGCCAAAGGTTCTGGTGGTGGACGACGAGGAACGCATCTGCTCTCTGCTTATAGATACCCTTTCCGCTTTAGGATATGATGCTTTGGGCGCAAAAAATGGAAAGGAAGCTTTAGCACTTTTGGAGACTGAAAAGCTGGATCTGGTGATCACCGATGTAAGAATGCCCAAGTTGAATGGACTCTCCTTGCTAAAAAATATAAAAAATAAAAATCCGCTCTTGCCGGTTTTAATTATCACCGGCTATGATTTCGCATATACAAAAGACAAGGCTATGGAGAGTGGTGCCGATGGTTTTCTGGCGAAACCTTTCAGAATCGGCAAGATTGAAGAGCTGATGCAGAAAGCTCTGGGGATTAAAAAATCCGCCAACAAGGAAAAACCTTATCGGCTTAAAAAGATCCTGGTGGTGGATGATGATGATGAACTCCGTAACATGCTTCTGGAGGTTCTGGGCAGTTTGGATTATTTCCCCATTGGAGTGGAAGATGGAGAGCACGCATTAAAACAGATACAGATTCAAGATTTTGACTTAATCATCTCCGACATCCGCATGCCCAAAATGGATGGACTTGCCCTGCTTAAGAACATCAAACAAAAAGCTCCTGAGCTTCCAGTGGTTATGATCACTGGCTTTCCTTCCACCTGTCCCACGCAAAAAGCCATGCAGGAAGGGGCGGATGGCTATTTAGCCAAACCCTTCCGTATTGAAAAGATCGATGAGCTTATGCGTGACCTTTTATTGGGTTACGGTGAGGCACACCCTGTATCCGGATAACGATTTCCTCCTTCCATAATTCTTTTCAACTTAAATTCGCCCCATGAATTGGGCAACTACTCATCTATATGAGGAGTTTGAATCTTCAGCCAAACTTTAAGGCACCGCCTCATTAGAACTTCCTAAAATGTAATTGCTCGATTTATCGAGCCAAAGAGTGCCCAATCTCAAGATCCTGCGGATAAATTGGGCAACTACCAAACCCCTACTGGTGGTTTATTCTATCTGATACAGATGCACAGGAATGTGTAAGTATCTTATTTATTACTCCCCAACCTTGCGAATGCATTTATACGAATCCCCTCTCCTTATACAGGGGAGAGGGATAGGTTGAAAATCCCGCCAGAGGCGGGGTGAAAGGATGGTTTCGTATCAGAAACAGATGTATTTGCACTAAATTGCGATCTCATAGATTCTGTACCTTTTATAGAGCCTTGCGCCCAGAAGCTTAAGCACCCGATTCATCAGAGTGTTGTCTTCTAACACCCACGACATTTCCGCCCATTTGTATCCCCTTTTCACTCCCACATTATAGCTTTCCACATAAAAGACCGTATCGATTCCTCTTTTTTGAAACTCAGGCATAACTCCCATGGTAATGATGCGAACACCGTCAATCTTGTTTTTGATCTTGGTATGCCAAAGCAGTTTGAGGATTCCAAAGGGGAAAAGTCTTCCGTTCAATCTAACAAGCACCTGATTGAAATCGGGCAATGCCAGGGAAAAGCCGGCAGGTTTTCCGTCCACCTCGGCGATGAAGATCATATGAGAATCCACGATCTGCTTTAGATTTTTTGCCAGATGATCAAATTCTTCGTCGGTCATGGGGATAAATCCCCAGTTTTTGCTCCAGGCAGAGTTGTAAATTTGCTTGATTCCTTCCACCTCATCTCCAAACTTCTCCATGTTCAGGTTTCTGATCTTTACGTTCTCTCTTTTTTTAATATTCTCCGCCATCCTCACCACCCTTGCCGGTGTAGGCAAGCTTTCATCTATAAAGTAAGCATAAAGATCCTTAGCCTTGATCATGCCATATTTCTCCATAAAATCAAGATAGTATGAGGGATTGTAACCCATCATGATCACCGGACGAGAGTCGAACCCCTCAGCCAAAAATCCCCACTCCTCATTGGAGGAGAAATTTGCGGGACCTCGCACGATCTCCATCCTTTTGGATTTCAACCATTCCCGAACAGAATCTAAAAGAGCCTTGGCAACCTCATAATCCTTCACACATTCAAAAAGACCAAAAAATCCTGCTTTCTCCTGATGGAATTCTATGTGATTATGATTAACAATCCCGGCAATCCTGCCCACGGTCTGCCCATCTCTCTTTGCCAAATAAAAAACCACCTCGGCATGTTTGAAAAAAGGATTCTTCCTTTTATCTAAAAATTCCTTTCTCTCCACAACCAAGGGGGGAACCCATTGAGGATCATTTCTATAGACCTGCCAGGGGAATTTGATAAATTCCTTCAAATCCCCTTTTGTTTGCACTGATCTTATGCTTAGCTCTTCACTCTGCATTTATATTCCTTTAGTACAGGCGGATGCTCTCTTCTCTCCATTCATTCTACTTTGGTGATGAGAACCAGCGGAAAGCGAAAATCATGAGCAAACAACCCCCTGACTTGTTTTCTCATGGTTTTTTGAGGCTATTTCTCCCGTTTAGCCGGAATGACTTTTACTCCTGCGGCAAACCGTATATTCTCTCTTGCATCCCAGCCGGTGTTAAACCAATTCTCTATCTCAATTAAAGCGGAGAAGTTTTTGTAGAAATTGATTTCAGAACCCAAGGTTAGTTTCGGATAGAAACCGGTTTTGTTTTCCCCAAGTGTTATGCTATAGAGCCCTCCAAAGAGTTCACCGCTTCCATACAACGCAAAAGTTTTACTTAAATCCTTACTGGCAAGAATGTAGACACTACCAGGTAAGATCAACCAAAAGTCGACACCGAAGGCTAAATCAAGATACCTGTTTCTGGGAATCTGCAGCTTAAATTCCTCTAGAAAAATCCAGAAAGGTTTTCCCGATTTCTCTTGGTCGAGCAGATCAGATACCAACCTGATCCCACCTTCCAGTCCAAACTTCTTTTCTGTGGCTGCCCAGCCGTATCTGGGCATCAGAATTAGAAGATAATGATCTTCATAGTGGGATTCAGGATAGCTATGTTTTTCTATTGTGTAAGAATAAAGACCACCAGTAAACGAAAATCCGTCCGAGGTTTTGGCCGTTTGCAAGGTAGAAAAACAGCCCGAAAGTAAGAAAACTGTAAATACAAGTATGCAACTAAAAATAAATTTAGGGAATATGAATCTCACGTAGGAAGAACTCCTTCGATGGTAAAACTCAATTGTATCCTACTTTCTCTGCTCTAAGATGGTAATTTTCACCCGGCGTTCATTTCCCGTCCGCAGGATCCATGGAATTGGTGAAGAACACCAACGGGAAGCAGAGCTGTCCTGTGCTCTCGTTTGGGTACTATCGACACATCCGTGCAGAGTAAACAAAGAATCTTTTAGATTACCCCCATCTTTTTCCCCACCTTTTCAAAGACCTCCAGGACCCTGTCCAGTTGTTCATCCGTATGAGTGGCGGTGTAGCTGGTGCGTAAAAGCTGGGAGCCGGGAGCAACGGCGGGGCTGATTATAGGATTGACAAAGATGCCTTCATCCGAAAGCATTTTCCAGAATTGGAAAGTCTTCATATCATCGCCGATGTATATGGGGATAATAGGGGTCTGAGTGGGCCCGATGTCAAATCCCAGTGACTTATATTCCTTGTGCATTCTTCTGGTGATCTCCCACAGTCTTTCCCTTCTTTCCGGCTCGCTTTCGATAATGTCTAAAGCTGCCAGGCAGGTTGCCACTGCAGAAGGTGGCGGGCTAGCGGAGAAGATTAAGGTGCGAGAGAAGTGCTTTATGTAATTGATCACTCTTTCACTGGCAGCTATGAAGCCGCCCAACGAGGCAAAAGATTTGGAGAAGGTGCCCATCACCATGTCCACTTCATCGTTCAGGCCGAAATGCTCCGCGGTGCCCCGACCGTGTTTCCCTAATACGCCTATGGAGTGAGCATCGTCCACCATCACCCGGGCGCTATGCTTTTTAGCTAATTTTACGATCTCTGGCAGATCGGCAATATCCCCCTCCATGCTGAACACCCCATCCACTGTTATCAGCTTTCCCGCATCGTTGCCGCAATTGCTTAAAACGCGTCCCAAATCTGCCATATCGTTGTGCTTGAATTTCACCACGGCTCCATATGAGAGCCGGCAAGCATCCACTATGCTGGCGTGAACGGATCTGTCGATGATCACGTAGTCTTTACGATTGACCAGAGTGGAGATGGTTCCCAGATTGGTCTGGAAACCGGTGGAAAATACTAAGGCAGCCTCCTTTTGCATGAACCTGGCCAACCTCTCCTCTAGTTCTTCATGAAGCTCCAGAGTCCCGTTTAAAAACCTGGACCCGGTACACCCCGAACCGAACTTTTTCACCGCCTGTATGGCGGCTTCATTCACCTTGGGATGTGAGGTCAAGCCCAGATAGTTGTTGGAGCCGATCATGATCATCTTCTTTCCCTCTATCATCACCTCGGTATCCTGGCCGGAGGAGATGGCGCGAAAGTAGGGATAGACTCCAAGACTTTTCACCTTCTCAGCTTCGGTGAAGCTTATGCATTTTTCAAAAATATCCATTTTGCCTCAGGATCTGCTTTGAGTGAAATCTTCCATGTGGATTTGCCTTTTTGCCAGAGCTCAAATCTATCTCTTGCGGCTATTCCAGTATTCTATCTTAAAAAAATGCCTTGTAATTGTCAAGGGAAAAACTGAAACACTGTCAATATAAAAAGCACGGGGATTTTGATAAACGGCGTCCCTTTGCTTTGTAGATGAAAGTCAGCATGCCTACCCACTGACGGAGAGCGTTTTCATGGTGTGGGATCACGCATTCGTTTTTTCTTGATCTCGTAGAGTAGAATTCCGCCAGCCACAGCCACATTTAAAGATTCAGCTTTACCGGAAGTAGGAATATGAATGATCTCATCGGAGAGCTCAAGCAATCCTCTGTTCAACCCCTCTCCCTCATTCCCGATCAGAAGACAAATCTTACCAAAAGGAGTTATTTTATCAAGGCTTCTGCCTTCTTTGACATCTGTGCCAAAGATTTTAAATTTTCGTTTTTTCAACTGGAGGATGGTTTTCTCTAAATCAACTTCATCGAAAACCAGTAAGTGAAAGATCGATCCCATGCTGGAGCGCACCACCTTGGGATTATATAGCTCTACCGTATCATCTGACAACAACATGGCATTCGCCTCAAAGGAATCGGCAGTTCTTATCAGTGTTCCCACATTCCCCGGATCGCGGATGCCATCTAAAGCCATAATAACCTTTACTTCCTTTTTCCACATATCTCTCAACGGCCATTTATTTGTCTTTACCACGCACGCTATCCCCTGAGCGGTTACAGTTTCGGATAGCTTTGCTAAGATTTGACTTTTCACCGGGATCAGCTCAGAATTTGACGTCTTCAGCTTTTCCAAAAGTTGCTCCCCTCTGGTTTTCTGTTCAAATGATCTGGTAAATAAAACTGACTCAATTGACCACCCAGAATCTGCCGCCTCTTCACAAAGGCGCAACCCCTCGATTATGAATTTTCCCTGTTTGTTTCGTCCCTTTTTGGTTTTGAGCTTGGAGAGCTCTTTGAGTTTATCTTTTGAAAGCATGGGATATTCCGGATTTGTCGGGGAAAGACTATCTACCTTGATAATCTTCTAATTTTTTTGCCTGTCTTCTCAATGGGATGTTCTGTCACCTGTTCTTTCAGCGCGCGGTAATTTCTCATTCCACCTTCGTATTCCTTCATCCATCTTTTCGCAAATGTGCCATCTTCGATCTCTTGTAAAATTTTCTCCATTTGTCTCTTTACCTGTTTGGTGATAACTCTTTTGCCTGAAAGATAGGAGCCAAACTCCGCGGTTTTGCTGATTCGGTCAAACATTCCCGCTATTCCATAGGATTTAATGGTGTTTACAATGAAGTCCAGTTGATGAACACATTCCAGATAAGCATTTTCTGGAGGAAGTCCGGTATCTACCAAGATGTCGAAGCCGGCTTTTAGAAGCTGGGTCAATCCACCACACAAAACCGCCTGTTCACCAAAAAGATCACCGATGGCTTCGTGTTCAAAAGTGGTCTCAAACACGCCTGCTTTTGTGCATCCAATGGCTTTGGCATAAGCCAAAGCCTTCTTTTGGGCATTTCCGCTTCTGTCCTGTTTAACTGCGATGAAACAGGGAACCCCCTTCCCTTGTAAAAAGAGTCTTCTCATCACCTCCCCCGGAGCATGGGGTGCTACCATGATAACATCCACAAAATCGGGCGGAAGGACCAGTTGGAAATGAATGGAAAAGCCACATGCAAAAAGCAATGTTTTGCCAGAAGAAAGATTCGGCTCAATCTGTCGCTGGTAGATTTCCTGGTGAAGATGGTCAGGAGCCAAGATTGAGATCAAATTCCCCACCTGGGTGGCTTCTTCAGTTGAATAAACCTCAAAACCATCCTGGCGAGCTTGCCTTTTGCTTTTCTGAGGCAACCCGATTATGACATCCAGTCCGGAATCTCTTAAATTCAGTGCTTGTGCTCTTCCCTGCTTGCCATAACCAATGACGGCTATTATTCTATCTTTGAGATATCTTAAATTAGCTTGCCTATCAGTACATATTGTGAAGGCGGTCTTTTTTCTCATTTTCTCCCGTGTTTTTTTCCTTTTTGAAGAATATAGTCGGAGGAGTGCCACTTGTCAAAAATAAATGAATAAAAACTTACAGATACCGGATGCAAATGATTCTCTTATTGGCGAAAACGAACAAGATGTTACCAAATCCGTTCTCGTCCAAAACCGAACTAAGTTGTAAGGATAACAAGGAAGAGGAGGGTTGAGATTATGATTGCCAAAGGAAGAAGTATTCTGAATATAATGAATTTGATAACCATAAAAAGTTGATAGAGTATCCAGAATCCTAAAAGAACCACAAAGAGGTTCAGCCCCAATTGTCCCCATATGTCTAAATGTACACCCGCCTGCTGGTTAAGATGGAAAAGCCAACCTAAAAATAACTTAAGAGAAGAGAGAGCCACACAAAGAACGTGATCCCATGGAATATTCATCTGCAGGAACTCCAATTAGTCTCCTTTATTTGTCTCCCGGCAACAACCTCCCCTCTGGTTGCGGGCAACTGATCGTATGCTCATCCCCCCACTGGCGAGCAATTATTATTCACCCCTAATGAAACAGTTTTTCACGGGTTTGTCAAGCATAATTAACGGTTTTTCTGGCATTTCTCTATAAGTGGGGCTAAGCCCAAAAGCCAGTTTTGCTATGAAACTCATTTTTATACCAGAATCAAAGTTCTTCTATTTTTGGCGGGAATCGCCACCTAGCAAGAAAAGTTTCGAACCTTACCATTACATCGCCTATTTGAAGGAAAAATGATCGGGCAAAAATTGTTTGCATAACCAGAAAATAGAGTTAAATTAGCTTCTCGAGCACTGAATTTTTGCTGTGCTTCTATCTGAGTGGATAAAGGGGCGGAGATTTCGGGATTGAAGCCATCGCCCTTGGTGATCATGTTGACTCCGAAAATATGGAGATAATTTTAAAACTGCTGGTCAGCTTGGCATCTGTCAAACCTAAGAGGAAACATGTCTGCAAGATCCTGTAGAAAAATCAAATTTATCAAAATGCAGGCTCTGGGCAATGACTACATCTACGTTGATTGTTTCAAGCAAAAGTTAGCTAAAGTTAATCGATCTGATCTGGCAAAAAAAATATGTGACAGGCATTTTGGAGTTGGCGCAGATGGTCTGATTTTGGTGGCACCCGGTCGGGTAAGCAGATTCCGGATGATCTTTTATAATCCGGATGGGACAGAGGCAGAGATATGTGGCAATGGAATTCGATGTTTTGCCCGCTTTCTTTATGACTGTGGCTTGTCCAAAAAGAAACTTCAAAACATCGAAACCAGAGCTGGAACGATTCATACCGAAATAGTCAGCCAGAGTCAGGATTTTCTGATTCGGGCAGATATAGGTAAACCCATCCTGGAAAGGAAGAAGATACCGGTAAAGGGAAAAGGGGAATTTTGCATAAATGAAAAATTGAATCTGAATGGGCAAAAAGTAAGAATCACCTCTATTTCCTTGGGTAATCCTCACACGGTGATATTTGTAAAGGAGTTCAGCCCCCGGTGGAGGAAGATCGGAGAGATGGTGGAAAATCATCCTCTCTTTCCTCGAAGGACTAACGTGGAGTTTGCCAAGATTCTGAGCCCGAAAAGAATCAGGCTGAAGATATGGGAAAGAGGAGTAGGGGAAACCTTGGCATCGGGAACCGGAGCATCAGCGGCAACCGTAGCCGGTGTCCTTTCCAGAAAACTCGACCGCAAGATTACAGCCCTCTTTGACAAAGGTAAGTTGCTGATAGAATGGAAAAAGCAGGATGGTCACATTTATATCACCGGTCCCGCTACCTCGGTTTTCTCCGGGGTGTATAATTACAGCACCAGAACCTGAATTAAGTTAGGTTCTGGTGCTCCCTTGAAGACAAAATGGAGTGTTCACCTTTAGGTGAACCATATTGAAAATCAATGTTTTTCGAGAAGTTCTTCCAGGATGTATGGGGATGCACCGTTTGGTGCACACCATAAATAGGTCAAGCTAACACCCGTAGGATCTTGAAACTTGACACTCCAAAACCTATGCTTTATAACCAGTGTCCCCCTTGGCTTTTTTTGCCTTGAATGACGATTTTTTTTGATATAATCGTATAAATTTAATGGTTTGTCAGAAAGTCCAAGATACCTCTCTGGTGGACATTTGCAGGGTGACAAACCAGGAAAGTTCTAAAAATAATAGATGTGGAATTGATAAGGTTAGTGAAAACAAAAAATTACTTATATGAAAAAAAGGTTTAAAATCCCCCTCTATTTTTTTACATTCCTGCTTTTAGCCTGTCTGATCTTTTGGGGGCTTCTTACCCAAACCAGACTGTTGGAGAATCAAGTCAACCGATTGTTGAGAGTCTTTGTGCAAAGCAGATATTCGGTTAAGGTAAATGTGGGGGATATCAGTGGCTCATTCTGGAAGGAGCTTGTTGTAAAGGATTTGACGGCTGATTTTGTGCAGGAAGACAAAGGATACAGGATGGTGGAGATTCCCCACCTGAAGGTAAATTATAAGCTTTCCAATCTATGGAGGAAAAAATGGATATTGGACTCCTTGACCATCCATTATCCCAAATTTGCCATTAAAAAAACCGAAGAGGGCAGACTTCTGGTGGCACTTCCTCAGACTGAAAGTGAGGTCATCTCCAAGACAGGCATATTTGATTTCAAGATCGGGAATTTGAAAATAAAAGATGCCACCCTCGCATATCTTTCCCCGGAGAAACAATCCACCATAGATAGCTTGAGTCTTGAGCTGTCCTTAAGTAAAAACAGAGATGGAACCAGGATAAACGTCATCACAGGCGATTTCACATACCCGCAAAAGGATTTTCTTTTAAAGAATGTGGAAGGTTTTTTATGGCTTAAAGGGGACAGTTTATCCATCAAAGGATTGAGACTTGAGACAAAAGATTCAGATGTGCAGATTTCAGGGGATGTGAGCAATCTGCGCGATCCGGAGTTTTCCTTTTCAGTCAAAGCCGAACCGGTGAATCTTGAGGAGATAAAAAAATTTACCGGTGTGGGCCTGGAGGGCATCCTGGACATAGAGGGGACCTGTGAGGGAAATCTCAAGAGATTTGGGGGGAGGGCGACTTTAAATGGCCTGTTTTTGGGAAGAAAATTCGAGGGGGTAAAGACTAAATATTCCTATCAGAACAAAAAACTTACATTTTCCTCCTTCACTGGTAAAGTTTTTGGTTCGCCTTTGAACGGATGGGGAGGGATTGACTTCAGGAAAAGACCAGAGGAATATGAATTCGAAGGAAAGATAAACAATCTTAATTTAAACAATATCATCTTTGGCAGTCTTCACACTGATTTTACTGGAGATGTCCACCTGTATGGGAGATCTTTCTCAAAAAGAGACTTCGTCATGGAGGTGGAGGTCGATCTGCAGAAAGGGAGAATTGAGCAATATAGTTTCAGCGCGACTAAAGGAGTTATAGACATCACTCCCACTGCCGTATTTTTTCATCCTCAATTTCAGTTAGACTACAAAAATACCCAGGTGGTTCTAAAGGGGGAATTGCAATATGAAGGAGAGATAGATATAGATGCATGGGTGAATCTCAGAGACTTAAGGGATTTCTGGAATCAGATCTTTATAAAAGAAATGAGGGGAAGAGGGAGGGCCTCTTTGAAGATCGGCGGAAAGACTGAGGATTTTGACGTTGAAGGGAACTTCATGTCAGACTCTTGTTATGTCTATCAACTTTTTAGTTCAGATGCAAAAGTTGACCTTAACATATCTAATTTCCTCACCAAACAAAAGGGACAGGTCGATGTTCGCTTTTTAGACGGAGAAGCCTGGGGGGCGGGATATGATAGCCTGATCTCTCGGATAAAGATAGATGATCAGTGGATCAAGATAGATTCAGCCTGGTTGGGAAGTGAATACCTGGGATTGAATTTCTGGGGTGAGTTAGACATTTCCCAAACTCCTCAGACTTTGTTGATCTACCAGATGTTTTTAGATTACAGAGGAAATCGCCTGGAGTCCTTTTCACCCGCAGTGGTCAACATCGACACCAACAAGGCTCGAATAAGGAAGTTTATTCTTTCCGGTGAGACAGGCGAAATCGATCTTTCAGGAGACATCGACTACCAAGAGAGAATGGATCTTTCCTTAAGGGTATCCGAACTGGACATTGCTCCCTGGGCTGGGCTTTTGAGTTCCTCACCAATAGAGGGAGAGCTTTCCTTTGAAGCTTTCTTGCAAGGAGACTTTTCCAGTCCGCAAATTGATATGAAAGGGGAGATTCAGCAGCTAAAGTTTGAAGGTATGGAGTTGGGACATCTGAGAATGGATTTATTCTATAAAGACAGAAAAGTGCAGGTGAGAAATCTCGCCGTAACCGATACAGAGTGGGAATATACTTTAAACGGGTTTTTGCCTCTGGACCTATCCTTCGCCTCAGTGGAAAAAAGAATTTTGGAGAAACCTCAAAATCTGCGCTTTTTTGCGAAAGGAAAAAGGCTGGAGTTGATCAAATTGTTCATACCGGATATCGAATATCTTAAAGGAGATTTCGAAGGTGATTTAAACATCTCCGGGAACTTGCTTCATCCTCAGTTTGATGGAAAAATGAGTTTGAAGAATGGTAGCTTAAAGTTTGTCCAGTTGATTGATCCGGTGGAGGAACTGGTGGCGAAAATAAGAATGAAAGATGAAAATCTTATATTAGACCAAGTTAGCGGCTTCATGGAACATGGAAGAAAGCAAGAGGGCGGTCCTTTCAAGAAGATGTGGAAAGTTTTTTCTCCAGAGGAAAAAGTAAAAGGGGAGGTAAACGGATTCGGAACCATAAATCTGAAAGAGGTACACAACATCAACTATGATCTTTATTTCTCCGGCGATAAAATACCGATCGATTACGAATATGCTGATCTTTCTGCCACAGCCGACCTAAGTCTGGAGATAACAGGAAAATCTCCACCCCTAGTCTCCGCCCAGATACTTTTCTCTGAGTTTTTTTACCGTGAGCCGTTTTCCACCTCCGGCTCGCCAGCCTCTCTCTCCTCCAGCCAGAAGGAGGAGGATCTGTGGGACTGGAATTTCGACGTATCCATGGCAAACAATTGTTGGATCATCAATGACGACATGAATCTGGAATTCAATGGAGATGTGCTGGTGTTGCGTGAGGAGGCCGAGCTTAAGATATTGGGTAACCTGGACATCATCAGAGGAAAATATTTTCTTTACGGAACCAAGTTCAAAATCGAAAAAGGGTCTTTCTTCTTTGACAACGTGGAGAGAATTGATCCTAAAATCGATTTTTTGGTCTCCACCAGGCTGAGGGGAGGGACGTCGATCACGTCCGGAGCGGGCAATCTTTTGAGCGCCGGGTCGACCGACGAGGTCAGATTAGCTATCACCGGCACCATCTCCGAGCCGGAGGTGAAGCCAGCGCCAGGTTCACCTTATTCCCAGGAAGATATTTTAGAACTTTTAGCTTTTCAACAGGACATGACCTTACTGGACTCCAAAGGAGTGGGAAGCCTGTTTCAGGAGAGGGTGATCAAGAGCTTGGGGGGAGCTTACAGTAGCAGATTCTTAGAGAGTATTGCTGGAAAGACTCTGGGAGTGGAGACCTTTGAAATCGTTCCAACCTGGAGCGAAAAGTTCAGGCTGACTGACGCTCAGATCACCATCGGTAAATACATCTCGGATAAAGTCTATCTTCGTTACACCCGCCGCCTTTCTCAATCCAGTGGACAGGAGACAGGCGTGGAATACAGATTGGATAAACACCTTTTTTTGGAAGGGCGCAAAGATAAGCTGGGTCTTTTCCACCTGGGATTAAATCTGAACTGGGAATACTAAAAACTATAACCCGTTTTTGGATTTTGGACAAAAATCCCCAGAGCAAATCACCATAATGTGAAAAGCAACATTGAGGCGACATAAAAGGTTCATATATAGCTTAGCCGATCTTAAAACCTAAGAGATCCTTATGCTCAATATCGTTACTAACCGATTTCTTCATCTTGTATTTATCCTGTTAGGATTGATTCTTTGGGGAACACCTGCCCTGGCAGACAATCAGAAAAACTCGGTCATTGAGAAAATAAAAATAGAGGGAAACAGCTATTTTTCCGACGGCAAAATAAAAGACCAGATGAGCCTTAAAGAGAACAGGTGGTATAACCTTTTTAAGAAAAGAAGATTAAGCCTCAAAAAGGCAGAATTGGATCAAGCCTCCATAAATTTTCTATATCATACGCATGGATTTTTAGGGGCAGAGTGTGAAATTAACGCGGAGGAGAGAAAGAAAAACAGTTGCTTAGTTAAGGTGAAGATAAAGGAGGGAATTCAAACTAAGCTGGGGAAGATCATCTTGAAGGGGGGATTGCCTGAGTTTGAGGAAAAAGCAAGAAAAAGGCTAAAATCGTTGAAGGAGGGCGAACCTTTCAATTGGAACAAATTGGATGAGGTGGCTTTCGACATCAAAACCATCTATGCTAATAACGGTCATCCTTATGCAGATGTTCAAATTCTTGTTTCGGAAGGAGAGGTAAGGTTTACTTCAGACGTAACTTTTGAGGTAGATGAGGACAAGAAGGTCTTTTTCGGAAAGGTCACCTACCAGGGATTGAAACTCACCAAACAGAATATGGCTTCTCGGGAGCTCACCATAAAAGAGGGGGAGATTTATTCCAGAGAGAGGATCATGGATAGCCAGCAAAGGGTTTACTCCACAGGGCTTTTCAGCTATATCAGCTTAAAGGCAAAGGACGTGGAGCAAAAGCCGGATAAACCAGATTTCGTCCTGAGAGTAATAGAGAGAAAACCAACCTACATTAGTATTCGAACGGAACTGGCTCAAAATCAGCAGGAGTATCTCACCCTAGATTTCACCGGAGAGTGGGGAAACAGAAATCTGTTTGGCACCTCCCGTAAGATTGGGATCTCCGCTTATTATGGCTTCAAGATCGTGCAGGATATAGAAAGGCTATCCAATCGGTTCACCTTAAGGTATGTAGAACCCTGGTTTCTGGGAACCAGAACACTTCTGGATCTAGATGTTTATTACGAACCAGGGGTAAAAAGCTCGGTGCAAAAATATCGCATCGAGTCGTATGGGGGAAACATAAACTTCAGCCGAGAGTATACCAGATACACCAAAGTTTGGCTCACCCACAGCTATCAACAGGTAAACATCTATAGTATCCCTCCGGAAGAGCTGGAGACCTATAAGGAGGAGAAGGGGATAAACATTCGCCGAAAGATAATCCTGTCCGGGGAGAAAGATACTCGAAGCAACATATTTATTCCGCTGGATGGCTCTTTCACTCAGCTCTATACAGAATACGTGGGTGGATTTATGGGGGGAGATAACAATTTCTTTAAGATGGGATTTTCCTGGTCCAGGTATAATAATTTGAGCAGAAGGAAGACATTGAATGTGCTGGCTACCAGGGTTAAATTTGGCTATGCGGTGGGGCTTACACGCGCAGACCGTATCCCCACCTTTGATCGTTTTTACATGGGGGGTGCTTCCACCATGAGAGGATACAAGGAAAACAACATGGGTCCCACGGATGAAGGAGGAGATCCCGCGGGGGGGAAAGTGATGATAGTTGGAAATTTAGAATACCGCCGAGCCCTGTTCTGGAAATTTGGCTATACCATCTTCGTCGATGTAGGAAATCTCTGGGAAGAGATAAGACACGTAAACACAAAAAATTTCAAGCTCACCTCCGGTCTGGGAATTCAATTTTTCACGCCGGTGGGGCCGTTGAGACTTGATTACGGCAGGCAAATTCCCATCAAAGAAAGCCCCCAAACGGGGAGGTTTCACTTAAGCATATTGTATGCGTTTTAAACATGGGGTCAAGAGGAACTTATACTGGAACATGTGGGGGCAGGACTTGTCTCGGTAGTCGACTTAAAGGGGAAAAGGCTGAATGTCAAAGCCGGTAATCGGAATCACCTGCTCAATGGAGTATGGTGATAAGAAGAGAAAATATCCTACTGCCTATGCTTTTGATTACCTGAAAAAAAACTATTATGAGGCGGTGGAAAGATCAGGAGGGGTGCCTGTGGTTTTACCCAACACCAGAAGAACGGAACTGGTTGACAAATTCTTAAGCATAGTGGATGGTTTGATGATAAGCGGGGGGAATGACGTCGATCCAGAGTTTTATGGGGAGAGGAAAAAAACTAATAATTTAAGCCTCACCCGGGAGAGGGATTTCTTTGAGATAGCTTTGGTGAAAAAAGCAAAAGTCAAGCGAGTCCCTATACTGGCTATCTGTCGGGGGATGCAACTGGTGAATGTAGCTTTGGGGGGAAGCCTTTATCAGGATTTTTCCTTTGAGAAAAAATTCTCAGACCATACCCTTGAAGGTTCAGCTTGCTACCACAAAAGACATCCGGTGATTATCCAAAAGGAAAGCAGGCTTTTTCAAATAATCGGGAAAAAGAAGATAATGGTGAACACCAGCCATCATCAAATGGTGAAAAAGATTGCCCCGAGATTTGTTGTTTCAGCCTGGTCGGAGAAGGACAAAGTTATCGAAGCCATTGAGCCTGAGGATGATCATTTTCTCTTGTGTGTGCAGTGGCATCCTGAACTTATGAAAGACAGATGCTCAAAAGCCCTGTTCGATTCTTTGATTCAATCTGCCAGAGAATATAAATTAAAAAAATCGAGGGATTAGGTAAGAATGAAGGATCTTTTGTAGATCTTTCAATAAGACTGAGCTTGGGGCGGAATGAATTCCCGCCTCTATGTGAGGCTGAGAGGATGTGACAATGGACAAAGAGGGATTGCTTTCAAAGGTTCGGTTATACGTCATAGCTGATAAAAGAGTGTGCGGAGACAAAAATATTGAGAAAGTGGTCTGCCAGGCCATAGATGGTGGGGCGCAGATGATCCAATATCGGGATAAGGAATCAGATGATGAGAATTTCTTCAAGATAGCTGCAGTGTTAAAAGATATCTGTAAAGAAAAAAATATTCCTTTCGTCATCAATGACAGGGTGGAAATCACCCTGAAGACAGATGCAGATGGAGTTCATTTAGGACAGGAGGACCTCTCCATAAAGGAAGCGAGGCGAATATTGGGTTCTGAGAAGATAATTGGAAGATCTGCAAAAACTATACATCAGGCAAAAGAGGCGGAAGAGGAGGGGGTAGATTATGTGGGAGTCGGTCCTATCTTCCATACTTTTTCCAAACAGATCAATAAACCCGTTGGTGTTGATGTAATCCGAAAAGCTAAGGCAACTCTGAAAATCCCCTTTTTCCCCATAGGCGGCATCAACCTTAATAATCTGGATCAGATCATCCGGGCGGGTGGCAAAAGAATTGCAGTGATCTCAGAGGTGGTTTCATCAGATGATGTGAAATCATCTGCGGCGAAACTCTTAGAAAAACTTCGGCACCAGAACCTGACCTAACAGCCTGTTGAAAAACCCCTTTAATGTCATTGCGAGGAGTCCCCTGCCAGAGGCGGGGGACGAGGAGCAATCTCAAACTCATTTATTTATATAGGGGCAAGATTGCTTCGCCAGCAATGACGGCTATTCGAGTTTTTCGACTGACTGTTAAGTTGGGTTCTGGCAAAAAAATTTTCGAAAATAATCTTGACAAAGTTAGTAAGGTTTTTTATATTTTCCCCGTAATAGTATAAGAAGGTGTAATATGAATATATCCACACGTGGAAGATACGGTTTAAGGGCGCTTCTGGAGATTGCGGTTCAGCCCGATGAAGAGCCGGTAACCATAAAAGACATCTGTCAAAGACAGCAGATGTCGGTTACCTATCTGGAGCAGATACTTCACAGATTGAAAAAGGCCGGAATCGTGAAAAGCGTCAGAGGTGCCAGGGGCGGATACGTATTGGCCAGGAAAGGAGATAAAATAACGGTGAACCAGATTATCAATGCTTTAGATGGTCCTATTTCCTTCTCCTATTGCGATTCCCCTCAATTGCGAGAGAAAAGTTGCATCGGTCCCTCAGCCTGCGTCTCCCGGATTCTGTGGAAAAAGTTGGAATATCTTATCGAAGACACCCTTTCAGGCGTAACGCTGGCTGATATGAGAAAGCAGGTTCTGAATCTAAAAAGTTTGAAGCTTTCTAACCATCGGAGGAAAGAATGAGGAAAATTTATCTGGATCACGCCGCTACCACACCTGTGCGTTCTGAGGTCTTGGAGACGATGTTGCCATATTTTAACGAAAAATTCGGCAATGCCTCCAGCATTCATGGATTTGGTCGCGATGCCAAGGTAGCATTGGAGGAAGCAAGGGAGAAGGTGGCAAAGATCCTTGATGCATCCTCCAGCGAGATCTTTTTTACCGGCGGTGGAACTGAGTCTGACAATCTGGCTATTAAAGGAACTGCTCTTGCCAACAGAAAAAAGGGGAAGCATGTAATAACCTCCAAAATTGAGCACCATGCCATTCTGGAAAGCTGCAAATTTTTAGAAAAAGAGGGTCTTGAAGTTAGCTATCTTCCGGTAGACTCCAAGGGCTTGGTTGATCCGGAGGATTTGAAAAAAGCCATCCGGGGTGATACCATCCTGGTATCTATCATGTATGTCAATAACGAGGTGGGGATCATCCAGCCGATCGAAGAGCTGTGCAAGATTGCCAAGGATAGGGGGATATATTTTCATACGGATGCGGTTCAAGCTATGGGGAAGATAGCGGTAGACGTGCAGAAGTTAAATGTGGATATGCTTGCCATGTCCGGTCACAAGATTTACGGTCCCAAGGGGGTGGGGGCTATCTACATCAGAAAAGGCGTTCGAATTATCCCCTTATCTCATGGCGGTCAGCATGAGCGTTCTCGGAGGGCAGGGACGGAAAACGTTCCAGCCATCATCGGCTTTGCCAAAGCATTAGAACTGGTCAACAAAGAGTTGGAGAGTCAGAACAAACATCAAAAAAATCTTACCAAGGCATTTTATAAGAGATTGATTGAATCTATTCCCCACATGATTTTGCACGGGGACTTAAACAGACGTATACCCAACACCTTAAATCTTTCCTTCAAAGGAGTAGAAGGAGAGTCTGTCATTTTAAGCCTTGACACGAAAGGAGTGGCAGTGGCGTCAGGGTCAGCCTGCACCTCCGGAACCTTAGAGCCCTCTCATGTTCTTTCCGCCATGGGGATTGATCCTGCCATCGCTCAGGGAGCCATTAGGTTCAGCTTTGGAAGAGATAATACCATGCAGGACGTGGAATATGTGGCAGGCATTCTGCCGGAGATCGTGCAAAGATTAAGATCCATCTCACCCCTTTACGCCAAAAAGGAATAAACGTCGAAAAATGTAGGAGAGATGATGTATAGCGCAAAAGTAATGGAACATTTCCAGAATCCCCGTAATGTGGGAGAGATCGAGGACGCAGATGGAGTGGGAGAGATTGGGAATCCGGTATGCGGGGACATAATGAAGCTCTACATTAAAGTTAAAGACGGTCGAATCATTGAGGCTAAATTCAAAACCTTCGGGTGTGGTGCCGCCATAGCCACCTCCAGCATGGTGACTGAACTGGTGAAGGGCAAGACCCTGGAGGAAGCTAAAAAGATCTCCAGGAACACGGTGGCAGAAGCATTGGATGGCTTGCCCCCCATCAAGATGCATTGCTCCAACCTGGCGGCAGATGCTTTGCAGAAGGCTATTGAGGACTACAAAAACAAAAGAAACGCAAAAGATCAAAAATGAAGAATCAAATTTTTGCTCGCACTGGATGGTAAAGTTTACTTAATGATTGTTCATGAATGTAGCGGAAGGCTTTAGCCTTCCACTAGTTATTGTGGAGACCTGAAGGTCTCCGCTACACTTTTAAGTTATCAACTGAAGACAGGATTATGGAGAAAAATCTAAAAGACGAAAGCCCGCTGGTGGTGGTGGCGATGAGTGGAGGGGTGGACAGTTCGCTGGCGGCTTTTTTGTTAAACCAAAAGAACTACCAGGTGGTGGGAATCTCCATGAAGCTGTGGGATTTCAAGGAGGTGGGCGGAGAGCCTCACCCGGACGGACGATGCTGTTCTTTAGAGGCGTTGAATGATGCCCGCGCAGTTTGCCAGAAGATGAAAATTCCTCACTATGTTGTAAATATCACCCAGGACTTTAAAAGGGAGGTCATCTCTAACTTCGTGGAGGAATATATCAAAGGTAGAACGCCCAATCCCTGCATAATCTGCAACACCAAAATCAAGTGGGAAAGCTTATGGAAAAAAGCTAGGTCCTTAGGTGCAGGTTTCATTTCCACCGGGCATTATGCCCGAATACGATTCGATGAAAAAATCAAACGATTTCTTCTGCTAAAAGG
>LJUX01000034.1 GCA_001304155.1 candidate division Zixibacteria bacterium SM23_73_3
CGCTGCATAGGGCATATCCTCCTTTCTAAAGTTCACTAAATGGATATGCCCTTTGTGCTTGTCCCTCCAAACACAATTTTACACACAATAATTTACACTATAGATAATCCGGGCGAAAAAAAGAAATACAAAATCAACGGGTGAAAAGAAAAGAACCGGGAGGTAACACGAGAGAGATGGTTTATTCCCGCACGCAGACGAGCTTCCTGTATAAGGGGGAGGCTGATCGTCTCTCCATTTGCTGTTGTGTGGTATATAACGACTGATCCTATGGTGAACAGATAATGGTTGGGAGTGAATTCAACAGTCCACGTTCTTGAGTATTGCAAATTGTGGAGTTTCTGGGCGAAGGATGTGAGCCTCAAAGCTAGTGTTAGACGCTGCGCCTGGTTCCCTCATAATCTTCTGCAAACCAGCTCGCCTCTTCCGATCGGCACAATTAAAGCATCCATGCGTTGGTCACTTAATGCTCTTTCAAGCATTGCTTTTAGTTCGTTCTTATGACTCATGGCATTATCAGCGACGAGTAGCCCTCCACTGACCATGTTGGGGACTACCTTTTTGTAGCAATCATAATAAGCTTCTTTCTCGGCATCAAGAAAACAGAAAGAGACGTTTCTGTAGTTATGTAAATACTCTCTGGCATCTCCTGTTACAAGTTCGATAACCTCCTCAACCCCTGCTACTTTAAATGTCTCCTTGGCTAAATGAGCTTTTTCTTCAAGTACTTCAAATGTCACCAGGTTCCTCCCGAGTTCTTTACATGCCAATGCCAGCCAGAGGGTAGAATACCCGGCACTTGTGCCTATTTCCAAATAGGTTCCTTGCGGAGCAGTCGCAGCAAGTAAAGCAATGAATTTACCTGTATCGGGTGGTATTTGCCGAAGTCTTTGTAGCAGTGGTTTTTCATCTAGTCTATCCTGGTTATCCAAGGATTCTAAATAATGCATTCTTTCTTCAATTGTTTTTGGTATGTTATGAAACATTTAGTTATCCTCTTGTCATGGTTAAACGTATTTTTGTGTTGTGTCAGGACTTCAGTCCTGACACCTTTCCTGAGCGTCAGAAGTGGAGCTCCTGACGCAACTGTTAATGTTGGCTTCTTGCGGCATGCCCCCAAGAATCCTCTCGCTCCATCATCCCTGACTTTTTCCGTCTTTATTCCGAGTTAAAGCTTGGATGGGAACAGAAGATCGGACGTGAAGATCCCTTTGAGGAAAAGGTATCGTTATCTTATTCTCTCTGAAGATTTCATCGATTCTTTTGTTCAACTCGCTGATGATGTCCGGTCTTCCCTTGGGATCGAGTATCCAGACCAAAAGCTCAAAGTTCAAAGATGAGTTACCGAACTCGTTGAACCAGACCTTGGGTGGAGGGTCCTTCATGACCTGGGGATGATTATCAGCCACCTCCAGCAGGGATTTGATCACCAGTGGAACATCCGACCCGTATGCCACTCCCACCGGAATATGAACTCTTACCTTGGGATCACGGTGGGACCAGTTGATTACCCGCGAAGTGATGAACTCCGAATTGGGGACGATGATGGAGATGTTGTCGACGGTGCGAATCAGGGTGGCTCTGAGACTTATGTTCACCACGTCGCCCAAAACGTCACCAATGGTTATCCGATCACCTATCTTTATAGGGCGCTCAAAGAGGATGATCAAACCGGAGATGAAGTTGGAGACCACATTCTGCAGTCCAAACCCAATTCCCACACTCAGAAGACCGAAGACCACTGCCAGGCTGGTCAGATTCAATCCGATGGACTGCACAGCCACAATAATACCTAAGCCCACCAGCAGATAATGCACAACCTTTAAAATGGCAAGCTGGATTCCCTCGTCTAGCATGTATTTGGGAAATAGTTTAGTTTTTATGACTTTTCTGAGCCCCCTGGAGAGAACGACAAAAATCAGGAGGATTATAATCCCAATGACAACAGAAGTTACGGTATATTTCACCCATGATCGTTCTTAGCGTCTCCATCTTTTCCCTCCCTTCGATTGAAAGCAGTTCATTTTTTACGTGGAATATGAAATAAAGACCTCGAGTTGTAAAGCACTTTTTCTGGGCGGATTTGCCAGAACTCTGCTAAGAACCGACCTTATATTGGTCGGACTCAAACGAACTCAAGAATTCCCCCACCGTGAAGTGAGATCCGGTTATGCAGATTATGTCATCAGCTTTGGCTTGCTTTAGAGCAAAAAGGTAAGCTTGCATGACTTGCGGAACGATTTCAAAAGGCAAGTTCAGCGGAATAACTGCTTCTTTCAGTGATTTCGGCTTAGTCGCTCTTTTGTAATCCGGCTTGGTAAGCACAATGAATTTGGCTTTATTGCATATTTCTCTTAACATCGAGCGGTGATCTTTGTCCTCCATCACGCCGAAGACAAAGATAATTCGTCTTTCGGGGAAAAGTTGGTCAAGAGCCTGAATTAAAGCTTTTGTGCCCGCCGGATTGTGGGCTACATCTAATAAAACCAGAGGTTCTTTCTTAAAGACCTCCAATCTTGCCCGCCAGTTCACCTCTTTCAAACCATGTCTGATTGTTTGTTCTTCAACTCTCCAGCCTAATTGCCTCAGCTTTTGAATTGCAGTCAAGCAGGTGGCGGCATTTAAAAGCTGATGTTCTCCGGCAAGGTTCAATTCAAGGTTTTGATAGGTTGAAGAATTGGAGGAGAAATTGAATCTTGATCCAAAGATTGAAGAATTCAACACAGTGTAACTTGATCCATCCTGAACATGGATAAGCTCCGAATTCTTATCAGCACAAACCGACCTTATTGCATCCAGAGCTTCGGGTTGATGCACTGCGGTGATGGTAGGCACCCCATGTTTGATGATCCCTGCCTTTTCTGCGGCTATCTGGGCAATGGAATCTCCCAGATGTTTGGTATGTTCCAGACTTATATTGGTGATAACCGAAATTAACGGATTTATCATGTTAGTGGCGTCCAATCTACCTCCCAGACCGGTCTCCACAACTGCCACATCCACCTGCTGGCAAGCAAAATACTCAAATGCCATGGCGGTGGTTACCTCAAAGAAAGTATAGCCTTGCCGGTCAATCTCATCTTTTAACTTTTGCACAAAATCGAATATGAAATTCTTTTCTATCATATTTCGCCCCACATTAATCCTTTCCCTGAAATCCACCAGATGAGGGGAGGTATAAAGACTGACTTTATGACCGGATTCACAGAGGATGGAATGAAGCATGGCGGCGACTGAGCCCTTCCCATTGGTTCCAGCGATGTGGATCGAGGGAAATTTCTGGTGTGGACTACCTAATCTCCGCAGAATGGCGGTGATGTTCGACAGGTCTAATTTTATGCCGAACCGCTCTAAATTGTAAAGATAAGAGAGCGTCTCTTCATAATTCATAAATCGTTAATCCTCTGGTGTTTATGACCATCTCAGGGGTCCCCGCTTACGTAATTCTCCGCTTAAGTCCGTTCAATCCGTTGACCAACTTGCCGACAGCCCCATCCAGATCTCATTTTCATCATTTATCGTTTCATTGGGCACGATCACGTAATTGATGCTGGGGGTCAAGGTGATCCTTTTTAAGGGGAAATCCATCGATATTCCCAAACATATGTCTGAGAAACCGGGATCGACTTCATATTGGGTGGTGTAACCAATAACGAAAGTGGAACAAAGGACTTTGCCTTTAATCTGAAAACTCTGATTTAAAGAAAGGGTAGCATAGAGACCATCACCTAAGTTGAAATCATAATAAAGAGTTAAAGCTGGAGAGAGGGGAAACCAACTGGAGCTTGCTCCCGCATATATTTCTGGTGAGGTGGAATTTTTGTCCGGATAATGAGACATGCTGGGAAAGGTGAAATAACCCACTCCTACAGAAAAAGTCATCTCCTTGGAGAAAACCTTATCGTAACCGGCGATCAGATCAAGCTCGACAAAATCCGTATCGGCTAATGCAAACGCAGACCACAGATTAAGCCACACCCCGCTTTTGCCAAAAGCAAAAGTGATGGAGGGTTGAATGGCGGGACGATCATCGGTGATGGTATCAAATCCTCTCCAGATGTATCTGGAAACTAAAGTAGCATCGGACTGAAATCCAATTTCAGAAGACACTATCGAAGGAGAGGAAAGAAAAATCAGCACCACAGCTAAAAATGGCCAGAATCCTTTCTGCGTCAACTTTGTCCATACCATATAATCCTACTTTCAATAAATTTTCCACGGCTTTTATGAATTTAAGTGAACTCTAAGACGATGTCAAACGTATTCTAATGTAGTTTTAGAATTTTTGAGAATTTGGAGTAGGAGTATCTGGAAACTCAAGAAAATTATTGACAGAAGTGGAAAATGTGTTAAATTACAAATAGGCTAAACTCAAAACCGCAAGCGAGTTTGGCTCTTTTGATCGGCTGTTTTGCTGGTGGTGCCAATTTTTTATCTTTCCAAGGAGGTTTTCCGTGAAACGTTTTGTATCTTTTTTGTTCTTGGGGCTTTTTTTATTCTCTTCTGGATTTTGGGCTCAAGATACCTTTGCCCAGAAGCTAAATGATCAAGAAGAAGAGATATTGTTCACCGATCAGAACACCACCCCCAGTCAATTCCACCAGATGCTGGCGGAGATGAAACAGAAAAGGCTGAACCAACTGCGCCAGTTAGGAATCACCATTCCCATGAAGGAGACAGCGGCTCAAAGTCACTATGATGCCCAATATTACCGACTGGATCTGAATTTAGATGACGCCACTGAGACTATTTCCGGCTCGGTTTACATGTATGCCCAAGCCTTGATTAACGGCTTCCACGTGGTGGAACTTAATTTTTTCGACAACCCTCAGATGTATATCGACTCAATCAAAAGTAATGATGCTCTTCTCACCTACTTCTGGAACGATAACATCATACAAATTTTTCTGAACGGAATTTATGACCGCGAGCCCTTCGATTTAACCGTCTATTATCACGGCCATCCTCTAGAGGGTGGACTTCAATCCTTTGATTGGGGATACCACGGAAGTCCCTCCAAACCGATCATGTGCACCCTAAGTGAACCATATTTTGCCCAAGCTTGGTGGCCCTGTAAGGACCTTCCCCGGGACAAGGCAGATTCTGCCGACATCAACATTACCGTCCGCTCGGATCTGTATGTAGCGTCCAATGGCCTTTTGAGAGAGATAGTTGATCACGGCTCCACCAAAACCTATAAATGGCATGAGAAATATCCCATCACCACCTATCTTATCTCCATCGCCGCCACCAACTATACCATATTCTCCAATTGGTATTATTCCTTAGAAGGAGATCCCATGGAGGTGATATATTATGTGTATCCGGAACGTTACAATCAGGCCGTTGAGCTATGGCCCATCACTCCATCCATGATCGAGTATTTTGCCAACACGTTCGGTGAGTATCCATTTGTAGAAGAGAAATACGGGATGGCACATTTCACCTGGGGTGGTGCCATGGAGCATCAGACCAACACCAGCTTTTCCTCTACCTGGTACTCCGAATGGGTGATAGCCCATGAACTGGCACACCAGTGGTGGGGAGACTATATCACCTGCCACAACTGGCACCACATCTGGTTGAATGAAGGGTTTGCCTCCTACAGTGAGGCCCTGTGGGCTGCTTATGCGTACGGAGATAGCTATTATCATCCCTATATGAACGGCATGCAGTTCTGGGGAAGCGGAAGCATATTCATTGAGGACACCACCAATGCCTGGAATATTTTTGGAACCATTGTTTATGATAAGGGGGCTTGGGTGCTACATATGTTAAGACATGTAGTCGGAGATTCGACCTTCTTTGATATTCTCAGAGCCTATTATTCAGATCCCCGTTTCGCACACGGATCAGCTGACACGGAGGGCTTTCAGGATGTATGCGAGATGGTCTCTGGCATGGATTTAGATTATTTCTTCCAGGAATGGATTTACGGCACCTATTATCCCAAATATCGATATTCCTACACCTATGAACCTGTGGGGGGAGATTACTACGATGTATTTGTCCATGTAGACCAAACCCAGACCACAGATCCCGCTTTCTTCACCATGCCCATGGATATAGCCATCAACACATCCTCCATGGACACCACGGTGCTGGTCTTCAATGATCCCCGACACAAAGATTTTGCCGTGCGGGTGATCTCGGCAGGAATTAATGTAAATCTGGATCCCGATAAGTGGATTTTAAGAACGGTCTCCACCACCTCCTACGGGATGAATATAGTGACCACGGATCTGCCTTTTGCCTCCCTCTCCAGCGCTTACTCAGAGACTCTTTTAGCTAAAGGCGGAACATCTCCATACACATGGGAGTTGGAAAGAGGGAGCCTGCCGGATGGACTGGAGCTGGATCCCTTAACCGGAATTATCTCTGGCGTTTCCACGGTCGTGGACAGCTTCGATTTTACCATCAAGGTGACCGATTCAAACTCACCCAACAACACCGATACTCAAGAGCTTTTCATCATTGTGCTGGAGATTGTGCGGGGAGACGTCAATCAGGACAACCTGATAGATCTGGGGGACATACTATATCTGGTCAGCTATCTCTACCAGCATGGTCCGGAACCGCTTCCCTGGGAAGCCGGGGATGTGAATTGTGATGGGATAATAGATCTAACAGACCTGCTCTATTTGATCAGTTATCTTTACAAAGGCGGTCCATCACCCTGTTAGATTAATCCTTTGTGGGGAGGACGGGACTATGAACCACGAACTGTGAACTATGAACTGACATAATAAGGGGAGCACCTTGCCCCGATCTCTTCTCAGAGATCGGGGCTGTTTTTTTACTTCGTTGTCCCCCTCTCCATAAAATAGAGAGAGGTTCATCCTGAGGGGATTTCCCTCGATCCTGCACTTCGTCCTGAGACTCAGTGTCGAAGGAAGATCTTCGGGATCGAAGGACACCCTGAAGGGGAGATAGGGGGAGAGGTTCTTTCTCAATGCCTAAAACGTAAATCCACAGAAGTATCTTTTTCATTCATTACAAATGAATCATATTTAATTTAATTGATAAGAAAAGCCCCGCCAGAGAGGCGGGGCTTAAGGCGAAATCGCACTTCTTTATCTCTTACTCGGTCTTTTCGTAAACCTTGGTCATTATCACCTTCTCCTTGGGCATATCCCGGGGATCGGTCTCAACCTGCGCGATCTTATCGACCGCATCCATACCTTTGATGGTTTTGCCAAAGACCACATAATTTCCGTCCAGATTAGGAAGAGCCTTTAAACAGATGTAAAACTGACTGCCGGCTGAGTTCGGATCCTGAGAGCGAGCCATGGCCAAAGAACCTTTGTGATGTTTTGTATCTGCCTTCTCAAAATCTATGGAATATCCCGGTCCTCCGGTTCCGTTGCCCAGAGGACACCCTCCCTGGACGACGAAATCCGGTATGACGCGATGGAAGGTAAGTCCGTCGTAAAACTCACTGATGACCAATCTTAGGAAATTCTCGGCAGTCTTGGGGGTCTTGTCCCAGAACAGCTCAAGTTCGATGTCGCCAAAGTTAGTCTCCATCACCACGATGGGGTTCTTGTCCCGCTCAATCGGTTCCTGCGTAATCGGTTTGGTGGCTTCTTCCGCCTCAGCCATTTCTTCTGCCTCGGTCACCTCCTCCACCTGCCCTTTCGTTTGCTCCATCTGAGCCTCCTCCTCTCCCCCGCATCCGGCAAGGAAAAAGGTCAACAAGACGCATAGAATGAAAGCTTTTTTCATCCTGGCTCCTTTAGGTTAAGAGGTTAAAAGTTGTAACTGAAAATAGCCAAAAAAGTGAACTATCCCTCCTCTTTTGACCAAAAATTGTTCTGGTCACGTCGAAGATATGAAACCCGGTATTCGTTGTCAAGATAATAATACTCTATTCCGAGAAAAAGAAACCCTTGAGTTAAAGTCCCTTGATCTTGTCGGCAGAAACTAGAAAAGGGCGGGATGAATTCCCGCCCCTATAACCAGTTACGGACACTTTTCGTTTGCCTTCCAGATGAATTCTGCTTGTTGCGGCGGTCGCATTATGGGAAGATTCCGCGCTCCTTGTATACCGTCTCCAAGCGGGAGAGGGCGACAACGTACGCGGCAGTGCGCCAATCCGTACTGAACTTTCTCGCTGTATTACGCACCCGTTCGTAGGCATCCACTATCTTCTTGTGCAATTTGCCGTCCACTTCCTTTAAATCCCAGAATTCACTTCGTTTGTTCTGGAGCCACTCGAAGTAGCTCACGATGACGCCGCCGGCGTTGCATAGGATATCCGGTATTAAATCAAATCCTTTCTTATGCAGGATTGCATCGCCGTCCGGATCGGTGGGACCATTGGCTCCTTCAGCAACAAGTTTAACATTCAAAAGCGGTGCTGTCTTGGCTGTTATCTGATTTTCAAGCGCCGCGGGAATGAAGATGTCCGCCTTGGTCTCTAAAAGAACTCGGTGATTGATGGGCTCGGCTTTGGGATAGCCGGAGATGAGTCCTTTGTTCTTTCTGGCGTAATCGAGCAAATCATCCGGATCGATGCCATCCGGGTTGAAGACAGCCCCGCTGGCGTCCTCAACCGCAAGCAGTTTGGACCCATGTTGCTTCATCAGACGAGCAACCCAGCAGCCCACGTTGCCGAACCCCTGCACCGTGTAGGTGGCTCCATTCAAGTCAAAACCTTTATCCTTTGCCCACTCTTCGATTGTGTATACCACGCCCTGGCCGGTTGCCTTATCCCGTCCCAGGCTGCCACCGGACTCAACAGGTTTCCCGGTAACCACATGAACATTTGCCTGTCGTTCGTGCGGTGGTTGAGTTGAGACATAGGTATCTAAAATCCAAGCCATGATCTGGGCATTCGTGTTCACATCTGGCGCAGGGATGTCGTACTCTGGCCCGATATTACAACCAAGGGCGAAGGTGAAACGGCGGGTTATTCTCTCCATCTCGCTGCAGGTGCACTCACACGGATCGAACTGAATTCCTCCCTTAGCGCCACCAAACGGTATGTTGGTCAATGCCCCCTTCCAGGTCATCCAGGTGGCCAGTGCCCGCACCTCGTCAATATCAACCGCTGGGTGGTAGCGCAGGCCCCCCTTGTAGGGACCGAGGGCGTTGTTATGCTGCACCCGATAGCCAGTAAACATTTCAATCCGACCATCGTCCATCTTTACCGGAAAATTGACTACTATCTCATTGTTAGTCCGGGCTAAGATCTTACGGACATCTGGATCCAGTCCCATCAAATCCGCGGCTTTATTGAACTGCTTGACCACGTTATCATAAACCGTGGTTTTGGTCTTGCTTGGTTCTTCGGTCATGATTAGCTCCTTAAAATGACAAAACTGCCCGCCTGAATACAAAACAGTGCTATCCGGGAAGTGCCACCACATCTCGTGCTTTGATAAATGTTTTACCCGACTTGGCACTTAATAGATTTTTATGCGATGATAAATCCCGGAATATACTCAGACATGACAAAACAATTGGCTGCTTTCTCCACCTGCCCCTGCACCATCCTGGCTAATGAGAATCTTTTAAGCCCCTCCTTTAGGAGTTGAGTATCTTTTCTGCCTCCTCTTTATCGACATCCATTACATAAGGAATGCCACTTATTTCTGCGGCCTCTCTGGTAATAGCAGCAATGTCATCCCTGGTGATATACTCCAAAGCGAACTTGCGGTTTCCTGTCATTATCTGCCGCAGCCCTTGGGAGAGTCTGGCTACATAGGTGTATACTCCTAAGGCGCCGGGCGGGATCTTGTCGAAGTCTTTTCCGAACTTGTTCCGAAGCTCAGGCGCGGCAACGAATATCTCCTCCGGGTGAGTCCCGAATCTCTCTATATAAACCGGTACCTGCCCTTCGTGGATTCGCTTTCCGATGGTCTTTCCTACCATGGCAGCGGTAAGCGGAGCGCGGGCCATGCCTATCAGTTTGAAATAAGGAGCTCCGAGCGCAAGACCTTTGAACATCTGATCTTCCAGTGTAAATCCGCCCGCAATGGCAACATCCGGCACGTACTCTCCCTTCTTTGCCAGCTTGTCTACATACTGATACAATAGGGACCACAGCTCTATGCCAGGGACACCCCACTCGTTCATCATCCGCCAGGGGCTCATGCCGGTACCGCCTCCGGCCGCATCCACGGTCAGCAAATCGATCTTGGCCTTGGAGCAGTACTTCACTGCTCTGGCCAGATCCAGCGGTCCGTAAGCACCGGTCTTCAGGAAGACGTACTTCGCTCCGGCCTTTCGTAACTCTTCCACCCGCTGCATGAAGCCCTCCTCCGTCACCATACCGATCCTGGAGTGGCGCTCGAACTCTCGGAAGGACCCTTGCTCAAAGGCCTTGATCACATCTGGGTTATGGGGGTCAGGAAGGACCACATAACCTCTGTCCCGAAGGGTCTGTGCTCTTTTCAAGTCCTTAATCTTCACCTCTCCACCAATGTCCTTGGCTCCCTGTCCCCATTTGAGTTCGACTACCTCCACACCCAACTTGGAGATGGCGTATTCCTGAGTTCCCAATCTGGTGTCTTCCACGTTGGCCTGGACTATGATGGCCCCATATCCGTCCTGCTGCCAGTCCTTGTACAGCTTAACCCGATTTTCCATATCCTTGGAGTACATTATCCTGTCATTCTGGATCTTTGAATCCGGGTCCATGGCACACACGTTTTCCCCGATGGTGAGGAGCATTCCGGAGAGCGCTGATCCTATGGCCAGTCCTTCCCAGTTATTTTTGGCAACTGCGGTGGAGCCCAGTCCGGGAACCACGATAGGAACTTTCACCTTTATTCCCTTATCATGTCCGATCTTTGTCTCCAGCTTGGCATTAGGAAAGATGGCCTTATCCGGGTCGGCCTCGACTCCGTGGGCACCCACGCAGGTACCCATGATAGTGAAATGTGACAGGTCCACCGGGTAGACCTTTTCCGCCGCCGTTGTCATTATCCCGAAAGGCTGAGGATATATAACCTCTGCTCCCCGGTAGGCGGACTTACCCACCTCGCACATCCCAATGCACCCATCCACGCAGGTAACACAAAGACCGCTTATGGAAACAACTGAATCCTCAGTTCTGTTCTTGGTCAGAGTAGCCGCTGATGCGTTTAATCTTGACAAAGACATTCATCCTCCTTTGTTTAGAACATAAAAGTCAAATGATGAAATTTGAAGCTATAACTTCATAGCAAAAAGTTCACAGCTCATTCCTTATTCCGATTACCTTTTGCGTTGCCTACCTTTTTCCGGCCCTTCCTTTACGCAAGTTCCACAATCCCCAGTTAAACCCATGTAGCACTTATAATCCTCGTAATGGTCCAAGCAAGTAGGCTGAAGGGCGTTGTAGCACCGGCCGCATACTACGGTGGCCGGTTCTGGCCCCTCACAGCGTAGCTGGCAGGCAGGACAGATATACATGCAGGCTCCGCATGTTCGACAGACCTCAGAGGTTTTATCAAAGGGGGTGGTTATCTTAAGCTTACCTCCACGGTCGGCGAAGCCTATCGCCTTCGCCATCATCTGCTCCTCACATATCCTCACACATAGACCGCAGTATACACAATCCTCCCAATCGGGTTTGAACCTTGTTCGCTCTATCCCTAGTTTTGCGGCCAAATCCTGAATGACCTTCGATGTGGGACAACTGGCAATCAGAAGTTCTATCAGCACCTTTCTTGCCTGCACCACTCTTTGGCTTGCAGTTCTGATATTGAGCCCCTCCTCGACTGGATAAGTACAAGAGGTGACCAGTTTCGTGTTCTCGCCCTCCCCGATCTCAACCACACAGAGGCGGCAGCCACCCCAGGCGCTGAGTCCTTCATCATAGCAGAGGGTTGGAATTTCTAAACCCAGGAAGCGCGCGACCTCAAGAACTGTCCACCCCTCTTCCGCTTCAAAATCAATCCCATCAATCCTTATGTTAGGCATCCATCACCTCCTGTGCAACGGTGGAATCTTTTTTTAGTTTTTCCAAAAAATCCTTGCCATCCTCAGTTTCAAGATCGCAACGCAGGCAACGCCTTGCTTCCTGCACAGCCATCTCCTCGGTCAGTCCCAGTTCGACCTCCTTGAAATTGCGCTTTCTCTCTTCTACCGGAAGATGAGGCATTGAAGGAGGCTCAGCCTTCGACAACTCCTCCTCGGCAAGTTCCACTGGCTCTATGTATCTGGAGGGTCTTGTTAATCTAAATTCCCTTTTTACCGGTTCACCTGACAAAAATTGATCTATGGACTCGGCTGCGATTTTCCCCGAGGCGACTGCAGCCACAACCGTATTGGGTCCCGTCACCAAATCTCCTCCGGCAAAAATCTCTTTTCGATTCGAGGCTAATGTCTCCGAGTCCACGACCAGGGTTCCCCTTCGGGAAAACTCAAGCTCCGAAACCTTTTCCACGAAAGATGTATCCGGCTGTTCCCCAATGGCAACTATCAAGGTATCCAGTCCTACAGTAAACTCCGAACCTTCTACAGGTATGGGTCTTCTTCTTCCAGATTCGTCTACGTCGCCCATCTTCATCCTTATAAATTTACATGCCGAAAGCTTCCCGTTGTCTGTGACAATTCTTCTGGGCGCTGTTAAATACTCGATTTTTATACCTTCGTCCAGGGAGGCATCTACCTCCTCCTTATAGGCAGGCATCTCGTTGATTGTTCTTCTATAGAAGATGGTTACACTGTAGGGCATTCCTGTGCGCAACACCGCCCTTGCAGCATCTACGGCTGAATTTCCGCCACCGATCACGCCGACTCTCTTGCCAATTGCTATTTTTTCTCCAAGATTAATTGCAGTTAGTACTTTCATACCTGGAAGTACACCTTCTGCATCTTCACCAGATATGCCCAGTGTCATTGACTTATGTGCGCCAGTAGCGATAAATATGGCTTTGTAGCCCTGAGCAAGCAGATCATCCACACTGAGATCTTTGCCGATGGCACAATTTGTTCGAATCTCAACCCCTGCACTTTTGATGTAGTCAACATCAGCCGCCAGTATCTCTCTTGGTAGTCTGAATTCAGGAACCCCCACAGCTAACATACCTCCTGCTACCGGGTGTTTTTCAAAAACCGCAACTTCATAACCTTTTTGAGCGAGATAGAATGCGCAGGTTAGCCCCGCAGGTCCGGAACCGATTATGGCTACTTTGCCTCTGCTATTCTTCGCTGCAGGTTCTGCTTTGAGCATGAGACCCTTCTTCAATCCCCAATCGGTTACAAATCTCTTGAGGTTTCTTATTTTAATGGCTTCTCCACCTTCACCTGCCCGACATTTGGCTTCGCATGGATGATGGCACACCCGGGCAAGAACAGATGCAATCGGGTTATCCTTTTTTATTATCTTTAAGGCTTCCTCGTATCTTTCCCGGACAATCAGTGCAATATAGACTGCCGCCTCCGTATCTATGGGACAAGTATGTTGGCAGGGGGAGGAGATTATCTCCTTACATACAGCCGCTTCACACTTTTTCTTTTTAATATGGTCTATATATTCGTCTCTGAAATAACGGAGGGTTGCTAAAACCGGATTTGGTGCCGTCTGTCCTAAACCACATAATGAGGTATCCCTCACCACCTGTGCCAGCTCTTCCAGAGTCTCCAAGTCTTCCTCTGTTGCCTTGCCTTCCGTTATATCCGTGACTATCTCCAGCATCTTCTGAATACCCTTCCGGCAGGGGAGGCATTTACCGCAGGACTCGTCCTGAAGGAAGTTTAAGAAATACCTTGCCACATCCACCATGCAGGTACGCTCATCCATCACGATCATGCCACCTGAGCCCATTATAGATCCTGCCTGGGTAAGCGAATCATAGTCTACTGGCAGACTCAAAAGTTGCCTGGGAATACATCCGCCGGAAGGTCCTCCGGTTTGAACAGCTTTAAATTCCCTGTTCCCCGGGATCCCTCCGCCGATATCGTAAACAATCTCTCGCAGAGTGATACCCATAGGCACTTCCACTAAACCGGTATTTCTGATTTTTCCCACCAATGAGAATATCTTGGTTCCCTTGCTCCCTTCTGTCCCAATCTTTGAATACCAATCCGCTCCGTTTTTTATGATCAGAGGAACGTTAGCCCAGGTTTCCACGTTATTTATATTGGTAGGTTTCCCCCAAAGACCTTTCCGGACAGGGAAGGGGGGACGCTGTCTGGGCATTCCCCTTTTTCCTTCAATCGAGGCAATAAGCGCGGTCTCTTCCCCGCAGACAAAGGCGCCTGAGCCTGTGGCTGCCTTTATATCAAAGCTGAATCCGGAACCTAATATATTCTCACCCAGAATTCCCATCTCTTTTGCCTGCTTCAGGGCTATACCGATATTCTTTACAGCCAGGGGATACTCGTTTCTTACATATATCCAGCCCTCTTTTGCTCCTATGGCGAAGGCGCCGATCATCATACCCTCGATAACAGCATGAGGATTCCCTTCCAGAAGGCTCCTGTCCATATAAGCTCCCGGATCTCCCTCGTCTGCATTGCAGATAATATATTTGACATCACCCTTAGCCTTCTTGCAGAATTCCCATTTATAACCGGTGGGAAATCCTGCTCCACCTCTACCTCTTAAGCCAGATCGTTTCACCCTTTCGATTACTTCCCCGGGGGTCATTTTGTCTATAACTTCCAACAAAGCGGTATAACCCCCAATGGCAAAATAGTCATCAATGCTGATCGGATCGATGAGTGAATTATTTCCCGAAAGAAGCCGGTGCTGTTTTTTAAAAAAGAGGATGTCGTCCTCATGCATCGCTTTCTTTTTGGTATCAGGATCAATATATAGCAGGCGGTCGATGATTTTGTTGTTAATCAGCGTCTCCGAGATGATCTCTTCTACATCTTCGGGGCTCACCTTTTGATAAAATATTCCTTGAGGTTTGATAATTATGTTCGGTTCGGCTTCACAGAATCCATGACACCCGGTTACCTTTATTTCTATTTTCTCCTGGAGGTTGCGTTTACCGATTTCGTCTTTGAATGCTTGAACAACTTTCAAAGAGCCTCTGGCTCGCCCACAGGTGCCAGCCGAGATCACTATATAGGGCTTCTTATCTGCACTTCTCTCTTTTGTTTTGGTCTCTATGACACTCTTCAGATCCTCAATGGTTTTCATCTGTATGACCTTTCTTCATGGCACAAGCAAATGATCTTAACGGCTTTTGAAAAAGAGGGAATACTTATTATAGAATGCTCTAAGTTCTGATTTTAAATCTTCAAATTCAATCAGGTGCTTCTTGCATCCTCGACGGGAACATATCTGCACGATGCCACCCTCGACAAATTTCAATGGAATCATCGGAGCATTACATTGCTCACAGGTGCGTTGTCCAGATAGCTCCGCGTTACAGTGGGGACAAAAAAACCTCGCCACCTCACCCTGTGGCATTGGAAGTTGACAGTCTATGTTGAAACTACCATATAGCGAACTGAGACGGAGCCTACCCCTCTCCCCACCCCACTGGATGTTCAGTTTCACACTGGGATGACCGTCAATTTTTATCTCCTCGTCCATAAAGCTTTTCCCACAGTGGGGACATTTCACGTTTACCTGAATCATAGATTACTCTCCTGGGGTAACTTGATATTTTTCAAGGATAGAACCAACTTTTCTGGTAATCATCTCGCCATAGTATTCCCCGTCAATTACCACAATCGGACCTATGGCACAGCATCCCAGGCAATTGACCGTCTCAAGTGTGAAATTCTTATCCTGGGTGGTCTCACCCGGGGCGATTTCTAGTCTTCTCCCGATTTCATCCACGATCCTCTGCCCTCCTCTAACGTGGCAAGCAGTCCCCACGCAGACCGTGACGATATGTTTGCCCCGCGGTTTTAAGCTGAACGTCCGATAAAAGGTGGCGGCTCCATAAACATCGATCAAAGGAACTTGCAGTTTCTCGGCAACAGCTTTAAGCACCTCTTCCGGCAACCAGTTGAGATCAGTCTGGATGTCCTGAAGGATGGGGATCAGTGCTTCCTTTTTTGCCCCATATTTATGGATTAAAGAATCGACCACATCAGTTTCAGTTGGCATCACTTTCCTCCATTGCAGTTGTGTTCCAGATCTCCTTAGTGCATCCTATCAACAATCCCCTAATTATATGGGCTTTTCTGCTTTTGTCAAGCGAAAATCGGGGGGAATTTTCCCTGTTTTTTCGCATTTTCACCTCCCAACCGGGGAGAATTTCCCTACTTTATCACTTCACGGGAGGTTTCTGTCGGCATAACACACTTCCAATGAGCGAAGTGACCTGTTTTGATTGTTGGGGATAAGATCCAGGGTTTGATCAGAGTTGGAGCATATCTACAGGTGCGAATCAGATAGTTCACATTACCGGGAGACTTAGCTTCTTGCCATGCCATATCCTTACTGAAAACACTTGTCCTGGCAAATTGCCCAAAGAACTAATCAATCTTGATCCCTGAATGGAGATTAGCCAAATCGCAAGGTGCGGTTAAATTACAAAACAAAAATCTTGAAAATGAAAATTTTTATTATATATTGAAAAAAATGATGAGATAGGAACTTAGAAAATAGGAGGTTTCCTTGGAAAGGCTCTGGGCACCCTGGCGTGAGAAGTTCATCCTCTGCGAAAGGAAGCCCGGTTGTTTCCTTTGCAGGACCGCGAGGGAAAATCAGGACCGCAGGAATTTGATTCTCTTTCGGGGGGAGAAGTGTTTCGTCATTCTTAACCGCTACCCCTATAACAATGGACATCTGATGATAGCTCCTTTTCGTCACGTGGGCAAACTGGAGCAGTTAAAGGAGGAGGAACTAAACGAATTGGGGAAGATATCACAACTTTGCGTAAAAGCGCTTAAATCTGGTCTGAAGCCGCAGGGTATCAATCTGGGGATGAACTTGGGCAAGGTTTCTGGGGCAGGAGTGGCAGGCCACATCCATCTGCATATAGTTCCCCGCTGGCAGGGCGATACCAACTTCATGCCCATTTTAGCGGAGACAAAGTTAATTTCCGTGGGGCTTTCCAAAACCTATCGGCTTTTGAAAAAGGAATTACAAAGGATAGATAAAAAGCATTCAAAGCGGCGGTCGGCGGGCCGCCGACTTGCCCTGAGCGAAGTCAAAGGACGACGGAGGTAAATGAAGATTCCAAGAAAAGAGGAGCTTTTAAAGCTTCAGGCTAAATACAGGACCGATAAAAGGATCGGCGAAGCTTTGGGGGGTGTGCCGGAATATCTGGTAGCTTACTGGCGGAGAAAGAAAAATATCGGCAGATACTCCTTACCCAAATATTCCAAGGAGCAAATCAAAGACCTATGGGAGAGATACGGCAATGATACAAAAGCCGGAGCCGAGCTAGGTATCTCCAAGTCGGGCTTCTATAAATGGAGAAAATTATACAATCTGTTGGAGAAACCGAAGGCGCTCAAATTTCAACAGTTGGAGTTCTCCTTAGCCGGACAGACCGGCCTTTCAAAATCGGCCGGAATTCCTGTTAACCAAAGCTCGAGAAAGTCAACCATCGCCCAGAAGCTATTGGCTAAGAAGGCAGGAAAAGCAGAAATCCTGGTGGGGGAGATCGTGAATGTGGAGCCAGATTTAGCCATGAGCCACGATAATGCCGGGTTGGTGATAAAGCAGTTCAAACAGATCGGGCAAAGCCAGGTATGGAATCCGCATAGAATTGTTATCCCATTAGATCATCGCGCTCCCGCTGAATCGGAAAAAACCGCTACCGCCCATAAATCCATTCGGGGGTTTGTTAGGGAGCAAAAGATCAAAAATTTCTATGATATAAAGGAGGGAATCTGTCATCAGGTGGTGATAGAGAAAGCTCACATTCTGCCGGGTGAGTTGGCAGTGGGGACTGACTCTCACACCACCTCTTACGGTTGTCTGGGAGCTTTATCCACCGGAATAGGTGCCACAGAGATGGCGGCTTTGTGGGCAACCGGAAGAATCTGGCTGAAGGTGCCCGATTCTATAAACATAATCATTCAGGGAAAGATGCCCAAAGGTGTCTATGCTAAAGACGTGATTCTTTACATAATCGGACAGCTTACCGTGGAGGGGGCGAGTTACAAATCGGTTGAGTACTATGGAGAAACGGTGACGAAGATGTCTGTCTCCGAAAGGTTCACTTTGTGTAATCTTTCCATGGAGATGGGGGCGAAATTCGCTGTGGTTCCTTTTGACAGAATTGCCAGAAAATATCTCTTTAGCATAACCAGGCAAAAATACGAACCGATTTTCTCCGATCGCGATGCCGTTTTTGAGAAAGAATATGAGTTTGATGTAAGCAATCTAGAGCCGCAGGTCGCCTGTCCTCACAATGTGGACAATGTAAAGCCAATAAGCGAAGTGAAGGGTATAAAGGTCGATCAGGTGGTGTTGGGTTCCTGCACCAATGGGAGGCTGGATGATCTGAAGGTGGCGGCAAAAATACTTAAAGGTAAAAAAATTCATCCAGAGATAAGGATGCTGATTTTGCCTGCCACCAGAACCATATACTTACAAGCCATGAAAAAAGGATACCTGAAAACTTTCTTGGATGCCGGAGCAGTAATCTTGAATCCGGGGTGCGGACCCTGCCTGGGAGCACACGAGGGAATCTTAGCGGCAGGGGAGAGGTGTCTTGCCACCACCAATCGAAATTTTAAAGGGAGAATGGGATCACCGGAATCTTTTGTATATTTAGCCAGCCCGGCTGTAGCCGCCACCACAGCCATCAAAGGAGAAATCGCCGATCCCAGAGAGTTCGTAAAATGATATCCAATTCAAAATGCAAAAAGCAAAATCCAACTTTCGACCTTTCGCAGCTGACAAATTCGGATCCAATCACAGGAGATAAGAGTTCTTTCCCAACAGATTAGACAGATAGAACGAGCATCTGTTTAATCTAAAAATCTGTTGGGAGACTATCAACATCTTAGCCACATAAAAAACCATGGAACAGATCACTGGTCGGGTATGGAAATTAGGTGACAACATCGATACGGATGTGATCTATCCGGGAAAATATCTTCCCATAATAGATGCACCGGAGATGGCTTTGCATGTCCTGGAAGGATTGGATCCTGAATTTCCCAAAAAGATTGAAAAAGGGGATGTAATTGTGGCAGGTTTCAATTTTGGCTGTGGAAGCTCAAGAGAACAAGCCGCCACCTCTTTGAAACATGCCGGAATCGCCTGCATCGTGGCAAAATCCTTCTCCCGCATATTCTTTCGAAATGCCATCAACCAGGGATTGGCTCTGGTTCAATCAAAAGATGCGCCGGATAAAATCCAGCCGGGTGAGACCATCACCATCAATTTCGCCAGCGGAGAGATAATCACTTCGCAGAATCAAAGATTCTCCTTTCCCCCTTTACCAGAATTCTTGATGGGGATCTTAGAAGATGGTGGTCTTATCCCCCATGTGAAAAAGAGCTTAAAAAGTTAATTTAAAAAAGCAATCTGGTATCCCACATTCGACAAATCCTACCGGCGTTTTGGAGAACTTAATTTCAAATCTTTTGAAGCACGCTTTTTTCAGCCAGTTCCAGAAGAAGCAAAACCTCAAGTAAAAGTTAACCAAAGGAATCGAAAAAATTCGGACCAAAAGAAAATAGCTATTTTGGGCCTGTCTTGGCTCGAACAGGATCCTTTGTTGTGCCCATAACAAAATTCCTTGACAATCCAGAATTGAACCAATAATATTTTACAGGGAAAACCAAAACCGGATCTTTGTTTTTTTGATCACCTTTGAGTGTTAACTTTCGTATAATGATTGGAAGCTTGTGAAATAATTCACTAACTAAAGGAATCGCTTATGTGGCGGAAAAGTATTGGGGTAAAGCTGATTTTGGTGGTGGGGTTCATTTTGATATTGTCCATGGGGATCTATGCCTATGTCAACATCGCCTCTCAGAAAAAACAACTGACAGGTGAGGTGATGCGGGGTGCTATAAGGATAAGTGAGACAGTAAGAAGAAGTACCAGATATGATATGTTGAGATACCAAAGTGACGATGTGCATCAGATCATTGAGACCATAGGAGAGCAGAAGGGTTTGGAGAAGATAAGGGTCTTCAATAAAGATGGGAAGATAATGTTCTCCACTGATAAAAATGAGATTGGAGAGATGGTGGACAAGAAAGCCGAAGCCTGCTACGCATGTCATTCAGCGGAGAAACCCCTGGAGAGGCTTGACACACCAGACCGCTCCAGAATTTTCAAAGCCAAGACAGGTCACAGAGTGTTAGGAGTCATCTCTGCCATATATAATGAACCTGATTGTTATACCCCGGACTGTCATGCCCATCCCCCAGAACAAAAAGTCCTGGGAGTACTGGACATTGGGATGTCCTTGGAGGATGTGGATAAGGAGATCAAAGGTGCTCAAAATAAGATGATCTTCTTCGCCGTGATTGCCTTTTTGGTGATCTCGGTGACCATCAGTATCTCCATCAATCGATATATCACTCGCCCGGTCAGGGAATTAGTCAAAGGAACCAAAAAGATCGCCGAAGGGAACTTAGACTATTCCATTCCCATCAAAGCTGAAGGCGAGATCGCACAGCTGGCTTTCTCATTTAGTCAGATGACCTCAGATTTGAAAAAGGCGGATGAAAAATTGGTCGACTGGGGGAAGACTCTGGAGCATAAGGTGGAAGAGAGGACTGAAGAGTTGAGAAAAACCCAGAATCAGTTGATTCAGTCGGAGAAAATGGCCTCTTTAGGTAAATTGGCTGCAGGTGTTGCTCATGAGATCAATAGCCCCTTAACCGGAATCCTGACCTACTCTTCACTTTTATTCAAAGCCAAAAAACACGAAGATCCGGAAAAGGAGGATTTAGAGGTTATCGTAAATGAGACCAATCGGTGCAAAATGATCGTCAAAGGTCTTTTGGACTTTGCCCGACAGACCGAACCTCAGAAGGTTTTGTCCGACATAAATGAGGTAATAGGTAAATCGATAGATTTGATTTCCCATCAAGCCAGTTTGCAAAATGTCAAAATTGATAAGAAAATCAAAGCGGACTTGCCCAAAATAATGATAGATGTGGGGCAGATTCAACAGGTGTTTATTAATATCCTGCTCAATGCCATTGAGGCTATGCCCCAAGGAGGAACTTTGATCGTATCTTCAGGAGCCGAAGATGAGATGGCGGCTATTCGATTTGCCGATACCGGTATTGGAATTCCAGAGGAGAATTTGCCAAGAATCTTAGACCCTTTCTTCACCACAAAAAAACAAGGAAAGGGGACTGGCCTGGGGCTTTCTGTAAGCTATGGCATAATTGAACGTCATCGAGGAAAATTAGAAGTGAAAAGCAAGGTGGGAAAAGGCACCACCTTTACTGTAAAGTTACCGCTAAAAGAAGAAGCTCTTGAAATTGGAGAAAAGGGGAACCAGTAAATGATGAAAGTTAAAATTTTGGTGGTGGATGATGAGGAGATTGTATTGAAAAGCTGCCGGAAGATACTGGAAGGTGGCGGGCACGAAGTCTTTTGTGCCCTTTCCGGTCAGGAGGCTTTTGTCTATTTGGAAAAAGAGCCAATTGACCTGGTGATCACCGATATTAAGATGCCGGGGATGGATGGGATGGAAGTTCTGGAAAGGGTCAAGGAAAAATATCCGGATATTTTGGTGATTATGATCACCGGCTACTCCACAGTTCAGTCCGCGGTCCAGGCGATGAAATTAGGAGCTTTTGACTACATCCCCAAGCCCTTCACCCCGGATGAGGTTTTGGTTGTGGTGGAAAAGGCAATGGAAAAAAAAAGCCTAATTTATGAGAATATCTATCTGCGAAAGGAGTTGGAGGCTAAATATGGGTTCGACAATATTATCGGCAGCAGCCCCAAGATGCGAGAGGTATACAAGTTAATTCGCAAAGTTGCTCCAACAGACAGCACCGTTTTAATTCGGGGGGAGAGTGGGACAGGCAAAGAGCTCATCGCCCGAGCTATCCATTTCAACAGCCCCAGAAAGCAAAAAGCTTTTGTTCCGGTCGACTGCGGGGTTTTGGCTCAAGAGCTTTTAGAATCCGAGCTTTTCGGTCATGTCAAAGGGTCTTTCACCGGAGCGATAGTCACCAAGCCAGGGCTGTTTGAGATAGCTGATGGTGGTTCGATTTTCTTAGACGAGATCGGCGACACAAGCTCGAATTTCCAGTCGAAGTTGTTGAGGGTGATCCAGGAA
>LJUX01000035.1 GCA_001304155.1 candidate division Zixibacteria bacterium SM23_73_3
AGGATACAAAACTCTTCGAGAAGGTGACGGAGTTAGCTTCGAACAAGGACAGGGACAAAAAGGACCTCAGGCAACAAATGTCCAAAAGATATAGATTAGAGAAATCAAGATTCTAAAATATATCGTTGGTTGTTCCGAGGGCTCCCTTGGCCTCGGAACTTTAATGTGGCGGGAATGAAATCCCGCCACATTTAATATAAGTTGAGCCTGTTGTGGGCTTCCCTCCTGTTCTGTTGCGGTTTGATCGTGCCTTGTCTAGTTGGGATGTTGTTTCCTAGATCTGAATCTGAGCAATCACCTTTCCAATATCTTCAAAAAAGGAAGAATCTAAAGATCCGCTTATGAAAAAAGTTCTAAACTCGTCTCGTAACTCCCATGTTTCAGATGACAGGAAAGCACTTTCCTTATGTAAAGAAGATCTTCATCTGGAAAGAAGAATAGCTATTTCAGTTCTCGCCTTCTCTTTTGCACTTGCAAAAAGCCGCATTTAGCTTATATTAATTTATAGATAAGATAGTATCGGGATGATGAGGTTTTCCCCTGTTTCTGAATCCCTTGGAGGCTATATGAAGAGAATAACTGTGAAAGTTTTGATTTTTCTGGGTTTAGTTCTTGCCCTGGCTGTTTGGGTGAAAGCACACAATCTCTCCCCAGAAGGTCAAAAGGTGGATTTGCAGACAAAGATTGAGGCATACCTGAAGATAAAATCTTTGCCCATTGAGCTCACCCCGGAGGAGATGACACGCTTAGACGAGATCGGCATTACTCACCAGAAAACTGCGCCCCCCACGGGTCCGGCGCGCAATCCAGCCGAATGGGAGACCATGACCGGAGCCATAATCAGATGGCCCCTGGGAATTCCGGTCTCCTTAATCGCAGAGATGTCGGAGGATATTGAAGTTTACACCATTGTGGCCAACTCCTCGCAGCAGGCGTCAGCAATCTCCACGTATCAGAGTGGCGGCGTTAATATGGCCAACGCCTTCTTCATAATAGCTCCCACCAACAGCATCTGGACCCGGGATTACGGACCGTGGTTTATCTTCGACGGAGCCGGGGATTACGGAATCGTAGATCACATCTATAACCGTCCCCGTCCGCTGGATGATCAGATCCCTTGGATTATTGGCGGTGAATGGGGAGTCCCGGTTTACGGGATGGATTTAACCCACACCGGCGGAAACCATATGTCCGATGGACTTGGCCTCTCCATGTCCACCCGGCTGGTTTATTACGAGAATCCGGATAAGACGGAATCAGAGGTGGATTCCATTATGAGAGATTATCTGGGGAATGATTATACTGTTTTAGATTATATCGAATCCGGAGGAATCCATCACATAGACTGCTGGGCAAAGTTTCTGGACCCCACCACCATTTTAATAAAAGAAGTCTCCTCCGGACATCCCAGTTATGAGCTTCTTAACCAGAGAGCAGATTCTTTGGCAAATCAGATAAGTGCCTGGGGAAGACCTTATACCATCGTGCGGGTCTATTGTCCCTATGGAACTGCCTATACCAATTCCATCATTTTGAATAATAAGGTATTCGTCCCCATCTTTAATGATCCCTGGGATACTGTGGCCATCAGGGTGTATCAGGAAGCCATGCCCGGCTATGAAGTTTTGGGATTTTACGGCTCCTGGTATGATAATGATGCCATCCACTGCCGCATAATGGGAGTGACCGATCGCTATATGCTCTTTGTCGACCATATCCCTCTTTTTGATACGGAGGTTTATGATCAGGATTATCTGGTCTCAGTGAAGATCGAAGATCACAGTGGTGCAGGATTGATTCCCGAATCTCTTCTGATATACTATAAGATCGACTCCTCTCCTTTTGACACCGTGCATCTACAATCCACCTCCAAGGCGGATTCTTTTTATGCTTATATCCCGGCTCAGCCACCGGGCACAGAGATTTCATACTATGTAAAGGCGGCGGACAACTCCAAAAGAGTGGTAACCCATCCTCCCATTGGGGCACCGGACGCACACGTTTTCCATATTGCGGGAAATGCTCCACCCCAGATAGTCTCTGCTGATTCAATTGTGTGTGCCACCTATGAGACCCTGAGTTATTATCCGGAGATTTACGATCCGGACGATTCGATTCATCAGATCACCTATCTTGATATTCCCTCCTGGTGTGTGGTACAAAACGATACGCTTTGGGGAGAGGTGCCGGATACCGCATTGGTGGACAGCTTTACCGTGACGGTGGAGGATCCTTTTCATGCCGATACCCAGACCGTGATTGTCTACACCTACATATGCGGCGATGCCAACCGAGACCAGCTGATAGATTTAGGAGACGTGTTGTATCTGGTAAGCTACCTTTATAAGGAAGGACCTGTACCTTTGCCCACCGAAGCAGGAGATTGCAACCGAGACGAAAACGTGGATTTAGGCGATGTTTTATATTTGATAAGTTATCTGTATAAAGGTGGTCCCCCGCCCTGCGAGATGTAAAGTGAGTGTGTAGTTTTTCCTTAAATGTTTACACATTCATAGATACCAGCCGAACATGGAGAGCGTCAGGTCTTTCTGATCTGACGCTTTTTTATCTTTGAAGGATCAACGTTACATTTTCTAAAGCTTTTTCTCAACGTTGGCGATTTTTTTCATTTTAACTGTTGCTTTTTGATTTTGAATTATTTATTTTTTTGAAACTAAAAATAAAGCTGTTCATCCTCTGGAGGAAAGGAGGGAGGAGATGATTGTTGTTCCTCGAAGGCTTTTTTTAACAAAAGGGGTGGGCAAACATAAGGAACAGCTATCCAGCTTTGAGCTGGCTTTGAGAAATGCAAAGATCGCCAATCTCAATTTGGTTCGGGTCTCCAGCATCTTTCCCCCGAGATGTAAGATGCTTCCAAGAAACAAAGGACTCAAGTATCTGAGAGATGGGCAAGTGATATTCACGGTGATGAGTTCCAACTCCACCAACGAGCCCAACCGTTTAGTCTCTGCCTCGGTGGGGATAGCCATTCCCAATGATAGAACCAAGTATGGCTATTTAGCTGAACATAAAGCTTTTGGACAGACCTTAAAAAAGGCGGGAGACTATGCAGAGGATTTAGCCGCCACCATGCTTGCTACCACTTTGGGAATCGACTTCGACGTGGATAAAAGCTGGGACGAGAGAAAGGAGATATGGAAGATCTCCGGTGGGATGGTGAGAACCACAAGCGTTACCCAGTCTGCGGAAGGGGATAAAAACGGGCTCTGGACTTCGGTGGTAGCCGCCGCCATTTTTGTCCCCGAATAAAGAATCTTTTAATTTTTAGATAATAAATTTGGATCAATTGACCTTTCGCCCCTATCCTGTGGATCCAAATTCGGATAATTTTCTGGGACTTTCTTCAGAATTTGCCGAATTTGAAAAATCGGAATTTGTTATTCTTCCGGTTCCCTATGAGCAGACCACCACCTATCAGAAGGGTACCAAAAATGCTCCCCAAGCTGTAATCGCCGCCTCCCAGGAGGTAGAGACCTTTGATGAAGAACTCAAATTCGAAGCCTATAAAGCTGGCATCTGCACCTTGGGCTTAATGGAGATTACCACCTTAGGTCCACAAAAGATGCTGGAGAAGATATATCAAGCCACAAAAGAGCTGATAAACCAAAAGAAAAAAGTGGTGATGGTGGGAGGAGAACATACTATCAGCATAGGGGCGGTCAAGGCATTCCGTGAGAAATATCCCCATCTTTCCGTTCTTCAGATGGATGCACATGCGGACTTAAGAGACAGCTATCAGGAGAACAGATTCAGCCATGCCGGCGTGATGCGCAGAATCGGAGAGCTATCGCATTTCGTGGGGGTGGGAATAAGAAATTTAAGTGAAGAAGAATACGAGTTTATACAGCAAAACAAAACCGAGGTTTTCTTTGCTCAAGAGTTAAGAGGCAACGACCGATGGAAAGAAAAGGTATTGAAAAAACTCGGCTCGGATGTTTATTTGACCTTTGATATGGACGTGTTTGATCCCTCCATCATGCCTGCGGTGGGAACTCCGGAGCCGGGAGGACTTCTCTGGTATGAGACCCTGGATTTTCTCAAAAAGCTGGTTTATGAAAAGAACCTGGTGGGCTTGGATGTGGTGGAGCTCTGTCCCATACCCGGTCTTGTGGCACCGGACTTTTTGGCAGCAAGGCTAATTTATAAAATCATAAGCTACATAGTTAGCAAAGAGCGAAAAATTTGAAGGTGGCTTAGATTCAAAATTAATCTCAGAACGGATAGCTTTAATTTTTGTCCTGTATTTTTTTAATTTTGCATTTTGACCTTTTAATTTAACGAAGCGCATGTATTGGTGGCAGAAATTTTTTGACGAACATTATCCGAAAGTTTATGAAGAGTTGGAGAAGAGAAGCTCCAAAGAGGTGGAGTCCATCATAAAGATGATGGACCTTAAGCCCAAAGCGCGGATTTTGGATCTGTGCTGCGGCTACGGCAGGCATTCCATTGAGCTGGCACAGAGAGGCTTTAAAGTCACCGGTTACGATCTTTCCGATTTCTTCCTTCAGAAAGCGAAAAAGGATTCAGCCGCCCTGGGTTTAAAGATAGAGTTCAAAAAAGGCGACATGAGAAGGCTCCCCTTTGAAGCCCGATTCGATGCGGTGGTGAATATCTTCACCTCCTTCGGATTTTTTGATAAGGAAAAAGATGACCTGAAAGTGCTTAAGGGTGTGTGTAAAGCTTTAAAAAAAGAGGGACTTTTCCTTCTGGATCTTAAAAACCGAGAACAATTGATTCGGAATTTCGCCAGAAGAAGGTGGCGTCCGGAAAGAGATTTCATAGTGCTGGAGGATAACTTTTTTGATCTCTTTACCAGCCGCTGGGAGAGTACCCGCACCCTTCTTTTGGGAAATGGAAAGAAAACAGAGTATTCCTTCTCACTGAGATTATATTCGTTCGCCGAGATATTGAATTCGCTTAAAAAAGCCGGCTTCGTCTTAGAATCGGTTTATGGTGATTTCGATTTCAGCGAATATAGTTTAGACTCCCCCCGGATGATTTTAATCTCCCGGAAAATTTAAACGCCTTTGTCTTCTGGTGTTTAATCTTACCCCGCTTTTCCAATAACCATACCATTGTTCTTATGCTTGGGCAACAGAAATCCCAAAGCATTTAAATTTTGAGCAGCGTTATGAGGAAATGTTGATGATTCGAATCTTTTTTCTACATGTTTCTTTTTGTCTCCTCGTAATTGGAGCCGATCTCCGCCCCGATCAGAACTATGAAAGAGGAATAATAAATCCAGAAAAACATCACCGCCAGGGTGCCAAACGACCCATAGATCTTCTGGAAGTGGGCGTAGTGTTTTATATAAACGTCGAACAGGAACTTAGCCACCTCCCATAAGCTGCTGGCGCAGATTGCTCCGATCAAAGCCGCTTTGGTGTCAATTTTCCGGTAGGGAATGATCTTATAAATCAAAAAGAACAGAAAAAAACCTAAAATCAGCGGCAGAAGAATGGCAAATAACTTGCTTACCATAGTTGCCTCGCTCACCCTTATCCCGATTAAGGGGATTTTAAAATCCTTTGCCACAGTATAGAATACAGTAAACGCAAGAGATGACAGCATGATCAAGACCGAAATCGGGACTAAAAGCAAAGAGAGAAACTTGCTATGCCAGTAGGCTCTTCCTTTTTGCACTTTCCAGACTATGTTCATGGAATTTTCCACCACAGAGAATATTCGCGAAGCCGCCCAGGTTAAGCCTGCCAAACCGATCAATCCGAAGACCGTCTTTCTCTGAATAAGATCAGACAAAATGTTAAAAATCGCCAAGGTTGAGGTAGGAAAGGTTTTCAACAATATGTTGGTTACCGCTTCAAAAGCTTGGGTGGATGAATGCAGGATGAATCCGGAAACAGAGATGAAAATTAAAAAGAGAGGTATGGCAGAAAGAATTGCATAAAAGGAGATGGCCGCCGCCATCAGGGCACAATTATCCTTAAAGAAAGTGTGAACAAAAGCCTCTTTCATCCAGGTTTTGAAGAAGATGACCTTTCTTCGCAAAATAGAATAGAAAGGAGAAGAGGTGAATTTGGCTATTGAGGATAGTAGCGACATGTTATTTCGATTACTGAAAGAGCCTGGAAGCCAGAAAAGCTACAAGTAGGCTAAGGACGACAGGAAGGACAAGGGTCTTGAGGATAGCCCATCGAGTACTCTTCTTCTCTCTTTCCATGCGGGTTTCGTCTGCCACGAGCTCTATTCTTGGTCGAATGTCGACCAGGAACGCTCTAAACTGATCGGTTGTCACTGAGGGCACGACGTAAAGTAACAGTTGCACGATCACAACGAACAAGACTATGGAAAAGACCGTCGGCATTCCCAGAACCTTGTTAAACAGCAAAAAGAACGAGTAGGAGAATAAGATCACAACGGCCAAGTTGAATAACAACGATAAGAAATTTAGCCAGCCAGGTAGTTTATATATGCGCTGAGTTCTGTTGTCAAGTCCTTTTATGATGTCCTTGAGTTTACCTTGGATGGCGAATACCCAGTCAATGTCTGGACCGGTTATCGTAAGGAAAGAGTTTGAGCGCTCTTGTGACGTCTCGTTTAGCTCGATGGCGATTTCGCGGAATTTGCCTTCGGTCTTTAGCTGCATACGGACCGATTTCATGGGTTTGGTAATGCCTTCAAATACGTCCGGACGGTCTTGAACCTTCACGGACTGGTCATCAAAGAATATCATAAAGAAAAGATTGACGTTAGAGTCGGATAGCTTCTGGCTTTCTTCGTACAAACAATCAGCAATGCGTTTCAAATCCTGTTTTCTGAAAGTCTTATGGTCAATGGTCTCAAAGACGCCCTCCATCGGCTGAAATGGTCTCATGATTCACCTCCCCTTCATGGCAATCGGCATTGGAATCTCTGCATACCGCATTCCGTGGAATGGGACTCTGGAGCACTTTCTCGGGGAATGAAGAATGCCAAGTTCCTTACCCGCAAAATAGGTTTAATCTACTAGACTTTCTCTTCCTTTTATCTTCACTCCGAAACTGGGCAAATTCTCTAGTAGCTTGATTCTATCCTCGAAAACGATGCTGTTTATGCCACAGCTTTCGGCACCCTCCGTGTTTCTTTTCTTATCATCTATAAATAAGCACTCTTCAGGCTTAGATTCAAGTCTCTTCACAGTCAATTGGTAAATCCGGGGATCTGGCTTTCTCAATCCCACATCGCAGGAGATTATGATCTGGTCAAAATAGTTGAAAAAATCAAATTCTTCTCTCATGAACTCAGACCACTCCCTGGAGTGATTGGATAGAACTGTCAACTTATATTGGCTTTTTAAAAGGGGAAGTATTTCCACATTCTTCTCAATTGGACGAAGTTCGCTCCGAACCCTATCTTTCAGTTCTTCTCTGTCCACCTTTACCTTTGAGGCTTTAAGGAAATGATCCCAATATTCATTTTCTGAGATCTTACCGAGAGTTAATCGGGTCCAATGCTCGTTAGGATAAAGGTATGAATGTATCTTGTCTTCGGACCGGGAAAATCTCACCGACAAATCTCTTGCTATTTTGACTAATGGGACGTCGGTCATCAGAACCCCGCCTAAGTCAAAGATTATGTTTTTGATCATGTTGGCCAACCCTTTCACCAGAACACGGATTCGTTTAGTTATGATGTCATTATGTAGAGGTGGAGCTTTAGCTTCATCCCGCAGAATGCGGGACGAACCTGAAGGTTCGCCCCTACAGATTTCAAAATCCCTTATCGCCTTTTCCTCCCAGAAGTATTCCGATGGGCTGAAGAGTTTCCACATGGTCGCAGATCACCTTGACAGATGCGGTGATAGGGATGGCTAAGACTATGCCAATGGCACCCCATAACCAGGTCCAGAACATCACCGACACCAAAACCGCCAGAGGACTCAAATTCAATTTATCTCCCATCAGCTTGGGAGTGATTATGTTTCCTTCCAGATTTTGTAAGACCAAAAATAAAACAAGCACCCAGATAACCGGCATCAGTGCCTTAAACTGCACAGCCGCCACTATCAACGGCGGAAAGGCACCGATGATCGGTCCCACATAGGGGATTAAATTCAACACTCCGGCTAAGGGACCTAAGATATAGGCATAGTTAACTCCTATAATCAAAAGTCCTACAGTTAAGATTATCGCCAGCCCAAAGGAGGTGCCAAATTTTACCAGAATAAAACCTCTAATCTGCCTGTTTATCTTCTCCAAGATATCCGACCCGGCCTTTTCTTTGGATCTGCCAAACGCTCGAATTAATTTCTGCTTCAGCATGTTCTGATCATTAAGAATAAAAAAGGTTAAGAACAGAATCAGGAGAAGGCTGAACAGAAAAGATACAGTGGAGCTTATTCCCCGGAACAGATATTTGGTCACACCCGAAAAATCCTGAAGTTGGAAACTTCTTAGATCAAAATCTTCTGCTTGCGGGAAAAACTCCTTGTATTGGTTCAGAAGTTTGGCGGTAAAATCTACGATGGTATTCCAGTATAAAGGAAGGTCTTGAACCAAGCTGTTTGCCTGAACGAAGAGGAAATACCCAATTATTCCTATGATGAAAAAGCTTATTATCAAAACCAAAATGACCGCCAAAGCGTGAGGGATTTTGATTTTTTTTAAAAGAGAGACGGCTGGGCTTAAAATATAGGCAAGCGAAACGGCAATTATAAGCGGGATAACAATGGGGCTGGCGAAATACAAAAAAGCCGTAACCGCTGCTACACCTATAAAAGGAAGAGCAAGATTTTGCAAAGGAAGGTATTGTCTGTATTGGTTCATTGAGACGTTTTGAGTTTAAGGTTTAAAGTCCAAGGTTGAAACATGTGTTTTCTCCAACTAAATCGGGGATGATCTCAATGTTTCAACCATTTCAAAAGTTTAGATAAGGGTAAAGTGTTGATCACATCTTCTGGCTCGATCCAGCCTCTTTTGGCGGTGGCTATGCCGAATGTGATCCAATCCAGATGGCCTTCCCGATGAGCGTCGGTGGAGATGGCGATTTTGACTCCTTTCTCTTTAGCCTTACGACAGTTAAGGTCAGAAAGATCCAATCTCTCCGGGTAGGCATTGAGCTCCAAAGCCTTCCCCCAGGCTTTGCAAGCGTCCATGAGTTTGTCCATTTCCACCTGATAAGGCTCCCGCCTCCCGATAAGCCTTCCGGTGGGATGAGCGATTATATCCACGTGTGGATTTTCAATGGCTTTGACGATCCTTCGGGTCATCTCCTCCTGGGGCTGGGTGAATTTGGTATGAACCGCCGCCACCACTATATCCAGCTCCTTTAAAATATCTTCGTCTAAATCGAGTTGACCATTGGATTTTATATCCACCTCGATCCCTTTCAGTGTTCTAAAATTCTTGCCAATCACCTTTTGTGCCATCTTCTTGTTAAGCTGGTCAATCTCCTCTATCTGCTTTTTTAGCCTCTGGGGAGTGAGTCCATTGGTAATTCCAATGGTGGGAGAATGATCACAGATGGCGATATATTGATACCCTCTTTTTTGCGCCGCCTGTGTCATCTCTTCAATAGAGTTATTGCCATCTGTCCACGCACTATGTACGTGAAGGTCGCCTTTTATGTTTTTCAACTCGATTAAATGCGGGAGTTGATTCTTCAGGCCAGCTTCAATTTCTCCTTGATCCTCTCTCAACTCCGGTGGGATGTAAGGAAGCCCCACGGTTTTGAAAACTTCCTCTTCTGCTTTGCCGGCAATATTTTTTTCTCCCTTAAACACCCCATATTCGTTTATCTTCAAGCCCTTATCCACCCCCAGGGATCTTACTCTTATGTTGTGAGCTTTGGAACCGGTGAAATAGTGCTGAGCCGCCCCAAAGCTTTTTGGTTTAACCACCCGCAGATCAACCTGAAAGCCATCTTTGGTTACGATGCTGGATTTGGTGTTCCCCTTTGCCACCACCTTTGAAACCTGGGGAAGTTTAACAAAAGCATCCATCACCGGCTTAGGCTTATCCGAGGCGACCAGAATATCAGCATCCGCTATGGTCTCTCTCATACGCCTCAAAGAACCAGCCAGGGTGATCTGTTTTATTAGTTTGTCCTTTTTCAACTCTTCAACAATATTCCGTGCCCGGGGATGGATGAAAGCCAAAGGAAGTCTCTCCTTGTATTTCTGCACCTGCTTGATTCCCTGAAGGATGTTTTGCTCCACCTTTTCACCCAGACCGGGCAGCTCTCTTAGCTTTCCCGTTTCTGCCGCCTTCCTCAGTTGGGCTATGGTCTTTACTCCCAACTGGTCAAAGACAAGTCTGGCATGTTTTGGCCCCACTGCGGAAATCCTCAGGAATTCAGTCAAAGGAGCATATTCGGATTTTTTCAAATCCTCATAATATTTGAGCTTTCCCGTTTCCAGAAGTTCTTTGATCTTCTTGGCTATCCCCTCCCCGATTCCTCGTATCTTGAAGGGATTCTCTCCTTGAATATCCAGAATTTCTGAGATGTGTACCAATATGGTGGCGATCTCTTGGTTGGTCATTGTCAGGTCTTGATGTAGCCGCACCCTTCAGGGTGCGCCGTGTCTGAGAGCGTAGCGCGTAGCTAAGGCTTCATGCCTTAGCAAGGCAAGCCCTGAAGGCTTGCCTACGCGCTTTAGGGTACGCTGTATTTGAGAGCGCAGGCTCAAGCCTGCGGCTACAAATTACGAATATCTAGATAAAATTCAAACAAATATATTACCTCCAGAATCCAAAGAAATAGCCGGATGCTCGAATGATCAAATATAGGTGGACGATAAGTCCGACACCCATCACAACAACCCAGACGACACTTGGCTTCACTCGGGCGATGCTCTGGTGACGATAAAGAACAAGCGTACCCACAAAAGTTGCCGCCATGGAAAACACGAGGGTAACGAAAGAAAGCATGGCCGCAGTGGTGACATAAGAGAAGGGATTTGCGCCCGGGACGAAATTCTGCAGACCAATAAGCACGAACGAAATCACCAAATAGACGAACCACCACAAGAAGTAGACGCCTTTGATATCTTCCTTGAAAAACCGCCTCACTCGCTCTGAGATGTTCCAGGTCACGTCGGCATTCTGTCGTACCAACGCTTCAGCAATGGTCATCTGGGTATTTAAGAAAAGCAGCCAGGCTAAAAGGAGAAAGAGGAAATATCCTATCCTGCCAAGCGGGACTGCAAAGAACTGTGCCTGATGTTTTACCACGTCGAATCCGGAGGGGACCAGACCGGCTGGGCGCAAGATGGAATCGGAAAGTCCCACCAGGATAAATATGGTAAAAAGACTGCCCAAAAAGTACCCGATCCACAGGACAAAGTGCGACCGTTTGATCCATGTCTTTAGCCGGTTTACATTCTCACCGTTCCTATCTGGAATAAAGCCTACTGTTTGAGGGTTGGCTGACTTTCCAAACCATCCCGGCATGGCATCCACATATTTAGCCATTCCCCAGCCAGCATCACGCATCCAGTAGGTATACCAGATCAGGGTTGGCCCGGCGCCAACCCAGGCCAGAGTCGAACCTAAAACCCACCAGTCCATCTCCGAAGGGATGTTCCATACTACAAGATGGTAAAACATACGACCCAAGCTTGCGGATTTGATCGCCAGCACTGCAGCAACGATCAGAATGATCCATGCCAGCACCGTCGACCAGGTGGCAACACGCTCTACCCAGTGACGTGCCACCTTTGAGAAGAAGACAAAGAGAAAGACCATAATGAATGTAATATATGCCCAAAAAACCGTGCCGATTTTAACATCCAGCGGCCAGCCGAGTAACTCTCTTAATGCGGAAGCGGCTGCGGTTGCCCAGGCGGGAATGGCAAAGGCAAGGAACATGAAGGCCGTGATGAAAATTAGCGAGCCGGCAAAGGATAGGATGCGGGCGTTCCCCTGGGCTGCGTGCTCGCCGGATGTCACGGTCCAACGGGCAAGTTCCTGCACCCACACCGTCTGCAGGAAAAGGACAAAGACCATCAGTCCCATCCAGCCCACGCCGAAGCGGGAGGTGAGATTGGGATACAAAATTACCTCACTTGTGCCCAAGCCCAAAGCCACAGTCATCATCACCGGCCCAATCCAGAGCATAAACCTCTTTTTCGGCAATGGCTCAGGCACTTCACTTGTTGTATTTATTTTCATACACCCGATTTTTTCTTCCATCTGCTTCTACTCCGATTCCGGTTGTGCAGGTTGCAGCCGCACTCTTTAGAGTGCGTTTCATGTGGCTAAAGCCAATTAATTTAAATGTCTTCCTATCAGTTCGCTGAAGCGAACTGCAATTGATTTTTTTCTTTCATCTATTCCAGTTGCTTTCAAGCAACTGAGAAAATCTGTTTTCTTATTTATCTGGCTTTAGCCACATTATTTTTAGAATTTAGGTCAGGAGTCTTGCGCTTCTGACAGCTTATATTTACCTCTCCCCCTCTGGCATGAACCGCATGGTTCATGCCTCTGTCCCCCTCTCCTTATCAAGGAGAGGGGGATTCAGGGGGTGAGGTTCTCATCTCCCTGGAAAAATCAGACAACACATTTCCAATATTTCCTTTTTATTCCCTCTTCTGGTTCTTCAAATTTAGACCACTCGTATCCCTGCTTAACTAAAAACTGGTGTGTCTTATTATCCAAATCGTTATTCCCGGGACAATATATGACCATACCGCCCGACTTTGTGACTCTCTCCATTTCCCTGAACTCCGCTTCTCTGTCATCACCGAATACATGACCTCCCATAGATATATCTGCAAAATCATCCGGAAAAGGAATATCCGTTACCAAACCATCAACAGGGAATACATTGCTCAATTCTTTTTCCCTCGCCTTTTGTTTCAAGTATAACCGCAAATTGCCAACCGGCTCTACCGCATAAACTACTTTGGCTGTTGGTGCAGCAATAAAGGTCAATTTCCCCGTTCCGGCACCAACATCCATAACGATTTTCCCAGCGAAGTCAACTATTGACGTTAATTCAGATGGATCCCACTGAAGAAAAGGCTGGGCATCATATATGGATGGGTCTATCACATAAGTCAAAAGATCATTGAGTGAATTCAAGATCGTTTGCTCTGCCTTGTGAACATCTTTTTCATTACCTCTCTCAGCTTCCAAAGAAACAACTTTGTCCAGCCAGTCTTTTATCTCCGGGCATTTATTTCTCAAAAACCATTCCACTGTTGGATTAGCTCGCAGGGCAATGGCGAGCTCTTTCTCCGGAAGCCAACCGGGAAACCAGCTGATTTGTATGCGCTCAAGAAGCAGCATATTGTTAAAAGACAATTTTGAGGTATCTATCCACCTAACTTCCATTTCTTAATCCTCAGCTTAAGGATTTTGAAATTGTGACCGCACTCTTTAGAGTGCGGAGTTTTCATAGCCAAAAACTTTACATTTTTCCCAGACCGTTGTCGAAGTATACATTGGCAAGGCAAGCCGCGAGGTTTCCCTAATCCGAGCCTGTGACGAACGCATAGAAGCTTCGGTATACTTCGTCGTTGAGACGTCGTAGCAGTTTCAGATAGTTCCAATAAAGAATTACTGCAATTAAGCAATATAACAGAATTAACAGCCAATGCACCGTAAGACAACTGAACAACTCAAACACAAACAATAATAATGCTGCCATTAAAAATGTCATACTTAGATTCCTAGAAAAAGCGTAGAGGTTCAGGAAATGACTTGATCTGGCAAACGCTATCGGGCAGTTGTGGGCGACGAAAGACCACGTAATCCAGAAAATGTCATTGGGCGAAGATAACGGAATTTTAAAATGAGTTTCAAATTGACTTTTGAACTGAGCAATGAAATTGGGGCTGTGAGATCGACGGAAGTTTCGGAAGAAAAACACCTTCTTCTTACCACTTAATCCAAACATATTCTCCGTTGGATACTTCAGCCAAGATTGCACCAAAAGCCTTTCCACGAAATAGCTTGATAGTGCAGCAAGGACATGTCCGAGAAGGTAGGCGACCAATAAACCGAAGAGAGAAATGAACCAAGGAGATTCATGCAATAGCAAAATAAAGTCCTTAAAGAGAAAAGGATAATGCGAAATGTCTGCTTCGCCTAGAATCTTGTTAGTGACTAAGTGGACAGCTTCGCGGATGTCAAATGAAAATATGATCAGTGCTCCGAAGGTAATTCCAGGAAGCAAATACCCGAAGAAATCGTAGAGGGTGAATGGAATTGGAACTGCCTTAATCTTTGGGAATTCCATATTTATTTATGTTGTTTGTTATTGCAGAGAACCAATTTCAAAGGATGACAAGCACAGTTTGTAGGTTAGCAGCCCTGCGCTCCTGACATCCCATACTTACCTCTCCCCCTCTGGCATGAACCGCCTGGTTCATGCCTCTGTCCCCCTCTCCTTGGCAAGGAGAGGGGGAAAACAGGGGGTGAGGTCTCATCTCTGAATCAGCTTCTTAAACTCCTCCTCATCCAGTGTCTTAACCTTCGACTCCAAAGCCTTGTCATACTTCGATCCCGGGTCCTTGCCAACGATTACGAAATCCGTCTTTTTGCTCACCGAGGAGGAAACCCGTCCTCCCATGTCTTCGATGATTTTTCTCGCCTCGTCTCTGGTGAAGGAATCCAGTCCTCCGGTTAATACAAAGGTTTTACCTGAAAACGGAGCCTCTTTGAACTTGACCTTCTCCCTTGGAAACTTCACCCCACCTTTCTTGAGCTTCTCCAGTATTTTCAGATTCTTGGAGTTGTGGAAAAAGTTATAAATGCTTTCTGCAACAATCGGACCGATTTCATGTACTTCGGTTAGATCCTCTATAGACTGTTTATCCAGATTATCTATGGATTGAAAAGTCTTTGCCAGAACGTCGGCTAAATGGTATCCCACGTTTCGTATGCCCAGGGCAAAGATCAGATTGGTGAGGGAAGGATTTCTGCTTTTGTCGATGGCATCAAGTATATTCTCCGCTAACTTATCCCCCATCCGATCCATCTTCATTATGTCTTGCTTCTTAAGGAAGTACAAATCCGCCTGGTCGGAGATGAGCTTTTTGTCCACCATCTGTTCTAAATGTTTGTATCCCACGCCATCCATATCCATACCTGCCTTGCAGACAAAATGCGCCAAGTTCTCCTTGATCTGAGCGGGACAGGCTATGCTGGTGCAGCGGTGAATTGCCTCCCCAGGCGGTCTCTCCGCCTTGGAGCCACAGACCGGACATTGATCAGGCATCACGAACCTCTTCTCCTTGCCGGTCCTCTTGGATTTCACTACTTTAACCACTTCGGGGATCACATCCCCAGCTCTCTGAATAACCACCGTATCGCCGACCCGTACGTCCTTTTTCTTTACCTCATCCTCGTTGTGCAGGGTGGCCCTGCTCACCTCCACACCGCCCACCCTGACCGGCTCCAGGATGGCCACAGGAGTTAAGGCTCCGGTTCTTCCTACGCTGACGATTATCTCCTTCACCCTGGTGTTCTCCTGCTGTGGTGGGAATTTCCATGCCACTGCCCAGCGGGGGCTGCGAGAAAGCTCACCCAACCTCTCCTGAAGCTCAAATTCGTTAACCTTTATAACCATCCCATCTATCTCATAAGGGAGGTTATTTCTTATGCTCAGTAATTTATCATAGTAGCTTTCCACCTGATTCACGTTCTCGCAAAGTTCCACATGCTGACTTACCTTGAAACCGAGCTTCTTCAAGAATTGGATGCCATCCCAGTGATTTGACAGTCTTTTCCCCTCCACCCTTCCTGTTCCGTAGGCAAACATATTAAGGGGCCTGGTGCTAGTGATCTTGGAATCGAGCTGTCGGACTGAACCGGCGGCGGCATTTCGAGGATTGGCAAAAAGAGGCTCACCTGACTTCTCCCTTTGTTTGTTCAATCTCTCGAAGTCGTTCTTATTCATTATGACCTCCCCCCTGACTTCAATTAAGTCAGGCAGATTTTTTCCCAGAAGTCTGAGGGGGATGCTCTTTATGGTTTTTAAATTCAGGGTTACATCCTCGCCTACCACCCCATCACCTCTGGTTGATCCTATGGTGAAGGTCCCTTTCCGATACACCAGCTCCACCGCCAAGCCATCGAACTTTGGCTCCACGGTGTATTTGATTTTTTTCTCCTGGGCTTCCGATAGCTCCAACACCCTTCGATGAAAATCCAGAAATTCAGCCTCCGAGGTGGCTTTGTTCAGGCTCAGCATGGGAAGGCTGTGCCGGACCGTTTTAAATTCATCCAGCGGCGCAGCTCCTACTCTCTGGGTGGGAGAATCCGGGGTGACAAGCTCCGGATATTTTTTCTCCAATTCGACCAGCTGGTCGAACAATCGGTCGTACTCGGCATCTGAGATCTCCGGGCTGTCCAGAACGTAGTAACGGTAATTATGGTAGTTGATCTGCTCCCTTAAGTTTTTTATCCGTTCTAATATTTTCTTGTCAGGTTTACTCATACCGTGACATGAACCTTCCTGCCTTGGCGCTTTCCCAAATGGTTTTCAAACTTGATTCTTTGAATTCAATCTTGGTCTTTAAACCTTAAACCTTAAACCTTAAACCTTTCATCCCCCTCTTCTCCCTTTGGTTCCTCCTATGAATTTATCTTTTCTTTTTCGATCGAAAAGGTGTTTACCCTTTTGGGTCATGCTCTTTTTGAAATCCTTAAATTTCTCCTTATGTCGCGCCTCCTGAGCCCGTTCCTGTTTGAGGCGTTCATGCTTTACCTTACCCGGGCGTTCAGTCTCTTTTTTCTGTTCCTCCTCCCTTCTCTTTTCCTCTTCTTCTTTTTGCCCTTCTTCTGGTTCTTCTGACATAATTCACCTCCGGTTTGAATGGTTTCCCTTTGTAAAATGTAAATAATTTGGCAAAAGAAGTCAATCATTTAACAGAAAAATCCGAAGAGGGTTCGGACTTTTGACCTATTCTCACACGAGAAAAGATGCCTGCCGGCGATTTATGCCTTAATCAAAAGATTAATACCCAAATGGGGCAATTGCCCTTACATCAAAAAACGATCTTTTTAAAAAATTCTTGGCACTACCTGTGTATAAACCCCGATTTTCCCCACAGAAGATGCTGATACTGCTTTTTTTGGGAAAAGATAAATTTCTGCCCGGAAACGAACGATAATAGACAGTAGAGGGATGGGAAAAGGGGTAATCTGCGCCAGATACGGCAAGATAAAATGTTTCAGGATGATTATTTTGTTTATAGCCCCACCGGCAATTTTTTTAGGGAGAATTTCTGCATTGAAGGGAGGGGAGGTGTGAAGAGGAGAAGGCAAAATAAGGATTGGATCATAAAAAAACCATTTTTCAGATTGAGGAGAGATAAGATGATAATACCTGGCGGACTGTCAAGTGAAGCCAGCTTTAAAGATGCCAAATTCTGCGTGCAGACCGAGTTTGCTCAAAGACCCAAACCCAGAGTGACCACCACCATATCCTTAAATGGGCAGGTGGTGGAAAAGGTGGAAAATATCTGGGAAAGACTGCCTCAAACAGAGGAAGACAGAGAAGAGGCTGAGAAATTTTTGAAAAAGCAACATCAGCAGGTCCTTGGGAAGATAAAAGAGGGAAGAGAAAAACTCGCCTCACCGGAATGGGAAAGACAAGAGATGTCTACCACAGTGAAGGATGAATTTCAGAAGGTCAAAGACGAACTCGCCAAGATCGAGGGAGTTTTCGGGTGGATTTTTGTGTCGCAAGACGGACAGATGTTAACTCACCAAATTTCAGAACCAGAGAAAAAAGATGCTAAAGATCTGGTGCGGCGAATCAAAGATATCGCCTTCTCTTTACCTTCGGTTGCCAGATTGGAGAACTTTGTGGGTGGCGTTCTGGACTCACGCAGAAGTTCAGTGATCTTTTTGCCCCTGCGGACACACTTCTTGGCAGTTAAGCTTGACCCGAAGGTCGACTTTAAAAACCTGGTCAAAAGAATTAAATCAGTCATTTGAGCAAAGGACGACATGGAGAAGATTTTAGGCGACATAAGATCAGTGCCCGGTGTAACCGGAGCGATGGTTTTGGCAAAAGAGTCCTTGAACTCCTATCATCTGCTCCCGGCAAGCTTCACCGCCAGATCAATTAAAGAGGTGGGAAGGAAACTTTTAAAACTTTCTGAGAGACTGCCCCCACACAGCCGGCTGAATCTAAAATTCGAGAATGGTGTCGGTTTGGTATACAACCTGGAGAAAAGCGTGGTATTGATCTTCGGGAGATCCAATCTGGAGTTTTCACTTCTGAGATTGGTGTTAAAATCCGCCCTTCAGTCCATAGAAAGAAAACTGGAGAAAGAGGTTCCCCTACCAGAGAAGATCAGTGAGTCAACTTTTGTAATTGACAAAGCCAATCTGAATTTGTTAATTGAGGCGATAAACCTGGTGGCACAAGGCTATGTCAAAGATAAGGGCATCTTTTGGGTCACCAAGAATCTGCGCAAAACCAAGGAGGACGTGATCAAAGAATTCCCTCAGATCTCAAGTTTCTATGTGGACAACGATGGGAGAGTCTCCGTTTTAGATGTTCCAAAAGAGATGTTTAACCAGAAAATGCCGTTGGCATTGGTAAAGTGGATAGACTTTTTTGTAAAGAGAGTCCCTCATCCCACCCCAGGTGATCGAGTTGTTGACATAAGAGAGTTGACCGCCCGCATCAGCAAGCCTTTGGATGGAATTGGATTCTATGACCTGTATAAACAGGTGGCAAAAAAACTGGTCTAATCTGAGAAGTTCTAATGCAAGAACCCCCGTTTGCGGCGGGGGTTCTATGGAAAGGGTTTTGATTTGAAAGGACTCTCTCTGCACTCACCAATAAAGGTTTTTTACAGTCACCTTCCGTATTTCGCTTTCGCTAGCCCCGCTTTTGGCGGGGGTCACGGCGTACGCTCAACTTCAGGGGGCAACCTTCATCAGTCGATTGTTAAAGGTCTTTCAAATGCACCCTTTCCTTATTGTATAATATAACCGAAAGTTACAGAAAGCAAGGTTTTTTTAAACCTCAGCAGAAAATAATTGGGTGAAATTTCCCATTATGGGGTAAGTGGCAGGAACTTTGCCCATTAATCTGAAACCGGGGATTTTTAATATGCTTGTAGGCTTAGGTGTGGATATGGTGGAGGTGGGCAGGATCAAGAAAGCTTTGGACAGATGGGGGGAGCGGTTTCTTCGCCGAATCTTCACCTCCCAGGAAAGAAGTTATTGCAAAAGAAAAGCTCATCCGGAACAATCCCTTGCCGCTCGCTTTGCCGCCAAGGAGGCGGCCTTGAAAGCAATTGGCACCGGTCTTTCGGGGGGAATAAGATGGACAGATGTGGAGATAGCAAATGATCAGAAAGGAAAACCGGAGATGAGGTTAGGAGAAAAGATTACTCAGCGAATTGGAAAAAAGAAGATTCTTATAAGCATCTCCCATACCAGAGAATTCGCCATAGCTTTCGCAATTTTGGTGGGCGAGAGTAAATGAATTTAAAAAAAACAGAACCTAACTTAAGTTAAGTTCTGGTCTGAACTCGGTCAAATGTAGTTCTTGCCCCTTTGGTGGTTAAGATTCTTAATAAGAAATCAGGGACAGCCACGAGGGTTGTCCCTGCAAAATCTTCTCAGCTTTACAGAGATCGGAACTTGAATCATCCAATCATTCTTAGCGAACTAAACTGCTTCCAAAAGATTCTTTAGCGGAAAAAATACTTGCTCAATCCCTAAAAGTTTATTATTAGTTATGGAGGCGGGAATTTATCCCGCCCAAGATCAAGCATTCATAAAATACCATAAGCGTTCATTGATAAAGGAGCTTTTATGTCAAATTCTGTGGGTACTGTGGACCAGAGCGAAATATTTGAGATTTTCAAAAAGGCAGGAGCGCTTTTGAAAGGACATTTCCTTTTGAGCTCCGGACTTCATTCAGATATCTATTTTGAAAAGTTTCAGGTGCTTCAACATCCTGAATACGTTGAGATCTTATGTCGCAAATTAGCTTCCCTTTTTAGAGATGACAATGTGGAGATTGTGGTTGGTCCCACCACCGGTGGAATCATCATCGCTTACGAGGTAGCCAAAAATCTTAAGGTCAGATCCATTTTTGCAGAACCGGGGGATGAGGGTCGGATTTTCAAAAGAGGGTTTGACATCAAAAAAGGGGAGAGAACTTTGATTGTGGATGATATTCTAACCACCGGCGGATCAATCAAAGAGGTAATCCAGTTGGTAAAAAAACATGAGGGGAAAATAGGGGGCATTGGACTCCTCCTGGATCGAAGCGGAGGTAAGGTGAAGTTTGACTATCCTTTGAAGGCTCTGGCTACAACTGAGGTCACCAACTACCGACCAGAGGAATGTCCCATGTGTAAGAGGGGTGAACCTCTGATAAAACCGGGAAGCAGAAAAATTGGGTAAATAAGCATGAAACATCTCAAATAAAATTAGGGCTTTTATAAAGAAGCTTTTTTAAGGAGATCAAAATGCTCAAAAAGTCTTGTATACTCCTTTTAGCAGTTCTTCTTTCGTCTTTCACCTGTCAAAAGAGAGTGGAGAAGCCAGAAATCACGGTTCTGATCCGGATGATGGACATTCAGGATCTGTGGTTCCGGGAGAAGATGAAACAGTTTGAGAAGGAAAACCAGGTTAAGATAAATGTGGTTACCTTCGATCAGGTGGAAGATGTGAGGCAGATGATAGAGCTGGAAAGAAAAAGTGGGGAGAAAAGGATCGGGCTGGTCAAAACTGCCCTGGAGATGGTATATCCCCTGGCAAAGGAAAACTATCTGATTCCACTGGATGAAATTGAAGACTCTCTTCAACTGGAAAAAGACTTAGATGAATATCTGCCAGAGGCTGTGAAAGTGGGAACTATAGACGATAGGGTTTACTATGTCCCGCGCAAATTGGAAACTTATCTGTTGTTCTTTTTGAAATCCAAAGTGAAGGATGCCCTGAATAATTGGGAAAAGGATCGGGCTAAAATCAACGCCAGACTGCAAGAGGTGAACCAGTATGGGCTACCTGCCGGATACCGGCTGGAAGAAGATCCCAAGGAATGGGATTATTACGATCTTTTGGTCCTCTCCTTCTTCTGGGCAAATAATCCTTATCATGGCATCACCATGCCCCGGGTGGCTCATCGGGGAAAAAGATACGCCGGCACAGTTAATGAACTGGTGACTCGTATCTTTCAACTGGGAGGAGATAAAGAAGATATTCTATCCATGGGTACCGGCCCGGTCAAGGATCTCTTTTTGTGGGAATCATTTTTCATCAAAAACCAGCTTTATCATTCGGGGATGTGGGAGCAGGCTTGGTCGGGAGGAGACATCTGGAGAGCCATCTCCACCGGAGAGGTCTTCTTATGCTTTCTTCATCAGATCGACCTTTTCTTTGTGCACGGTGGATCCGATCCCACCATGACCGGTTATCTCTCCGATCCCTCCGATCTGGGTGTCTCCATAATGCCCCGGGGAGTTTCATTAGAGTTGGCAGAAGATGGGAAAGTTCAAAGAAAAGGGGGACATTTTTCCAATCTTTACGGTTGGTGGTGGGGCATCCCGGTAACCTCACCTGATCCAGAACTCTCCTATGAGTTAGCCAGATTCATAACCTCAAAAGAGAATCAGATTGAGGAATGTTCCAGATTCGGCATGTTTCCTGTTCGAAACGATGTGCTGGGCGATTTAGCTCAGGCATTCGATGAGGAGTGGAAACAACAGATCTTCAAAACAACCAGACTTCAATTTGAAAACGGCACAAAAGAATTTCCTCGATTGAAAGAATGGCCTCAGATCGGGAAAAATTATCTGGACGCCTGGTATGACATATCTGTAAAAAGAAAAGTGGTTAAAAGAGAAGAAATCTCCCGAAGTCTAAAAGATTATGTCCGGATCAATCAAGCCATCCTCTCTTCTTTTGAAGCTGAAGAGTAATCTTTTCACCATCGGTTTTTTCATCCCGGCTTTTTTGTATCTTTTCAGTTTTTTTGTCATAATTGTAGTCTTTCTTTTGAAGTTTTCCTTTTCAGGCAATGTCCCCTTACTTCACCTCTTATCCGTCGATGAATTCAAAGCCGCCCTGTGGAGAAGTTTTTGGTTTATGGGAGTTGGCACTCCCCTTCAACTGGTGGTGGGCTTGTTGCTGGCACTATTGATTCAACAAAGCTTCAAAGGTGTGGGGATGGTAAGAAGCTTATTTATGATCCCCATCGCCATACCGGCTCTGGTTACTGCCATAATCATAGATTTGCTTTTTTCATATCCCCTTGGACCCATAAATGATCTTCTTTTGGGGCGGCATGCTTTTTTCCCACAAATAGTCAGCCTTCCGGTCAACTGGAGTGGTTCGGAATTTTTATCATTGGGTTTGGCAATTTTGGGCAAGACCTGGAGGGATATGCCCATATCCATGTTGATTCTCCTGGCGGGACTTCACTCAATCGAGTTGGAGCAATATGAGGCCGCCAAAACCATGGGGGCAAGAAGCTGGCAGCAATTCAAATATCTGACCCTGCCGCTTTTGACTCCCGCCATCTTGACCATACTGATTCTGCGCTCCATAGAAAACTGGAAGGAGTTTGTATTTCCTTTCGTTTTGGCTCCCGCATATCCGCTTTTAGGTGTGCTGATCGAAAGACTTTATCATGTGGAACAGAATCCTGCCCTGGCGGCATCGGTGGCTCTGGGACTGGTGATCTTGATTGCTTTAACCACGCTGATCTTTACCACTATAACCAAAATGGTGAGAAAGTATTTGGTAAGAGTTTGATTGGACTTTTGGAAAGTTATCTGTTGGCGTAGTCCCGCCAAGGGCGGGGCTGACAAGCCGTAAAGGCTTGCCTACGCGCGAAATGAAAAAACATAAACTTTCACATTCCTTAAACCCCTCTCCGCGTGCGGGCAGAGGAGGGGATTTTCGTTGCGTCAGGAGTTTCTCCTGACGCTTGGCTGGTGTGAGGACTAGGTCCTGACACAACTCTGAATCCCTCTCCGCATGTAGGTGGAGAAGGGAATGAGATGAAAGGTTCTATCTTACGGTGAAAATTTTGAAGTTCGTTCTAATTGGAGTGATTTTGTTTTTCATAATCTTTCCCCTGTTCATGATGACCAAATACAGTATCTCGGATCGGGAAAGCATCGTAACCGGCGGAGAGTATCCGGAGCCGTTTTTCCCTTTCAAGCCCACCTTGGAAATGTTCGGCGTGTTGTGGTCAAGAAGCGATTTTATGAAAGCGGGTCTGACCAGCCTGTGGGTGGGGCTTTTTGCCGTGGCTTTTTCTCTTCTTTTGGGCGCTCCCACAGCTTACGCCTTGGCTCGATTCAGAATCCCTGGGGTGGCGATTCTGCTTTTCTTTCTTTTGTCGGTGAGACTCTTTCCCGACATCTCAGCAGTAATCCCGGTGGCTGAGCTTTTGCTTTCCCGACCTTTCTCTCTTTTGCCGCCTGTGGTTCTGGTGGGTTTAGCTCACACTCTTTTAGCTTTGCCTTATACGGTCTATATTGCCAAAGGGGTGTTTGAGTCCATCCCCAGGGATTTGGAAGAACAGGCATTTGTCTTAGGAGCGGCTAAATCACGCACTTTTTTCAAAATACTTACCCCTCTGGCATTGCCCGGTCTGGGAGCGGCGGCCATCTACACCTTTTTCCTCTCCTGGAACGAATTTATCTTTGCTTACTTTTTGACATTTCAGGGAACGGAGACTACATTGCCGGTGTATCTTTTGCGGATTTTGAGCTGGTCACCGCAGAAAAACTTCATATCTGCCATTTCGCTCTTGATATGTGTACCGGTGATCATCTTCACCTTTCTGGTGCAAAGATATATGAGAGAAGGATTGACCGCCGGAGCAGTGAAATGAAGTAGTATTATTCGAAGACCTCACCCCCTTTGTTCCCCCTCTCCATTTTATGGAGAGGGGGAAACAGGGGGAGAGGTAAAGAAGTTCAAAAAAGAGGTATTCTGTGGCAGAGGTAAAGCTTAAGAATTTGACCAAAAGATTCAAAGATGTGGTTGCAGTCGACAATATCAGCCTCGATATAGAGGACGGGGAATTTTTGACCCTGGTGGGACCTTCCGGATGCGGCAAGTCTACCACCTTGAGAGCAGTTGCAGGGCTGGAGAATCCTACTGCTGGAGACATTTTGATTGATGGACAACGGGTCAATCCTCTTCCGCCACAGAAGCGCCACATCTCCATGGTGTTTCAAAGCTATGCCCTGTTTCCTCACATGAGCGTGGAATCCAACCTTGCCTTCGGGCTAAAGATCAGAAAAAAAAGTTTAAAGCACAAGTCAGAAAAGGTGAAGTGGGCGATTGAGCTTTTAGGTCTTTCCGGTTTTGAAAAAAGACTCCCCAAGGAACTTTCCGGTGGGCAAAGGCAAAGGGTGGCTTTGGGTAGAGCATTGGTTTTGGAACCCAAGGTTTTGCTTCTGGATGAACCGCTCTCAAATCTGGACGCCAAGCTGAGATTACGCATGCGCACCGAGCTAAAAAGATTACATAAGAAGATCAAAACCACTATAATCTACGTTACCCATGATCAAGCTGAGGCTATGACCTTAAGTGATAGGTTGGCGGTGATGAAAGATGGGAAGATTTTGCAGGTGGGCACACCTGAGGAAATATACCAAAAGCCAGCCGATATTTTCTGTGCCGGCTTTATCGGAAGTCCGCCCATGAATTTTGTCTCCGGTGAAAGAGTGCCGCAAGTTGAGGACAAAAACGCAATGGTGGGAATTCGACCGGAAGATCTCTCCATCTCTCTGGCCGAAACAAAAGACGGCATCGTTGGAAGAAGCAGTGTTACCGAAACCTTAGGTTCGGATAATTATCTGTATGTGGACATATCTGATCTTTTGATTTCTGTCAGGCTCAAACCAGAAGAGAAGATTCCAGAGGATAAACCAGTGTGGCTTGTTGCCCGCAAGGAAAAACACCATCTTTTCGACAAGTCCACAGGAAGAAGGGTTTGATTTAAAAAGAAAAAAGAAATAATCACAGGAACATTATTGTATTGTTGATATTTTGGGGACCTCTCCCCCTATCCCCTCTCCATAAAATGGAGAGTGGTTCACCCTGCAGGGGACACAGGGAGTGAGGTATAGCCTTCAGGTTATAGGTTCTCGTCATACAGCAGGAGGAAGCATGAAAATAGCAAACTTTACGAACGTAGAAGCAGAAGAAGTTGGCGATCCAGGTGCAAGAGGGGTTACCATCAGATGGTTGATTTCAGAGAAAGATGGCGCTCCCCATTTTGCCATGCGGCTGTTTGAGGTGGAGCCAGATGGATATACTCCCTATCATAAGCACAAATGGGAACACGAAGTGTTTATCCTGAAGGGGGAAGGAGAGTTGATCACCGAAAACAAAACTTCTCCTCTTAAACAAGGGGATGCTGTGTTTGTTCCGGGTGAGGAAAATCATCAATTCAAAAACACATCCAGGGGGATTTTAGTTTTCCTGTGCATGGTTCCTATTGAGAAGTAGCGGTGCGGTTCTCTTTTTTATTAAGGTCGGCCGCTGTTTAGTAACTACCAGTAATGTGGGTTAATAGTCCGATAACCTCACCCCCTATCTCCCCCTCTCCATCTCATGGAGAGGGGTTCACTCTGAAGGGGATACAGGGGGAGAAGTAAAAATATATCTTTTTTGATTAACACGATGTTTGAAGCCATCGAAAAAAAATATGGTACGCCTCGTGAATTAACCATGTCCTTTCCCATGAACCCGACGGAATTTGACATGCTCAGACGAAGCATGAGGGATGGACGGAATTCGGATGTCACCCTTTTTATTTTCAAAGACGATAAGGTTATAGTGATAGCAAAGCCCTGGTATCCGGAAGGACTTTACCGTGCACCCAGCGGTGGTATCAAGCCGGGCGAAGATGTGGAGCTTTCTGCCAAGAGAGAAGCATATGAGGAGACTGGTGCTGAAATTGAGCTGGTAAAATATGTTTTGAGAATTGATGTAGTTTTTGAATGTGGTCAAGATAGCGTAGAATGGAACAGTCATGTATTCACGGCTAAATATCTTTCCGGCGATCTGCAACCTGTCGATACACGAGAAATCAAGAAAGTCAACCTTATGAGCCTGGAGGAGCTTGCGGAGTTAAAGGAAAAGCTTCTGACGCAGGATTCAGGTGGGCTTCACTATCGTGCCGCTCTAACCGAGGCGGTGATAAAGAAAATTTCATCCTCTCGCAAAAAGTAGGTTAGAAACATCCCCCCGTATCACCCACATCTGAGATGACAAAAAATCCGCCAGGTTTTAAGACCTGGCGGAGATAAATCTCTATTGATTCCTGTTGGTCAATCTCAGCTGGATTCTTCCATCTCACCTGGCAATTCCTCCGGCTCCTCACCAATTAGCTCTCCCCGGGCGATCATTTTCTCGTAATCTATGGGATGTTTCTCCATGTATTCTTCTTCGGTCATTGTACCAGTGAGAACCGTGAAATTGATAGGATAGTTTTCCGGATGTATGAACATGTAGAAGAAATGCCATACCAGGATGGCCAGAGTGGCCAGCCAGGCTTCGTAGTAGTGAATTGCTTTAGCCACGTCCAGCAACCACTTGGGGATGAATCCTAAAAAGAAGGTCTCGAACCACAAGGGAAACCCGGTTACGATCATCACGAATCCACCCCACATGAGTGCCCAGTATTCTGCCTTCTCAGTATAGTCGTATCGGTCAAATTCAGGAGGTTTAGAAGACAAGCCAAAACTGTGGAGAATATTTTGGGTTACGTTCCGTGTATCTGAGAGCACAGGGAATTTGGCTATTATCTGTTGCCGACCACGTTTGGTGAATCCGGAACGGAAGAACGAGAATGCGAAAAGCCCTATGAACAAAACGCCAGCTACCCGATGAGCCACCCCACGTGCCGCGAAGGCGGTGGGAGAATGGGTCATCCAGGACGACCACCAGGAATCAGGGAATCTGAAGGCAAAGCCGGTTATAACCAGGGTGGTGAAGGAGAGGAAAAGCAGAAAGTGCCACACAATCTCCTCGGTTTTCCACCTAATCACCCGTCCGCTTTTCGCTTCCCGGTAACGTTCTCTGGCATACCTTATCATGATGACGCCGTTGTGGGCAAGCATCCCCCCTATGGTCAACACAATGAGGAGAAGATAGATTTTTCTTACCCAGAAAACTCCAGGGTCCTTCTTGCTGGTAGGGTCTATATGTATTGAGCCCATGGCGTACTTTGGTCCCGCCCCCTCGTGACATTGGCCGCACGTTTGAGGCAGATTTTCCTTGTTCACAGATGAAAGCGGGTCATCTTCTGGTCTTATATTGTGGCTGGTATGACAGCTCACGCAACTGGCGGTGGAGGTATCTCCCGACCTGACTCCCACGCCGTGATACATGTCAATATATGGGGTAGCTTTCCGGCTGACGTATCCATACTTCTCATACAACCTCTCCCGGGAATGGCAATAGGTACAGGTATATTTGGAAAGATTTGCGCAAAAAGTGGAAGAGGTTTCGTCTGACGAAGGTTTAATGGCATGAGCCGTATGACAATCGGTGCAGACCGGAGCATCGGGATCACCCTTCTTCACTGCCATTCCGTGAACGTCCTCGCTATACTCCTCCTCTACTCCGGGATGACACTGCGTGCAGGTGGAGGCGATGTTGCTCCGGTGAGAAAGTGAAGCTGGATCGAAAGCGGGCTTTAAGTCGTGGGTTCTGTGGCAGTCGGAGCAGACAGGCATTCCCAGATTACCCTCAGCAAGTTCCAAACCGTGAACGCTCTGCAAATACTTCCTGAATGAACCATGGCATTTGCCACACATCTTGGGTTGATTGCCCCGATAGATCTCAGCTTCTGGATCATCCGCCGATCGAATACTATGGTAGCTGTGGCAGTCCCCACATGTAGGAGCATCCGTCACTCCCTCAAGTCTTTTCTGTCCGTGATATCCTGTCTGGTAAAGTTCTGTGGCTTCTGCGTGGCACACACCGCAATTCACCAGACCCGGTGTAGTCTCGTGCATGTCAGCCCCCACGCCCACGTGACAACCCACACAGTTCAACATCTGGTGAACCGACTTGGCGAAAACCGACTCATCCACAAAAAGCGAGATCTCCTTCCCGGTTGAGTCCTCCTTGGTAAGACTTTTATCTCCATGACAGATCAGGCATTCTTCTACTGTCTGGGCAAAACCACCTGAAGCAAACAGAAAACCTAATGTCAGGGTTAAGGACAAGAATATACAGCTCTTAGCATTTCTCTTCATTCGTCCACCTTCCTTTGGGTATAGATTTTTCTAACTATCGGTCGTTGAAAATAATGACACACAGCCCCCTTGTCAAGTTTTTTTCCTGGTCAGAAAGGGTGAACTCAGACCTAAAAAGCAAAATTGTAGCTCCCTTCTACCTCACCCCCTATCTCCACCTCTCCATTTCATGGAGAGGGGAACGCGGGAGTTCAACTGATTTGTATTTGTAGGCGAAAAAAGCTGTTGCTTTTGGTTAAAACATTTCTTAAGATAAATGAAACAATAGTCTGGGCGTAGGAAAAGTCTGAATAAGGGGGGAAGCGGAAAAGATCCAAATTTGGGGCGTCAATGTAATAAAGAGTTTAACTTTAGACGGACAGAAAACAAGCCATGAGCACTAAGAAAAAGATTCCTCAGCCAACGAGATCACGGATTCTGATTGCCAACAGACATTCCTGTTGTGTCTGCAGGAGAAGCGATGTTCAAATTCATCATATCAACGGAGATAACTCAGACAACAGGGAAGAGAATCTTGCTGTCCTTTGTCTTGACCACCATGACAAAGCAACAGCACCACGGGGCTTGACTGCAAGACTGAAGTCTCAAGAGGTTACTCAGTATAAGCTAAATTGGGAGCAGCAGTGTCGCGAACTTTCGCAACGAATAGCAAGAGCTAGAACAGCGTTCTTCATGGTTGATTACAAGAATGCGGAACGCATTCGGCAGCTGTATAGTCAGCTCTCCTCAGAGGAACGAAAACGAGCCTACCATCAGCTTCGTGGTCAGTTCCAGGAGGAAAAGGTTCTCCGCGACCGGCAGGGATTTGACTGTTCTTTGGAGCCAACTACCTACTGGAATCCAACTGTCGAGAAGCTTGTTCAACAGATAGAAACGGGGAAGATTCATCCAGACATATTCAAAGATGCAAAAGGACACCCGAGAGATCCCTTGTATCCGGTCGGAATGGACGACATGCCCCCATCCTTCTTTCTTTATGACATGCGGTGCCAAATCATGGTTCGGGCAATTCTGGCTTCCCGAGAAGCTTACGTCCTTGATGAACTCATGCATCTAGATCAACCAGCCCAAGCACAACTGAGCGGACACCTGGCTTCTTTCCATGGTAGGCTTCACGGAAAGGTGGCCGATCCAGATGAGTATACTGAGAAACCGGTAACACAGACCCTCCTTACGGTCGAACAAGAAGGTGTTCGTTGGAGATCAATACTCAATGACAGCCTCCCTTTCCCTCAGTAAAGGGACGCTCAACGGCATTATCATGATACGAAACATTGATGCTGTGAAGGAGACCAAGAGCGGAAGGGTTGTAACTTTTAGCTGTACACCATTGATCATTGGGAGTGGGCAGATAGAAATCCTGTAAGAAGCGTTGAATGTCTCCTTTTTTCAAGGGCTTATCCCCTCTTTTTCAAAAGTAGTATTCCCCTCAATGCCAAAAGCATCATCAATATGATCCCGTCTAAAAGCAGAATCTCAGAAGTGCGGGTGTATATCGCAGCCGATATCGGGCCGCTTCCGACAAGATTAAAGTGGATGAATACCCCGCTGAGTTGAACCGGGAGATGGCGTCCGTGTAGTAGCTGTATACCAGGACTTGAGAGCTGAAGATAGCGCTCACTGATATTGTATTAGTTGAGACTTAATCTGACACCTCCAGCCTTATTCCGGCAAAGATTCTTCTGCCAGGATTGGGGTAATCCAAATCCGACATCGAGTTTCCAAACTGGGTGGGGGTCTTGTCCTCAAAGAGGTTGTTTACTTTCAAAAAGAAGGTCAGGTTTTTGATCGTTTGATTGAAACTGATGTCAAGATTGGCACAGGATTTGATCTTCTTGGTCACATATCTTATTTCCGGATAATATGAATAATCCGGATAATAGTTCAACTTTTCGCTGCGGAAATTAAATGCAAGCTGGACAGAAAAGGAGGGGAGAGGTTTCAGGTTCAAGTTGAGATTGAAGATATTCTCGGGCATAAAACGTGCTTTTCTCTTCAACTCTTCGAATCTTTTCTTCAACTCTTCGAATCTTTTTTCCCCGGATAAGAAATCATAATAGACCAGTTCGTTTTTTATCTCCTCTCCTTTGTTGTAGGAGTAATTCACATCACAATCGAGACTCTCAGAAATCCTGTAATCCAGTTCCAATTCCACCCCCGAGGAGGTAGAGCGGTCCAGATTGAAAGGTTGCCATAATCCGTTTTCACCCAGTGGTTGCCAGGAGATCAGGTTTTTCACCTTACGATGAAATACAAAGACTTGAGAAGAGATTTTCCTGCCGGTAAAGAGCAGGCCCGCTCCAAGACTTCCCCCCTTTTCCGGCTTCAAATCCTTATTCCCCCCATCCGGCCAGTAGAGATCGTTGAAGGTTGGGGCTCTGAAGGCTTTTCCGTAGCTCAGTTTTAACATAGACCAAGAGTAGCTGAACTTGGATTCCAGGACAAACTTGAGCCGGTCTGTGAGGTAACATAGAAGGATTCTTTTCCGGCTTCAAGGTGGTCTGAGGAGAAATCCAACCCAAGCGTGA
>LJUX01000036.1 GCA_001304155.1 candidate division Zixibacteria bacterium SM23_73_3
TCCAGGCAGTAAAATCGCTCATCTTCACCATATCGAAAATCAACTCTGGCGTAACCTTCGCATCCCAAAGCCTTGAAAGCTTTCAGTCCTATGGCTTGAATCTCCTTGGTCTTCTCCTTAGAAATTTCTGCCGGACACAAATACCGACTTTTGCCGTGAGTATATTTACATTCATAATCATAGATTCCATGCTCCGGTATGATCTCCACTACCGGCAAAGCCATATTCCCCAGTACGCCGACCGTGAGTTCCCTTTCGGGAATGTATCTCTCTATCATAATTTGACTGGAATATTCTCTGGCGCATTCAAGTGCTTTTCTCAAATCCTGCTTTTCCGTCACCACGGTAAGCCCTACAGTGGAGCCCTGGTTGTTGGGTTTTACCACACAGGGAAAGCCTAAGCCTTTGTCAATTCTTTCTGAGATTACGGCAGGATCGGAGAGCTCAGGGTTTTGTAGCGAAAACCATTCCGGCGTTAATATACCTTCTCGTTCGAACATCTTTTTGGACATGGCTTTGTCCATACACAGGGCGCTGGCTAAAACGCCTGATCCGGTGTAAGGTTTTCCGGTCAGGTCTAAAAGTGCCTGAATGGTTCCGTCCTCGCCCTGCCCTCCATGAAGAGCTAAGAATACCACGTCCACTTCTGAGAAATCAAAAGAATGGATAGCCTCCAGAGCCAGCTGTTTACTCTTTCTCTCCAGTTCGGTCACGTCCGGTGGTTTCTCCTTCACTCCTCCGGGCAGATATTTTCCATCATCCGAAAGAAGATTTTGATCTTTTGCAGTATCTAAAGCCAGCACCTGATGTCCTGCTTCTTTCAACGCCATAACTATGGCTTCGCCCGAGGCCAAAGAGACATCTCTTTCCGCAGATGTTCCTCCCATTAAGACCAGTATCTTCAATTTCGCTCCTTATGAGATCTGCCGATTTCTCGACGAACCTTTTTGGGCCTGATGAATCAGTCAACTACCTCTTATCACTCACGCTTTTCGTAACAATTTACCTAAGAACACCTTCGCCAGCCAGACTAAAGCCAGCACCACCACTATCGTCAATACCGCTTTGTTATAGATTTGTAACATCTGAAGAATCTCTCGCCAGTGCCTCTGGATCTTAAATGCGGAGAAGAGTATTGTGCTATTCCACAAGACCACGCTTATGGAGGTGTAGATTGTCATTTTCTTCAGACTCACGTTTCCTACTCCTGCGGTCAAAGCGATCACAGATCTCACCCCGGCCAAGAATCGGCTGAGGACGAGAACTTTCTCCCCATATTTTTTGAACCATCTCTCCACCTTTTCCAGATGCGCCCTATCGAAAATTCCACTTCCGTTTTTCAAAAAGACCTTTCTTCCTTTGTTTTTACCTAAAAGGTAAAGTAGCATGGCACCGCTCAAACATCCCAGACAGGCAGAGAGAAAAACCAAAGGGAAGGTGAGATGGTCAGTCCCGGCTAAATATCCTCCTACGAAGGTGACCGTATCTCCCGGGTAGGGAGGGAAAAAATTTTCCAAGACGTTGCTCAAAAAAACAAACAGATAAAACCAGAAAGCCCCATGGGTGACGGCTAAGTTTAAAATATTTTCAACTTTGATCCAGAAAAGCTCGCTCATATTGATTTTTGTTCTTTCAGAACTTGCTCGTTTCGTCCGAAAGTCCCCAGATGGGGGCATTTCGGACCTACGGTCGCTCTCTCTTCGTCAGAACTACCGCATAGGCGGCAATCCCCTCCTTTTTCCCCACAAACCCCATCTTTTCTGTGGTGGTTGCTTTCACCGAAACCTGATTTATATCAATGTTCAAAACATCAGAGATATTTTCCCTCATCTTTGGGATGTGCCCGGATAATTTCGGCTCTTCCGCCACGATGGTCGAGTCTATGTTTATGATCTTTGCATTCTCCCTCTTTGCCATGTCATTGATCATAGACAAAATTTTTAAACTGGAAATGTCCTTGTATTTTTGGTCCGAATCAGGAAAATGTTTTCCCAGATCGCCTAAAGACAACGCACCTAAGATTGCCTCGCCTATGGCGTGAGATAAAACGTCTGCATCCGAGTGCCCCAAAAGTCCCTTCTCGTGCGGGATCTTTACGCCACCCAATATCAAATCCCTGCCCTTTGTCAATCTATGTGCATCGTAACCGAAGCCGATTCTAAACATTTTCGCCTCTGCTGTATAACAGAACTAAGAATTTGCACCTCTCTTCTTTTTTTTCTCTAAAAAGGCCTCAGCCATGGCAAAATCTTCAGCCGTGGTTATCTTTATGTTTTCGTATTCTCCTTCTATGATCGCAACCTCATGCCCCAATCTTTCCACCAGGACGGAATCATCCGTCCCAGAAAAACCATCCTCATTGGCTTTTTCGTAAGCGTCCAAAATGAGCTTATATTGAAATACCTGTGGTGTTTGTATCAACCACAGTTTTTCTCGATCCAGAGTGGTTATGACCGAACCACCTTCCACTCTTTTTATGGTGTCCTTAACCGGAATGGCTAAAATTACTGCTTTCTTTTGGTAACACGATTTGATCAAGTCTGAAATCTTCTCCGGAGCGATCAATGGTCTGACCCCATCGTGGATGGCAACAATGTCAGTGTTGTTAGAACAGGCTTTAAGTCCCAGGTAAACTGAATCCTGTCTTTCCTTGCCCCCACATACAATCTTTTTCACTTTTTTAAAACTATGTTTGTCGACAATTGTTTGTGAGCAATAACCCATATAATCTTCCGGCACCACTAAAATGATTTCATCGATCAGCTCACATTTTTCAAATTTATCTATGGTGTGTGTCAGGACGGGCTTCTCTCCGAGGGTCAGGAATTGCTTGGGCAGATCCCCTTTCCCCTCAGCGGCGAGATCTCCGAAAACTCTTTTTCCCACTCCACCTGCTACTATTATGCCAACAACTTTCAAAATCACCTCTACTTCTTTCGAATTGGATGAATCCAACTTCTACTAATCCAATTTCATCCGTTCAATCCGTCCGGGCGTTTCATCCGTTGACCAGTTCTCTAAATTATCAACATGGCATCTCCATAGCTATAAAACCTGTATTTTCGTCTGATTGCCTCCTGGTAGGCATCAAGAATCAACTCCTTTGATGCAAAGGCAGAGACCAAAAGCAATAGAGTTGAGCGAGGAAGATGAAAATTGGTGATCAGAGAATCGACTCCCTTAAACTTATAGGGAGGATAGATGAATTTTTTTGTCCAGCCTGATTGTGGTTTTATCTCATCACCCTTGCAATTACCTGCCGCTGTTTCCAAAGCTCTCACCGTGGTGGTCCCCACCGCCACGATCCTTTGTCCGCTCCTTTTGATCTGATTTATCCTCTCCGTTGCTTCCAGATTGATCTTGAAATATTCGGATGCCAGAGTATGATCCTTGGGATCGTCTGCCCGAACTGGTCTAAAGCTATCCCACCCCACATGCAGGGTTATGGAGATCATCTCCACACCCTTGTCCTTGATTTTTTCCAGCAGCTCCTCGGTAAAATGAAGCCCGGCGGTAGGAGCCGCCACCGCTCCGGTATCTCTGGCATAGACGGTCTGATAGGTGCTTTTATCATCTGTTTCCACTTCTCTTTTTATATACGGAGGAAGTGGAACCCTCCCGATTTTTTCTAAGACCTCAAAAAGGTTACCATTATAGTTAACCTTTCCCAGCCAACTTCCAGATTCGGTGCGAGCTCTTATCTCACAGGTCAAACCATCCGGTTCAAAAGAGATCAAAGAGCCTTCAGGGACCCTTTTGGACGGCTTGACCAGAACCTCCCACAGTTTGCCATCTAACCTTTTCAGAAAGAAAACTTCAACCTTTCTGCCATTCTTTTGATTGATCCCGAAGGTTCGGGCGGGGAAAACCCTGGTTTGATTGATGACAAGACCATCACCCGCTGTAAGATAATCAATCACCTGGTAAAAAAGTTTATGCTCTATTCTCCCACTTTCTCTATCCAGAACTAAAAGCCGGGATCGATCCCTCCTTTCGGCTGGATATTGGGAGATCAAATCTTTGGGGAGGGGATAATCGAAATCTTTTAAAGAGATGCTCATTTCTTAAACCAGAGAAGAAAAGCTGAGAGTAGAAGAGAAAGCTGAATACTAATGGCTATACAGGTGACCACTGGAAAATGGAATTCGAAGTTTTTCTCCTGAACGTGAATGTCTCCGGGGAGCTTTCCCAGAAAACCAAGCTTGCCAAAAACAAGCAGGATTATACCAATTAGGATCAGCAAAAACCCGAAGGCGATCAGTATCTTTGCGAAAGTATAGTACATAGGCTTTGCTTTGGTGGCATAATTCAAAAAAAAGATTTACCTGCATCAGATTCGAGTAAACTGCCTTCTCAGGCTTTTTTCAAGTTCCCCACCTTGGCTTTATTCAAATACCGTTCCTTTTCGCTGAAGATGCAGCCACAGTATTTTTGACTGTAAAGCTCCAAACTTTTTGCTACATTCTTACCTTCATAGAAACCCGGACGGAAATCGGAATAGATAAATTTGATTCCCAAATCTGCCCCGATCTTCTCACCTATTTCCTTTATCAACTCGTGCTTCTGATGTGGACTGACCAGAAGGGCGGTGGAGAAACCGTCGAAGTTTTGCTTCTTGGCGAAATTAGCTGTCTTAATCAATCTTATCTTGTAACAAAAGCCACATCGATTCTCCACATCCTGTATTGCCGCTTTCAAAAATTTCTCCAGATCATACGAATCGTGGTAAAACACTGGAAAAGATTTTTTCTCTTCCAGAGATTTCACCGCATCCAGTCTGCTCCGATATTCGGTGAAAGGATGGATGTTGGGGTTATACCAAAATCCAAAAACCTGGTGACCATCTTCTTGAAGTACCTTACGTGGATAAATTGCGCAATTGGCACAGCAGACATGCAACAAGATTCTCATTGACGTTCACTCCTGTTGTAAGAGGAGGCGTAGGGGTGGAGCTTTAGCTCCACCCGTCTGCCCGAACCTGAAAGTTCGCCCCTACATTTATTCTTCTGTAAAGGACCACTCCAGCATTTCTGATTATAACAACCTCTCCTGCGCTCCTTTCTCCCTACTTATGCCCAGATGTTTATATGCCAACTCGGTAGCGGTTCTGCCCCGAGGGGTGCGATTCAAAAGCCCCTCTTGAATTAAAAACGGCTCATATATCTCCTCAATGGTCTCCCCTTCCTCTCCTACTGCCACCGCCAAGGTATTGATCCCCACCGGCCCGCCTTTGAACTTGTGAATGATCACCTCCATTATCTTCTTATCCATATCATCCAAGCCCAGCTCATCCACCTCCAGCATCAATAAAGCATCGTGGGCAACCTGGCGATCTATTTCTCCTGTTGCCTTCACCTCGGCATAATCTCTCACCCGACGAAGAAGCCGGTTTGCCACCCGGGGAGTGCCCCTGGATCTTTTGGCTATCTCCAAGGCTCCCTCTCCGTCTATTTTGACGTTTAATATCTTAGCCGACCTCAGGACGATCTTGAAAAGATCTTCCGGCTGATAGAAATCAAGTCTTCCCACCACGCCGAATCTTGCCCGCAAAGGTGAGGTAAGAAGACCTGCCCTGGTGGTGGCACCCACCAGGGTGAAAGGTTGTAGATCAATCTTCACCGAGCGAGCAGAGGGTCCTCTTTCTATCATTATATCTATCTTGAAATCCTCCATGGCAGGATACAGATACTCCTCCACCACGTGGTTAAGCCGGTGAATCTCGTCGATGAACAGAACCTCCCTTTGGCCCAGATTGGTCAAAAGCCCGGCTAAATCTGCCGGTCTTTCCATCACCGGACCGGAAGTGGACTTGACATTTGTCTCAAGTTCTTTGGCAATTATATGCGCCAGGGTGGTCTTTCCCAAACCGGGTGGCCCGTAGAAGAGAACATGATCTAAAGGCTCACCCCTCTTCTTAGCCGCCTGAATGAATATCTTTAAATTTGCTTTGATCTTCTCTTGACCCACGAACTCATCAAACTTAGTGGGTCTTAAGGTGAGATCAAATTCTAATTCATCTTCCAGTCTATCTGGAACCGTGACCCTCTGTGGCAAAATTTCACTCTTCCTTTCTCTTTGCTATTACTACTTCATTAAATACGCTTAACATTTTTCATCTGGCATATTTCAGCGCTCTTTTTATCAGCTCCTCCACTGGCAGAACTTCTTTCACCTCTTTGGTCACCCTCTCCAGCGCCTTTTTGGCATCAGGTTTGGTGTATCCTAAAGATACCAAAGCCAAAACTGCCTCGTCTTGTGCAGGAACGAAGACCGCTTCTTTTTCCTCCCAGTCCTTCTTTACACCTAAATCTATCTTACCCAGTTTCTCCTTCAATTCCACTATCAGCCGCAGAGCCTTTTTTTTGCCCACACCAGCGATAGTGGTCAAAACATCTAAATCCTCCTGGAGCACTGACCTCTGGAACTCGTTCACCGAGACGCAGGAGAGAATGCTTAAAGCCAGCCTTGGTCCCACTCCATTCACCGAGATCAATAACTCAAAAAGTCCTTTTTCCGGCTTGGTTGAGAATCCATAAAGCTTAAGCTCGTCCTCGCGCACATGTTGATAAGTCAAAACCTTCACCATCTTGCCGGTCTCTCCTAAATTACTATAAGTTGAGACCGGGATATTTACCGAATATCCTACCCCACCTACCTCCAGGATCAAATGCGTGGGGTTTTTCTCAATTAGTTTTCCTTCAAGGTAAGCGATCAATTTTCTTCCCTCAAAACGTTTTTTTTGCTTCAAACTTCGAGATTAACCGATTCATTCCTCGCCAGAATCTAACTTAAGTAAGGTTCTGGAACTCGCAGGCTACCGAATTTGAGGTTTATCGCTTAGCAATTTTTGATTACACATAAAACATTTCAATCAGTAAACACTCTGGTAGTCATTATGTAATTATGTTTTAATCTCTGGGCATGACACAAAGCCACAGCTAAAGCATCGGCCGCATCCACTGGCTGGGGCGACTCCTTTAAATTCAAAAGCTTCTTCACCATGTATTGCACCTGAGACTTGGATGCATTTCCGGTTCCCACGATGGCACATTTCACCTCTTTGGGGGAATATTCTCCTATGGGAATATTGGACTTGGCGGCTGCCAGAATCGCCACCCCCCGAGCATGTCCCATTATCAGCGCTGACCTGGCATTTTTACTGTAAAAAGCCTGCTCGATGGCGAACTGGTGGGGATGGCTTTTTCTTATTATCTTCACTAACCCTTTAAAAATCTCTTTTAACTTTTCTGGGAGTGGATCATGGGTACAGGGTTCGATGACCCCACTTTCTATCAAAATATTTTTTTCGCCATTGGATTCTATCAAACCATATCCGGTGATATTACTCCCCGGATCCACCCCTAAGATTATCACTCCACTTTCTTTTTGCATCATTTCTGTGAACTTTAACTGTGAACCGTTGACGGACTATGCACTCATCTTTTCCATTATCTCCGTGGCGATATCAAAGTTGGCGTATACCTTCTGCACATCGTCGTGATCCTCCAAAGCCTCCATAAGTTTGAGCATCTGTTCCGCCTGTTTTCCTTCGAGTTTTATGGTGGTTTGGGGAATCATGGTTAACTCTGCCTGAGTAGTGGGTATGCTCTTCTCATCTAATGCCTTTTTCACTGCTTCGAATTTCTCGAATGGAGTGACGATTTCGAAATAATCCTCCTCTGCCTTCATATCCTCTGCCCCCGCATCCAGCACGGCCATCATCAGCTCCTCTTCATCCGCTTTTTCCTTATCCACCTGAATTATGCCCCTTCTTTCGAACATCCATCCCACACAACCCACCTCTCCTAAGTTTCCTCCATGTACGGAGAAGATGCGCCTGATGTCGGAGACGGCGCGATTTTTATTATCGGTCAACGTCTCCGCCAGAATTGCCACCCCACCCGGACCATAGCCTTCGTAATTGATCTGCTCGTAGGAGACTCCGGGAAGTTCGCCGGTTCCTTTCTTTATGGCTTTGTCGATATTGGCGGCAGGCATGTTTGCCGCTCTAGCCGCCTGGATGGCAGTTCTAAGTCGGGGGTTGGCATCTGCATCCCCCCCTCCTTCTCTTGCGGCAACGGTGATCTCTTTGATCAACTTGGTAAACATCTTACCCCGCGCCGCATCTGCCTTGCCTTTTTTGCGTTTTATGGTGCTCCATTTAGAGTGTCCGGACATATCTACCTCCTTATTTCATCTCGTTCTCTTTTCGTATCGCCTCATTTGACTCCTCTCAACCTCCAATGAAAAGTCAATCTGCGACAATGTTGTGAGTAAAAGAATAATTGCTGTCTCATTTTGCTAAGTTAATATCCCCTTTGATAAAATGCAACACAAATTTAACCCGCACAAGTCACTTGTTTATTGTCGTGGGAGATTGGCGTTTTAAAAGAGCGCAAGGATTATATGTGGTGCAAGATGCAAACCAGAGTATAAAAGGTATTGACAAAGTTGGTACTTTTTATTAATAGTTGAAAAATTATAAAAAATTATACCGGAGAAATACAAATTGAAATCAGCCTCTCAAAACCACGTACATTAAATAAGCGTCAAGAAGCACTAAGAGGAATTTTATATTCAACAGGAGAGTTTTATGAAATTAAAAGCATTCACCCCCCTTATCTTTAGTGCTGGACTTTTTTGCGCAGGGAGTGCAGGTGCTCAAACCAACCCAATAACTGCGGACACGATCATTCAAAGAGTTACCCGGGTAATGAATCCGGCGCAATCTAAGGGCAAGATGAAGATGACCATAACGACCACATCTAAGAAAACTCGAACCTTTGTTTATCTGGCGTATGCCAAGAATCACGGCGAGAAGACGCTGATGAAGTACTTGGAGCCCAGCCGGGTAAAAGGGCAGGCGATTCTGATGCTGAACAATGCAGACGATATCTGGGTCTACTTTCCCCGCACGCGCAGGGTGAGGAAGCTTGCCACGCACGCCAAAAAACAGAAGATGGAGGGGAGCGATTTCTCCTACGAAGACATGGGAGCGGGAGATGCATTCATAGATGAGTTTGAGTCCCGGCTCCTAGGGGAAGAAAAGAAGCAGGGCAAGCTCTGCTATGAGCTCGAGCTGACCCGCAAACCCAAAAGCACGTCCGGGTACTCGAAACTGGTGATGTGGGTGGATAAGGAGAGCTTCGTGCCGCTGGTTATAGATTATTATCACGATGACGACTCCACCTTGTTGGAGAAGGAGTTGGTATGTGGCAACATTGAGATCATTGACGATATTCCTACACCCATGCAGGTTGTGATGTACAACAAACTGGACCGCACCCAGACCAGCATGGAGCTGGTGGAGGTAAGCTATAAGGTGGATTTGGAAGATGATCTTTTCACTGAAAGAGGAATGAAGAAATGAGAAAGTTTCTTTGTACCTGCCTTCTCTTTTTGCTGTTGAGCGTGCCGCTTGACGCTCAGGAGCTCGACATATTTGGATATTTTGAGCCGCAATTCAACCTCATCTATCTGGACGACAATTACTATCAACTGCAATCCAACAAGCTTCGGGTGGATTTGAAAAGCAACCTGGGCGAAAACTTAGAATTCGGGGCGAATTTTGACTGGATAGTCTACCATGGAAAACGCGAATGGAATTATTGGAATTTCATTCCGGAAAGGGTGACTTCTCGCTATTCTTCCGCGAGGATGTGGCGGTACCGGTTCACATTTGACGACCGCAGTTTCTTGGACAATGCTTACCTGCGTTTTTCTTTTCCTTCTTTTGATCTGATGGTGGGAAAACAGCAGATATCATTGGGCACCGGTTATGCCTGGAATCCTACCGACATTTTCAACGTCAAGGATCTGAGCGATCCCACATACGAGCAGCCCGGGCACAATGCTATCCGCGTTGACTGGCCGTTGAGGGCCGGTTTCAGTCTCCTGGCATTGTACTCGCCCGAATCAGACTGGGAGAGCTCGGGCAAACTCTTGCGCTTGAAGGGACGCTGGCAACACTTCGACTTCTCCATCACCGGGACGGAAACAGAGTGGGGTGTAACTGACTACGAATACCCCTTCGTTAACCTTTTCACCTCTCACAAGCGCCGTTTGCTTGGGGGTGACTTCGCCGGAGAGCTTCTCGGACTGGGCGTGTGGGGAGAGACTGCCTACAACTTTGTTGGGGATTTCGAAGATTTCTGGGAACTGTTGATTGGTGGTGATTATACATTCGACTCAGAGCTTTACCTGATGCTGGAGTTTTACCACCACTCACTTGCCAAATCCGATTACCGGGATTATGGTTTGAATGACTGGTTGCGCTTTTTCTATCAGGAGCAGAAAAGCCTCACCCGCGATCAAGTCTACTGCCTGATTCAGTATCCTCTCACCGATCTTTTGAAGATTGGCGGATCAACGCTTCTCAGCCTCTCCGATGGGAGCATTGCTCTGGTTCCAACAGTGCTCTACAGCTTTCACGAGAATATCGAATTCACTTTAATCGGCAACATTAACATCGGCAAGGAAGGCAAAGCTTACGGCAGCAGTCAGGGACACAGCCTGCTTCTGCGCAGCCTGGTCTATTTTTGATACTTCGCTCCCTATCTCCCCCTCTCCATCTTATGGAGAGGGGTTCACCCTGAAGGGGACTGAGGGGGAGAGGCCACAGAGAGAGGAATAAGAAATGAGAGATAAACTCCTTTCAGCTTGGGGAAGATTCACCGCGATAAAATCAGGATGGGTGGTGGCTGCAATGCTCGTCCTGGCCGTTCTTGCCGCCATTTCAGCCAGCAGGCTGAAGGTGACTATGCGCTGGTCGGACCTGCTCCCGCTCGAAGACCCCATGGTGCAGGAATTCGACAGGATCATCAAGGAATACACCAACGCCTCCAACTCCATCATCGTGGTGCAGGGGCCGGAGCACCGGATCAAGGAGTTTGCAGAGGCAATTGTGCCGAAGGTGGAGAGCCTCACCGAATATGTTGAGAGGGTGGACTACAGGATCGACGAAGATTTCTTGCGGCAACACGGCTTCATGCTGGCCAAGGCAAAGGATTTGAAGAAGACCGTGGGGGTGTTCTCTGATCTGAATCTTATTCCCCTCCTGACCCACATCAACGACAACTTCGAGGAGACCTACATCGCTGACGAGGAAGCGCTCTCCACCAAGGAAAAAGAGGATGACGCTGTCCGCTACCTGGATGGACTCCAGTTCTGGCTGCAGGTAATGGACAGGTACGTAAGCAACCTACACGGTGGAAACAGCGCGCTGGCAGATTCCGCAGTGGACCGCTTCCTGATCGGTGACCCCTATTTCATTTCGCAGGACAAGAAAGTCCTGCTGATCATGGTGGAACCGACTTTCTCCATAATGGAGATTGACATAGCGGTGGCTTCCACCGATTCGATACAGGCGGTCTTAGACAGGACGCTACCGGAGTTTCCGGAGGTCCAGGCCGGACTCACCGGCAACATCCCCCTGCAACGGGACGAGATGGTCTACTCCACAAAGGATCTGCGGACGACTTCTGTGGTGGCGTTGGCTCTGGTATTACTGTTTTTCATCCTCTCTTTTCGTATGTGGACTGCTCCTCTGCTCGCCGGGGTTAATCTTATTCTGGCCATCATTATAGCTGCGGGCGTTGGCGCGATTTTTCTGGACAGTCTGAACATCATGACTTCAATGTTCGCGGTGATTCTGATCGGCCTGGGCATCGATTACTCCATTCACATCATCTCCGTTTATAACGAGCGTCGTGTCCTGGGCGAAGATCCACCCGCCGCCATGCAGCAAACCCTGCTTCGTTCAGGCGCAGGTATCATTACTGGCGGCATCACCACCTCAGCAGCATTTTTCACCCTGATGATCGCCAGTTCCCGCGGCATCAAGGAGATGGGATTGATTTTAGGCCTAGGGATCGTCAGCGCCATGATCACCACCCTGGCAGCATTGCCGGCGTTTCTGGTTCTAAGAGAAAGGCTGGTCGGCAGAATTCGGCACTGGCCGCCGCGTCCGGTGAGCGTCGAGTTCAAGGTGCTGGAAAGATTCGGCGAGCAGCAGAGCCGCAAACCGGTCTTATTCCTCATCATCGGCATACTGCTGACCAGCTTCTTCGTCTACCAGGCATTGCACGCAAAGTTTGACTACAATTATCTCAACATGGAGCCAAAAGGGCTTGTCTCTGTCGAGTTGCAGGAGACCATGATCGAGGCTTTTGACCTGAGCCCGGATTTCGCCATGATGACAACATCATCCATAGAGGAGTCAAGGGAAATCGCCGAAAAGGCAAAGAAGGTTGCCTCAATCAGCCTGGTGGAGAGCATCTCCGAATACGTACCCTCCGGTTCTCAGCAGGAGAAACGAAGCGTGCACCTGCAAAAGATTCGTCATTATCTTGAGACAAACACCACAGACCGCGATCTGTCCGAGAACAATCTTTCAGGGCTGATAGAACAGTTAGAACGATTGGACATGAACATCTACGAGTTGGGACAGCTTGCTTTCACCGGCGGCCAGGACAAGGTGGACGAAAAATGCAAGCAAATCGTCGGCGATCCTGAAAATCCGGATGATGGAAGCTCGATTCTGCAACTGGCAGACAGACTCAGAGATAACCCGGAGTCTGCTGCCAGCGGGTTGAACCTGTTTCAGAAGCAGTATACATCCCCCTTGAGAGAAAAAGCATATGAGATGGCAAATCCTCAAGCCATCCATCTGGGTATGCTCCCGGAGACGATCAAGAAGCGATTCATGAACAGAGATGGGAACAGATTCTTAATCACCATGTATCCTAAGGAGATGGTGTGGGATTTCGAATTCTTGCGCATCTTCACCAGACAGTTGGAACGTATCGATCCGAGAATCTCCGGCACGCCTCCACTCATGCTGCGCCTTATTGACTACATTGGAAGGGACGGACTTCGGGCTACCCTGCTGACCATTCTGGTAGTCCTCCTGTTCTTGTGGCTCGATTTTCGCAGCCTGAAGATGGCACTCATGGCAATGATACCCTTGATCGCCGGCGGCTTCTGGATGGTCGGCCTGATGAAGACATTTGGCATGATGTTCACCCTCGTGAACCTGATGGGCGTACCCATGATCGTGGGCATTGGCATCGATGACGGAGTGCACCTTCTGCACCGGTACAGGGTGGAAGGACTCACCAAAACCCCAATAGTATTGAAGAGCACCGGAAAAGCCATAATGCTCACCTCTATTACCACCATGGTCGGATTTGGTTCTCTTATGCTGGCAAAGTACCGGGGTTTTGGCAGCCTTGGCTCCCTCCTGGTGCTGGGCGTTTTCGCCTGCTTCATGACCACAGTGCTGTTGTTACCCTCAATCGTCGGAATCATGACCCGCAAGGGCAATTCATGAATTGCCCCTACCAGACTCAACCAGAATGCATCACGGATTTCACCCCTGAGTATATAACAGTTTGTCTCGGACGAAGAGGTTTAAGTGAAAACAAAAAAAGCTTGATTTTCAGAAGGAAACAGGGTAACATAAGACTAAAAGTGAGAAGAAAAAGCAAATGAAGCCAAGGGGATACAGTCAAAATAGCCAAAGGGATATTCATATCATTTTGACCACCACAGGTATTGTTTCACTCACCAAGCTCGGACTATTTTCGATTCTTGAGGCATCAACGAACTGGGTTTGGTTATTTTAAGTTAGGCAAAATGCTGTGAGAGGACACCCGCCCGATCATTAAGGAGGGAAAAATGAAAACGTTCATTACCGGAGCTACAGGGTTCATCGGAAGTCACGTGGTGAAACGCCTGGCCGACACAGAGCACAAGCTTTTCTGCCTGGCCAGAACAACCAGTCAGGTGGCCGAGCTTGAGGAGCAGGGGGTGACTATAATCAGAGGCGATGTGACCGACAAAAATTCGCTGCTCGAGGGTATGAAAGGCTGCCAGTGGGTGATCAACCTGGCCAACCTCTACTCTTTCTGGGAACCTGACAAACGAATCTTCGCTGATGTCAACATTACGGGCACGCGCAACGTGATGGAGTGCGCACTGGAAACGGGCATTACCAAGGTGGTGCACATAAGCACAGCAGGAATTTACGGCAAGCCAGCGGAATGCCCGTTCACCGAGGAAAGTCCGGTTGGTCCCGTTCGGTTTAGCGAGTATTTCCGAACCAAGTATGAGGGTGATCTGATCGCCTGGGAACTGCACGAGAAAAAGGGACTGCCCTTGCTCATGATATACCCTACGGCGGTCCTGGGCCCGGGTGATCCAAAAGCCACCGGCCAATATATCCAGAATCTGATCCACCGCCGTATGCCAGCCACGGTATTCCACAATTCCATCCTTACATGGGTACACGTGAAGGACGTTGCCGAAGCCATCGTCAGAGCGGCAGAGAAGGAAAACAATATCGGTGAGAAATACCTGGTGGGCAGGCACCAAATGTCCCTTGAAGAGATCAACGAAATGGTTAAGGAAATCTCTGGAGTTCCCTTACCCAAGATACGTCTCCCCGATTCTCTGGTCATGATAAACGCCAGACTCCTCACATGGTTAGCCAACCTGATAAAGAAGCCGCCCATGTGGGGGATGTCTGTAGATCAGATCAGGACGATGAGAGAGGGTTTCAGGATCGATGGGAGAAAGGCGGAAAGGGAATTGGGTATCACGTACACCCCCATCCGTGTTGCGCTGGAGGAAGCCATTACGTCGTATCAAGAGTGAACTTGCATACTGAAAAGGATCGCCACTTCGCCTAACATGTTGGTTGTGGCTCACGGAAAGGTTTGGGTACGATGAAGGTAGCTTTGGTACATGATTGGTTGACCGGGATGAGAGGGGGGGAGAAGTGTCTGGAGATTTTTTGTGAGCTTTTTCCGGATGCAACCGTCTACACTCTGTTGTATAAAAAGGGATCGGTCTCGGAGACCATCTCCCGAATGAAGATTAAAACGTCATTTGTCCAGAACCTTCCCTTCGCTTCAAATCATTATCAAAAATATCTCCCCCTTTTTCCCACGGCCATCGAGCAGTTCGACTTAACAGACTATGACCTGGTCATATCCTCCAGCCATTGCGTTGCCAAGGGTGTGATCACCTCACCTGAGAGTTGCCATATCTGCTATTGCCATACGCCCATGAGATACGCCTGGGAGATGTATTACACCTACTTCTCCAAAAATAGTGTGAGTCCGCTTATGCGTTGGAGCATCCCCTTTTTTATGAATTATCTGAGAAGCTGGGATGAGAGATCCGCAGATAGAGTGGATTATTTTGTGGCAAATTCGCAGAACGTAAGAAGACGTATCCAAAAGCACTATCGTCGGGATGCGGAGGTGATCTATCCGCCGGTGGATATAGAGCATTTTGACCTAAACACAAAGGAAGGAGAATATTATCTTGTAGTCTCCGCCTTGGTCCCCTACAAGAGAAACGATTTGGCTGTTTTAGCTTTCAATGAATTGAATCTTCCTCTGCGAATTGTTGGCCAGGGCTCGGAGAAAAAAAAGGTGATGAAAATTGCAAGGAAAAATATTAAATTTATAGACTGGCAACCTCGTTCGGAGTTGAAAAGGTATTATGAAAAGTGTAAGGCTTTGATCTTTCCGGGAGAGGAGGACTTTGGCATCGTGCCGGTGGAGGCTCAGGCTTGCGGCAGGCCGGTTTTAGCATTTGGAAAAGGAGGAGTAACCGAATCAGTCAAAGGAGCCTATCCTGATCAAGAGATTACTTCCTCACACACCGGAATATTCTTTTACCCTCAGACCAAAGATGCCTTAATTGAGGCGGTGCGACGTTTCGAGTCTGGCAGGTTTGATCCACATCGGATAAGAGAGAACGCACTTCGATTTGACAAAAAGGTGTTCAAAGAGAAGATAAAAGAATTCATACAGACAAAGTTCGAAGAACATAGGAAAAGCTTAAGATGAAAAAAGAGACCTTCAGGCATATATTCCCGTTCTTTCTATTCTTGGTGGATGTGATAATCATCTTCTCCTCGATCCTCTTAGCCTACTGGGTGAGATTCTATTCTCCTTTTACCAAAATCGTTCCGGTCACCAAGGGGATCCCCCCTCTGTCGTTTTATCTTTACGGTTCGGTCTTTGTGGTGGTGGTGTGGGTGGTGGTGTTCAATGCCTATGGGCTTTACAAGAGCAGCAGACCCAAGACTGCTTTCGATGAGTTCTATCTTTTAGCCAAAGGCGCCACCTTGGGATTTTTGATAGTTTTGGCGTTCACCTTCTTTTATCGGGGCACCTCTTACTCCCGTGCTACCTTGGTGGCATCCTGGGTCTTGGGCATAATCTTGCTTTATGGGGAAAGAAGGATCATGGCAAAACTGGAGCACCATTTCACAAAGCGCGGCTACGGGGTAAAAAAGGCGGTAATTGTGGGGACCGGAGAGATGGGAATTTCACTTTTTAAGAGGTGGAAGGAAAATCCTCAACTCGGGTTTAAGCTTATCGGTCTGGTGGAAGGCGGAGACAAGTATGAAAACCATACTAATCCTGCAGATTCCACGGATGTTCCCGTTTTGGGAACTATCCAAGATCTTTTTCGAATAATCAAAGAGGAAGATGTTGAGTTGGTGGTTTTGGCTTTGCCTTTGTCCTATCATCACAAGATCATGGAGATCATCTTAAGCTGTGAGGATTTGCGGGTGGAGTTTCAGATAGTGCCGGATATGTTTGAGATCATGGCGGCAAGGGCAAAAGTGGTCTCTTTCGACGGGATACCTTTGATTTCTCTGGGTCGCACTCCTCTGGAGGGATGGAACAGGATAGTGAAAAGATCTCTGGATGTAACCCTTTCTGCTGCCGGACTGGTGTTTCTTTCCCCTGTTTTTACCATACTGGCAATTCTAATAAAACTTGATTCCAGGGGAGCGGTGTTTTACAAACAGGAAAGATTGGGCAGAGACGGAAAAAGATTCATTCAGTATAAGTTCAGATCCATGATAGAAAAAGCTGAGGAGAGGACCGGACCGGTATTTGCGACACAAGACGATCCTCGCAGAACCAAGGTGGGGACATTCCTGAGAAAAAATAACTTGGATGAGCTTCCTCAGTTTTTCAACGTATTGAAGGGTGATATGAGTTTGGTGGGACCCCGTCCAGAAAGGGAATTTTTTGTCGATAAATTTAAAGAAGGGATACCCCGCTATTTTCTGCGCCACAAGGTCAAATCCGGAATCACCGGCTGGGCGCAGGTGAACGGTTTAAGGGGAAACACATCCATAGAGGAGAGAACAAAGTACGATCTGTTTTATGTGGAGAACTGGTCGCTGGCTTTTGATATTAAGATACTTCTTCTCACGCTGAAGGATTGGTTCTACTCCAGAAATGCATATTAAGGTAAGATTGCTCATTGTCGAATGGGTCTTCGACCCATGGCTGGCAGGCATATTCGACCTGCAATTTTGAGGAGGCGGGGATGGTAGCCGCAGGCTTCAGCCTGCGTGGGGTAAGGGAAAAAATATAGGAGACTCTAGTTGAGGGTTTTCGCTTGACTTATTGAAATTGTTTATTAAATTACGATCCGTCAAAGGAAGGAGAGAATGGCAGGAAAGGACAAACGTAAGGTAAAACCGCAGGTTAAGCCAACCACAAAGGCTTATAAGGCGAAAGATAAATCCATCTTACCCTTCACCAAGAAAAATTACATTCTGTTCGCCATAGGGTTGTTTGCCATCGTGTTGGGCTACATCACCCTGGGATATGGTTCCATCACCTTAGCGCCCATCCTTCTGGTCTTGGGTTACTGCGTGATCATCCCCATTGCCATAATAATCAACGGAGGAAAGGAGAAGCCTCCCGAAGCCCAAAAAGGGGTATGATCTCTCAAGTTAACGCAAACACAGTTTGAGAGTCTGCCGTTTTACAAAAGACTTTTAACTGTTTTTTTCGGGCGGTTAGCTCAGCTGGTTTAGAGTGTCTGCCTTACACGCAGAAGGTCACTGGTTCGACTCCAGTACCGCCCATGTTAAAAGATGGTTATTAGTTCGTGGTTCATAGTTCGTAGTAAAAGCTTTCCCCATGAACCGCGAACTATGAACCAATAACTGTAGTAAATCGTCGGGGTCGTAGTTCAGTCTGGTTAGAACGCTGGCCTGTCAAGCCAGAGGTCGCGAGTTCAACTCTCGTCGGCCCCGCTTATTAATCTGTTGTCCCACACAAATTTAAGGGGGGGAGGAGTTGTAAGTGTTCTATTGCACCTAACTCTTAGCTCTCAACTTTTCCAACCTCTCCTTCGCATCCTCCACCTCAGGTATTCCCGGGTCTGCATCCTTCCAGATTTCCAGAAATTCCTCGTATTGCTCAATCGCCTTTTTGCTCCAGCCTGATTTCTCGTAGGCTAAGCCTAAGAGATAATACCCCTTCACCGCTACCGAGCTTATCCGACCTTGGTCATATCTTGAGAGTATTTTCTCCAGCAAGGTTACTGCTTCTCCCAGCCTGCCCACAGCAAGGTAAGCTCTGGCAATTTCTAGGTCCTCATAGTAGCCTACCGCTTTCTCGAAATTCGCCATAGCCGCTTCGAAGTTACCTTTTGAGAACTCAATTTCCCCCAAAGTATGCCAATAAGAAGGCTTCAGGTAAGAAGAAAACAAATATGGGTCCTTCTCTCCAAACTCTTCAATATGTTTCTTCAAAGCCTTAGCCATCTCTTCAGCCTTCTCAAATTCACCATTCTCTGCCAAAAGCCCAATATAAATCGGTCGCCAGTGCAGGGAAGCGTCAGGGCGAATCTTCCCAGCGATTTCCATAGCACATTCAACTTCCTTCAAAGCTGATTCCAGATCCTGCTTTTCCCTGTATATGGTCGCCTTAAGTATATGCTTATCTTCCTGCGAGGCCTCCTCCACCTCCTCCATCCTGTCTGCTGCGATGCCATCGTCCAAAACTCGAAGGGCTTCTTCGAACTTGCCTTGATAAAGTGGAATAAAAGCAAGATATGATCTTCCCCAGGACCGAGTGTCTTTGTCACTGCTGGATGCCATCTTCTTGTAACAGCTTTCAGCTTTTGCATATTCTCTTTTAAAAAGGTACGAATGCCCCAGGCTGCTTAAGGAAAAACCAGGTTTTATCTGCTCGGCCTTTTTGTAAGATTCAATCGCTTGGTCTAGCTTGCCGTTATATCTGTAAAGATCACCTCGGCTGTCATACGGATTGGCCTCATCCGGTGCTAAGGATATGTATTTGTTTATGGCCCAGATGGATTTATCAAAATCGCCGATGTCGTCATAGGCATAGGCAAGTTGGTTATACGCCAACTTATAAAGAGAGTCTAGCTCAATGGCTTTAGTCAATGAGCGAACAGCCTCTTCAAGCTCTTCAAGGGCCCATAAATAATAACCCAACAGAACAAAAGCTTCCTTCTCCTCAGGATAGCGTTCTACTATCTTCCTTAGCTGTTTGATGGCCTCTGCATAATTCCCTGAAATCCTTGCCTCGAGACTTTCTATATAGTGTTTTTCCTTCCAGTTGACTTTGTCTGAGTATTCCACTGCTTTGGCTATTAGCTCTTTCTCCTCCGCTCCGTCTTCAACCTGAGCCAGACGGTAATACGCCATAGCAAAGGTGGAGTCAAACTCCAGAGCCTTCCTGAAGCTTTTCTCTGCCTCCGGGAAATAGTACTTATTCCAGTAATCAACTCCTTCAAGATAGTAGCGATATGCCTCTGGTGAATGGGTGGTGACATCCGCCACTGGTCGGTCTGGTTCTTGCTGGGCTACTGCAGGCAGGGACAAGTCTTTCTTGATTTCAACTGTCAGCTTATCCACCAAAGAAAATATCTCCTCCTCCATTTCCCCGGTGATACGCTGAGAAGCTTCCACCTCACCAGTTGCTACATCAACCAGCTGAGTGGTAATCACAGTTCGTGGCTCAACTTGAAGAACATTCCCTAAAAGCATCCATTTGGCTCCGGCTTTTGTGGCAACCTGGGTGGCAACTTCCCGGTCGATCTTCTTTTGTCCTTCCCTTCCCAAAAGCTTAAGAATATCATACAACCTCTGAGACGAACATAATGGCTAAGGAGTTTTCTTCGGCTATAGCCCTCTTTTCCGGAACTACCTCAACTTGGAAGGGTTTGAGAATGAAAAAAAACAGGAGAACCACAAAAACGATTACGGCAGGAATTATAAACGGCAAGAGCTTCTTCTTAGGTTTAGCGAAAACACCAACCCCTGTCTCCTTCTGCAATCCCTTCAAATCTGCTATGGCCTCAGCCGCACTCTGATACCTGGTGCTGACATCTTTCTGCAAAGCCTTGTCTACTATCCTTTGCAGTCTTTCTGGAATATTTGCTTTATACCTTGCCAATGGTTCGGGTGTCTCATTTACTATTGAGTAAACCACAGCAGCTTCATGCTCACCCTTGAAGGGAAGCTGACCTGTAACCATCTCATATAGAACCACTCCAAAAGAAAAGATATCGCTTCGATGGTCTGCTTCTTTGCCCTGTGCCTGTTCAGGAGACATGTACTGTAAAGTACCAAGAGTTGTACCGGTCTTGGTCAGCTTGGTCACACCTTTGAGCTTGGCTAAGCCAAAGTCCATTATCTTAGCCTGGCCTCGAGGAGTGAGCATAATGTTGTCTGATTTAATATCCCTGTGCACAATCCCCTTCTCATGAGCTGCTGTCAAACCTTCACAGACCTGAAGGGCAATTTTCAGAATCTCTTCTATGGAAAGCTTCTTTTCATTGATGAGTTCTTTTATGGATTTGCCCTCAACGTAAGCCATGGAGATGAAGCATTCGCCTTCAACTTCATCGATTTCATGGATGGTAGCAATATTGGGATGATCTAAAGCAGATGCGGCTTTGGCTTCATGGGTAAATCTCATCTTGGCTTCTTGGTCACACAGAAGATCCTTTGACAGAAACTTCAAAGCCACTACTCGATCCAGCTTAATGTCTTGAGCTTTATACACCACGCCCATGCCACCTTCGCCTAATTTCTCCAGGATTCTGTAATGAGAGATAGTTCTGCCGATCATTTTGCCCTTTGCACAAAAGATTGCCTTTTATGTCTAATTAAGGACAAGATTCTCTTGTTGTCAATGAAAAAGAGCGGGACAGATACAGATTCAGCTCCATCCTGTATCTCTGAAATACAAAGGAGAGCTGATGAGAATCAGGGAGAACTCTTCTTGTGGTTATTGGTCTATTTGAAGGAGGGGTTCGGGGAGGGCGGTGCTTTCGTGAGGTCTGAGGACCAGACCCTTCCCCAGAAACCCCAGAATCAAACGTTGTCACAGCATATAAAATATACCGAAAGCAATCTCACATCTACCAGAAGAATTTCCTTCTTGACAGTCTGAATAGAAAAGAGCATATTCCAGCGGATGGTATGATAAGGAGGTCTTTTGATGAAAGTAGTGCTGCTGGGAGTCGGCATGCAAGGGAAGGCTGCCCTGCACGACCTGATGCAAAGTGAGAAAGTAACCGATGTGATAGCTGCAGACCGGGAGCTGGAGGCGCTCAAGGCATACGTTGAAAGCAGAGAGTATGGCGACAGGGTGACGTGCGAATATCTTAACGCAGAAGATCCTGTAAGTATAAATCAACTAATGGAACAAAAGCCAGATGCAGTTATAGACTTGTTGCCTGAGCGCTTCTGCAGTGCCATTGCTGCTTCCGCTATAAAGCACCGCATTCATCTGGTAAACACATTTCAGAGCAGGCCAATAGAGAAGAAATTAGCAGACGAAGCCAAAGCGAGTAACGTTACGATACTGCCTGATTTTGGACTGGATCCTGGGATTGATCTGGTACTGCTGGGCGAAGCGGTTCGATCATTTGACAGTGTTGAGGAAATCATTAGCTACGGTTCCGGTATTCCTGAGCTCCAAGCAGCGGACAATCCAATAAGATACAAGGTGACCTGGACATTCGAGGGGGTTCTTGATGCTTACCATCGCCCCGCACGCTTGATCAGGCATGGGGAGGTCGTTGACATAAAAGGCACCGAGATTTTCTATCCGCAAAACATCCACGAGATCGAGATTCAGGGATTGGGAAATCTTGAGGCTTACCCTAACGGTGATGCGCTGAAGTATGTTGATTTGCTGGGCATTGAGATGCCAGGACTGCGAACAATGGGTTGCTACACTTTACGTTGGCCCGGACACTGCGTCTTCTGGAGAAAGCTGGTGGACCTTCATCTTCTCGACACTGAGCCGGTAGTGGTAGATAATGTCTCGGTGGACCGTAAGCGCTTTCTGACAGCGGTCATCGAGCCTCATATCCAGTTAGGCTGCCACGAGAGGGATGTGGTGGTTGTCCGAATCGAGGTAGAAGGTACCATAGGCGAAAGCAAGAAACGTGCTGTCTATCAGTTGATCGATAGACGGGATTTGGAGACCGGTTTTAGTGCCATGAGCCGAACGGTAGGTTTCACCGCCAGCATAGGTGCTCAGATGATTGGAACCGGCCAGATAACCAAGCATGGAGTGATCTCGCCTGCTAGGGATGTCCCATATGGACTTCTTCTACAGGAACTCAGGAAACGGGACATTGTGATAACTTCGGATCTTATGGTTTCAACCTGAGAGTATTTGCGCTCTGCGTACATGTGAACGATTTGGATTGCCACTCTAAAATGTCTGGTCATAAATTGTCTCTACACAGCGGCACATGGTGAGTAGCGCAGTGTGGCAAGCTGACCACGCGGCGTTTTATCTGGAGGCAAAACTAGAAAGTCGGTTTATCTGGAAACCACATAAAGAGAAGTTCGGTGAGGGACGAAGATGACCACAAGACGTAAGAAGGAATGGTTCGATGATGATGCTTTTTGGCAAGAGCTGTACCCGTTCATGTTCCCAGAGCAGCGTTTTGCCGCAACCCCACAGGAAATCGAGAAGGCCTTGGCCCTTACAAACCCCAGGGGCAAGGCCGCGCTGGATCTCTGTTGTGGTCCCGGCCGATGCTCGATCGCTCTCGCTCAACTGGGGTTCGAGGTAACCGGAGTCGACAGAACCAAGTATCTTTTGGACAGGGCTCGAGCGAAGGCCAGGGCGGCCAAAGTCAAGATCCAGTGGGTACAGGCGGACATGCGGGACTTCGTTCGGGCAGAAGCCTTCGACCTCACTCTCAGCATGTTCACGTCCTTCGGCTATTTCGATGACAAACATGAGGATGTGCAGGTTCTCGGCAACATCCTGACGAGTCTGAAGCCGGGTGGTGTCTTCCTCATCGACGTCATGGGCAAGGAACGTCTGGCTAAGATCCTCCAACCGACCACGTCTGATGTCTTGCCGGACGGCACACGGCTGGTTGAGCGCCATGAAATCTTCGATGACTGGACCCGAATCCGGAACGAATGGATCCTGATTCGTAAGGGAAGAGCTAAGAGCTTCAGGTTCCACCATACAATCTACTCCGGACAAGAATTGAAAGATCGGATGCAGCAGGTTGGCTTCGCAGATGTGAAGCTCTTCGGGAATCTGGATGGTGATGAGTACGGCCCCGATGCTCATCGTCTAATTGCTCTGGGCCGAAAAGCAGCACACCCGAAGGCGACAAAACACCGAACCGAGCCATTCAAGCGACGGTCTAAAGCCCGCGCCTGATGGCAGTTGTTAGCTCGTGCTTCTTGAAGACTAAGCTTTAAAAATCCTTCTGCAAACTTCCTCATAAAGGATTTTGATGGAAGGCTCTGATTTATTTAGCCCAATGTCTGTCCTTTTATTCTCTCGTCTGCCGTTCTAGTTCTTTGAGCATTTCTTGATCTGCTCCGAAAAAGCAGAGCCAGCAAAAGCGTTTGTTCAGTCTCATGTCCTCACCAAAACCTCCCTGGATTTAATTGGATTGAAGCTTTAAAAATTGGAGGCGAGGTATAGACTCTTCCCCTTGGCTGCTTCAGCTCAGCTAATAGTCTCGGGGATTGGTGGTAAGGCTGCGACTGGAGACAAAACCATTTTCACAAAAAAGTCCTCAAAACTTCGAAGAAATTGTCACTGGGCTTTTTACTCTTATCCTTGACCCGGGTGGGGGTCGGTGTCCCACCCCATCTTGTTTGACCTTCCCTCGTCTTCATCAGGTCGTCATTTCAGTCTGCCTTCGGTCAGATCTGACCACATTCTGACGAAAAGATGCGCCGGTTATATCAATCGAAACCCAGAATAAGAAGCGGTAACACAGCGCCTTGAACCTAGTATGTCTTGGTTCTGAAGGGCAAATGCCCTAGCTATTCTTTCATTCCCAGGACATCGAACATAAAAGCGTATTCGAATGCGATCTCTTTGAGACGATCGTACCGTCCGGAGGCACCGCCGTGACCAGTTCCCATATTGGTCTTGAGGAGAAGGCGGTTGTCATCTGTCTTGGTTGCTCTCAGTTTGGCCGTCCATTTAGCCGGTTCCCAGTACTGTACCCGAGTGTCATTCAAGCCGGCCAAAATTAGCATATTGGGATAATCCTTGGCCTCGACATTGTCGTACGGAGAATACGACAGCATGTAATCGTAATACTCTTTCTCGTTGGGGTCACCCCACTCCTCGTACTCGATGACCGTCAGCGGAATGCTGGGATCAAGCATGGTGTTAATAAGATCGACAAATGGTACGTCGGCAATTACTACCCTGAACAGATCCGGTCGCATATTGACCACTGCCCCGATCAAGAGGCCGCCGGCGCTACCGCCACTTATCACCAGTCTATCAGACGAAGTATATTTTTTCCCAATCAGATGCTCGGCCACGGTGACAAAGTCGGTAAAGGTGTTCTTTTTGTTCAACAACTTGCCGTCGTCGTACCAGTGCCGGCCCATCTCGCCCCCGCCCCGGACATGAGCCCTGGCATAGATAAATCCCCTATCCAGAATGCTCAAGCGGTTTGAGGAGAAGTAGGGATCCACGCTTGCGCCATAGGCACCGTATCCATTCAGATAGAGCGGGTTATTGCCATCTTTATTTATCCCCTTCCTGTACACCATTGAGATCGGAATGCGGGCACCATCACTTGCAGTTGCGAATATCCGCTCGGACTCGTACTCGTCAGGATCATACCCACCCAAAACCTCTTTTCGCTTTTTCAACTCCCGCTCCCTAGTTTTCATGTTGTAGTCGTACACTGAGTTGGGAGTAACAAATGACGTATAGGTGAAACGCAATAGCTGACTTTTGTAATCCGGATTCCATCCGGGCCAGTACGTGTACACCGGCTCGGGAAATTCAACCCTATGTATTTCACCAGTAGCGAAGTCCTTGATCTTGATCTCCTTCAGACCGTTCTCCCTCTCATACAAAACCATGAAGTCCCTGAAGATTTCAATACGATCGAGTTTGACAGAATCGCGGTGAGGTATTACCTCTCTCCAGTTTTTCTTCGAGGGGTCGGATAGCGGCGCCTGCATCAGTTTGAAGTTCTTGGCGTTATCATTGGTGACGATGTAGAATTGATCGCCGTGATGATACAGGGAATACTCTAAATCCTGCTGCCTTGAGTGGACCAGCTTAAACTTGCCCGTGGGATTGTTGGCATCTAGATAATGGACTTCTGAGGTGGTCATGCTCTCCAGATTCGCATATAGGTAACCCATACTCTTGGACTTTGCAATATCCAGAGAGAAAGCATCGTCCTTTTCGTGGAACAACAACACATCATTCTCAATGTCACCACCCAGGGTGTGACGATAAAGCTTGAACGGCCGCCAAGCCTCGTCGGTGATAGTATAGAAGAACGTCTTATTGTCGTTGGCCCATTCAAGCGAAGTGGAGACGCTGTCGATAACGTCCGGGTGGAGTTCACCAGTTTCGAGGTCCTTCACTCGCAGCGTGTAGCGCTCGCTGCCAGTAGTGTCAACTGCGTACGCCAGCAACCTGTGGTCGGGGCTGACCTCGTGGACGCCCAGATACATGTACTCCTTGCCCTCGGCCAGTTGGTTGACATCAAGCAAAATCTCCTCTTCGGCCTCAAGACTCCCCCTCTTGCGGCAGTATGTTTTGTACTGTTTGCCCTCTTCGGTTCGAGAGTAGTAGTAATAGTCGTCCCGCTTAACCGGCACCGAGAGGTCGGTCTCCTTGATGCGGGACACCATCTCCTCATACAGCTTATCCTGAAGTTTCTGGGTGTTCCTCATCACCGCTTCCGTGTATGCGTTTTCCGCTTTGAGGTAATCAATAACCTCGGGATTGCCCCGCTCTCGCAGCCAGTAGTAGTCGTCAACCATCTGCTGGCCAAATAGTGTATCCACTTTCGGCTCAATCTTGGCTACCGGCGGCTTTACCTCGACCTGATGATTGCAGGACACCACCATGATATAAACGGCAAGAATCAACAACGAACAAGAGAATACTTGTCTTTTACACATCGCTCTTCCCATCCTTTAAGTCTGTTTACGTTTTGCTGCATTGATAAAGACCATATGTGACGCATGTTTAGCGCGGTCTCCTACCAGCCTTCCGTTCTCCTCAAATCAGCCACATCAAATCACATAGATTCCAGGCGAAAGTCAATATCCTGGGCACGATTCAAATATCATGATCTTGTCTATCGCGGTCTCGTTCCACAAATGCGACCTGAGGGAGTTCTCTCAAATTCCCCAGAGCTTTTCCTTGCCGTTTTCTTATGTATTCAAGCAAGGTGCGTGGAGGTTGATGCTTGATACCAGGCTATTGAGCCTATGCTCGAGCAGTGTGGCGGTCGGTGTCCCAGCCCTCTGTGTCAAGAACCTACGTCTTGCCCTTCAGTTTGGCTAACCTCTCCTTCGCATCCTCCACCTCAGGTATCCCTGGGTCAGCATCCTTCCAGATTTCAAGAAACTCCTCATATTGCTCAATCGCCTTTTTGCTCCAGCCTGATTTCTCGTAAGCTAAGCCTAACAGGTAATAAGCCTTAACTGCCCAAATGGCATTCCATACCCGGTTTTCATCATATCTTGAAACTACTTTCTCAAACTCAGCCACCGCCTCACCCAGCCTACCCGCTTCTAGATAAGCTCTGGCAAGCGAATAGAGAAACCGAAAACCTTGGTTTGTTTGGGCAGCTTTTTCAAAGTCAGCTACTGATTTCTCGTAATTCCCTCCTGCAAACTCGATAGATCCAACCGTCCACCAGTAATTGCTCATCTCGGTTTGATCCTTCTCCTCAATATCCTCTTTTAATGCCTGAGCTACCTCTTCAGCTTTCTCAAACTCATTATTCTCTGCTAAGAGCATTGCATAATCAGCTCGCTCATAGATAACAAGATTAGGGTAATCCTTAAGATAGCTTTCTATAATCCTTTCAGATTCTTTTAAAGCCTTGCTCAAATCTTTCTTCTCGTAATAGATATCCGCCTTTAAGTCGTGTTTCAATTCAACCAACTCTTCTTCAACCTGCTCCATTTTATCTGCAGCAATACAGTTATCCAAAACCGTTAACGCTTCCTCGAACTTTCCTTGATACAGAGGAACAAAAGCCAGACCCATCCTTCCTACCGACCGAATTACTTTGTCACTACTACTGGCATATTCCTTGTAACAACTCTCAGCCTTAGCATACTCTCTTTTGAAGAGATGCATATGTCCCAACTTGCGAATTGAGAAATCAGGTTTTATTTCTTCAGCTTTCTTGTATGATTCAATCGCTTGGTCTATTTTGCCAAACCGAGCATATATATCTCCTCTGGTATCATAAGGATTGGCTTCATCTGGTGCTAAGGATATATATTTGTTTATCGCCCAGATGGATTTCTCAAAATCGTCCAGGTAAGCGTAGGTATAAGCAAGCGAATTATATGTTAATTTATAAAGGGGATCTATCTTAAGGGCTTTGTTCAGATAGTAGACAGCCTGCTCAGACAGTCGTAAAGTCCAGTAATAGTCCCCTAATTCATAAAATGCCTCTTTCTCATCGGGATAACGTTCCACCAACTTGTGCAACTCCTTAACGTACTCGTCAACCCCCCCTGAAGCGAATGCCTCCTCGGCTTTTATGTAATGTTTTTCCTTCTGGCTGACTCTGTCCGAGTATTGCACCGCTTTGGCTATCATTCTTCTATACTCCGAACCGAAAGTATATCTGGTCAACCTGAGGTATGCCATGGCAAAGGTGGAATCATACTCCAAAGCTTTTCTGAAGCTCTCCTCAGCCTCCACGCCATAAAGCTTAAAATCGTAATCAAGTCCTTCAAGATAATAGCGATATGCCTCTGGTGAATGGGTAGTGACATCCGCCACAGGCCGATCTAGTTCTTGCTGGGCCAGTGCAGGCAGTGATAGATCATTCTTGATTTCAACTGTTAACTTATCGACCAAAGAAAATACGTCTTCTTCCATTTCCCCGGTGATACGCTGAGAAGCCTCCACCTGACCAGTTGCTACATCAACCAGCTGAGTGGTAATCACAGTTCGTGGCTCAACCTGAAGAATGTTCCCTAAAAGCATCCATTTGGCCCCGGCTTTTGTCGCAACCTGGGTGGCAACCTCCTGGTCAATCTTCTTTTGTCCTTCCCTACCCAAAAGTTTGAGAATATCATACAGCCTCTGAGACGAAAGCACACGCATATACTCAGATTCAGAAAGATCAGTTATCAAGAGATTAGTTACTATCTCACCCAGCCTCTCGGTATCTTCTCTATCCACCATATTCTCAAAATACATTATGGCTAAGGAGTTTTCTTCAGCTATTGCCCTCTTTTCCGGCCCTATGTGGAGTTGGAAAGGTTTGAGAATTAACAAGAGCAAAACAATGATGAAAGCTATTGAAGCAGGGACGATAAAGGACAGAAGTCTCTTTTTAGGCGTGACCATACTAGCAACAATTGTCTGCTTTTCTAATCCCCTCAAATCGGCCATTATATCACCTGTACTCTGATACCTGATGCTGACATCTTTCTGTAAGGCTTTGTCTACTATCCTCTGCAAGCCCTCCGGAACATTGGCTTTGTACCTGGCCAGTGGTTCGGGTGTCTCATTCATTATTGAGTAAACCACAGCCGCTTCATGCTCACCCTTGAAGGGAAGTTGACCAGTAATCATCTCATATAGAACCACTCCAAAAGAAAAGATATCGCTTCTATGGTCTGCTTCTCTGCCCTGTGCCTGTTCAGGAGACATATACTGTAATGTACCAAGAGTTGTACCGGTCTTGGTTACCTTGGTCGCTCCTTTGAGCTTGGCTAAGCCAAAATCCATTATCTTTACCTGGCCTCGAGGGCTAAGCATGATGTTGTCTGATTTAATATCCCGATGCACAATTCCCTTCTCATGAGCTGCGGTTAGACCCTCACTGATCTGAATGGCAATTTCTAAAATTTCTTTTACCGAAAGCTTCTTTTCTTTAATTAGCTCTTTTATGGATCTACCCTCGATATATTCCATAGAAATGAAGCACTCACCTTCGACTTCATCTATCTCATGGATTGTGGTAATATTAGGGTGATTTAATGCGGAAGCGGCCTGAGCTTCATGGATAAATCGAGCCTTGGACTCAGAATCGCACAAAAGCTGCTGCGGGAGGAACTTCAGAGCAACCGTCCTTTTTAGCTTGGTATCCTGGGCTTTATACACCACACCCATTCCACCCTCACCCAGCTTCTCAAGTATTTTGTAGTGAGAAATGGTTCTGCCTATCATCTTACCCTTTTCACAAAAGATTGTCTTTTATTTCTAATTAAAGTCCAGATTTCCTTGTTGTCAATGAAAAAGAGAGATAGGCGAGAGAAATGAGGTGCGGTCGGTTGCTAAGTCTGAATCTGTTCAAGAAGCTCTTGGATCTCTTCAACCTGGGCTGACGATTGACATTCGGAAACAAAGAAAGTTCTAAACTCCTCTCGTCGGCCCCGCATTTTTAAGGCGGTAGATGGTTCACGGTTCGTAGTTGACGATTCACAGTCCCCGCAGCCTCATCCCGAATGAGCGGCGGACTGTGGACGGTGGACTGAAAGCGGTTTTCAATCAAGCCAACGGCGGAATCGGCTCGTGCGTTTAATCTTCCGTGTCACAAGAAGTTAGGCGCAAGTGTGTGTGGCAAGCTTACTGAGGAGCAATCATTTCCGTTTTTGTCTTTTAAAAGACCTATGATGTGAAATGATCTTGCCTGTCATTTTTCGCGGCAATGCGGTGAACCTCGGGTCCGAGCACATGCTGTCAGGGTCTCCGTCGTCTCACCCAGACTGTCGAGTGTGCTCCTCGCCATCCTTCTTCAGCGCGTAATCGATGGCCTGCTCCATCGACATGGCCCGACCTTCGTCCCAATCCTTGGCGAAAGCGCGTTCGCCCAAAGCTGAACGTGTGCTGGAGAGGACCCTGTCGAGTTTCTCCTGCTTGGCAGGAGGCGGCGGGGCGTTAATCTGCTCCCGCAAGGAGTTCGCCGCACCGAGGAGCCGCGCGGCTTGCGCCGAATCTTTGCAGCCGGCGGCCAAGATTCCTAAAGCTTCCAGCGAATCCGCAATGTTCCTGCGATCACCGAGTTCCTGCCGGATGGCCAGGCTCTGTGCGTAGTATCTGCGTGCCTGACCAGATTCGCCCTGTCTTGCTGCCAGCTCAGCCAAGCTGTACAACGACTCTGCTGTTCCCATAGGGTCCTGTCGGTCGCGACGATTCTTCAAGGCTTCTTCATGATACGTCCGGGCCTGGTCAAGCTCGCCCTGGTTTTCGGCCACAACTCCCAGGCTGCTCAGGGAATCAGCCGCGCCCATTAAGTGCCCCACCTCCCGAAACAGGGGTAAGCTTTCCTCGTAAGCAGCCCGGGCTTGGGCATAGTTGCCTAGCCTGAGGTAGAGCTCTCCCAGGTTGTGGAGAGAGACCGCGATGGCCCTCCGGTCTCCCATCTGGCGCCGGAAGGCCAGACTCTTCTCGTGATATTGGCGGGACTTGGCGTAGTCGCCCAGCTCCTGCGTTACAGCCCCCAAATTGTTGAGGGCTTGGGCCGTCCCTAAGGCGTCCCCCACA
>LJUX01000037.1 GCA_001304155.1 candidate division Zixibacteria bacterium SM23_73_3
ATTCGCAGCGTGCCACATATTAGCGCCTGAAAAGGCGCCATGTCCTTTTCCTTGCGAATCTAATACAAAATAGAAAGGCTCAGCACTCACCACTGAGTCTGGCTCTTCGCGCCAGTTTACAAGGAGATATGGTACTCGCCAACCCCCTTGCTTTCTGTCTGTAAAGTAGACTTTTTGGTCCGAGGAGATATAGCTTACATATGGAATTCCCTCCTGATCTATGACCAGTCGTCGGAAATCGTACGGCAGACGTTCTCCAAGTGCAGTATCAGGGATTTGCTCCTCTCCTTGCCATATACTATCTTCAGCCTGCTTATAATAGTAGAAGCTACGCTTCTTGTCTGGCCAAAAGCAGGCATACTCTATGCATCCAACAGTGAGGAGGTGAACTCTATCGCTAACATCAACTTTTATGTGACTCGCCCAATAGTGCCAAAGGGGGCGAGACGGTTTTGGAACAGTGTCAGTGATCCAGTTCGTGCTATTTAGACTGTCATTTCTTGCATAGTATAAAACGCACTCTAAGTCACAAGGCTCTCCATGATACACAATGTGAGCAGTGCCATTTTTCTGAACCGCAAGATGCGGAGGGCTACTTGTGCTAAAGTAAAGGCAAATAGGCTCGGATACCTGTTGCTTGACCCACTCACCGGTGGAGTTGTTGGCATACATGACCCGATACCAATTATAGGCCATGGGACCAACGCCTACGGAATCAAAATCTACATTCCAAGCAAGGTGAATATTCCCCAGGGTATCGAATCCGATGTGCACAGGAGAATAATCCGCCATGTACTCATTGCTCAGGGAATCGATCGTGACTAGTTGCCAGTCAGGTAGCTCGCTGCTTGTATAGTACATAGTGTCATAATCAAGAGGCATTACTCTTTGATAAATCATGTGCGTGATGTCTGTGCGGGCATCGTAGGCCAAACACTTCCTATACAGCCCGACCACAAACGAAGAATTTCCTATCTCCTCAGGTTGGCTCCACGCGCCTCCCTGCTCTTTTGTCCTGTACATTATGGTGGAACCATACACAAACCCGGTGGCCGTATCCCTCACGCCCTCCAAATAGAACAGATGCAGCTCGTCCTGGTCATCTATATAGAGTCCTATCACCTTGCTCAGCAAGGAGTCAAAGGTCAGCCTTTGCACCTCTGCCCCTTCCCACTGGGCTTTTGTGCTGGGGCACAAGATGAGGAATGACCACAGGAGCCATAGGAACGGATAAAGAATGACGAAAGCTATAATCTTTTTCATTTTCCCCTCAAGTGTAGTCGTATTTAGTTTCCTCCCCAACTAAAATATGCATCGTAATTTTCATTTGTCAACTGTTTTTCAAACCTCCATGTCTGTTCACTGCATACTGTTAACTGTGTACCATCTACTTGATCAAAACCAGCTTTCTGGTCTCTCTGTAATCACTCGTCTGGAGCAGGGGGGAATAATTTAAAATGGATACTTCTATCGAAATGAAACTTTCTAAAGGGTGGATACAAATATCATTTGAAAAAGACTTGTTTTTTGAATTAGTTTATTTTAACTTTTACAGGAAAGTAAAATTTAATCATTCCCACTTTTGAAATTGGTGGAAGATGGCCAGGTCTATACTGTCGAAAGATGTAAGAAAAGAAATTCAGCAGATTGGGGAAGTAGACGTATTGGTGGGGATTCCCAGTTACAATAGTGCCCGGACCATCCCCCATGTGGTGAGGGCAGTTTCAGCCGGACTGGCAAAATACTTCCCCAAACATCGCACCCTTCTGGTCAACTCGGATGGGGGCTCTACAGACGGCACCCAGGAAGCAGTAAAGGAAACCACTCTGGATGATCTGGATATTTTGCTGATGGAACATCCTGTGTATCCCGTTCACAAGATAGTCACGCCCCACCATGGCATGCCCGGAAAAGGGAACGCTTTCAGGACAATATTTAAGATAGCTTCCGCTCTGAACGCTAAGGCCTGCGCAGTGGTCGACTCCGATCTAAGGAGCATAACGCCTGAGTGGATTGAACTTCTGATCGAGCCGGTTCTCTTTCACGGGTATGACTTCGTAGCGCCCTACTACAAGCGCCACAAGTATGATGGTACCATCACCAACAGCATAGTCTATCCCCTCACCAGGACGCTGTACGGCAAAAGAATCAGACAGCCCATCGGGGGTGATTTCGGTTTCTCGGGCAGATTGGGCCAGCACTATCTTCAGAAGAGAGTCTACGACACTGACGTCGCCCGCTTTGGCATAGACATATGGATGACCACTACCGCCGTGGCAGACGGGTTCAAGGTATGTCAGTCCTTCCTGGGGGCTAAGATCCACCAACCAAAAGACCCGGCAACTGATCTCTCCGAGATGCTGGCACAGGTGATCGGCTCGGTATTTCGCTTGATGGAGATCTACTACCCGGTTTGGTCTGAGGTGGCCGGCTCAGATGCAGTTAAGGAGTTCGGCTTCAAGTTCGAGGTGGGGTTGGAGCCGATCCGGGTGAATCTGGAAAGAATGGTGGACAGCTTCCAGCACGGGTTGTCCAACCTCAGTCCCATATGGAGGAAGATACTTTCGCCTGATTTGATGATTCAACTCGAAGAGATTGCCTCCCATCATGTGGTTGAATTCTATCTTCCGGATGCCACCTGGGTAAGGATCATGTACGATTTTGCCCTGGCATATCGTCGAAGAGCGATGTCCCGGACTCACATCTTAAAATCCCTTACCCCGCTTTATTTGGGATGGATCGCTTCCTTCGTCAACCAGACCATGGAATCAGATGCAGGGGAGGTGGAGGAAAAATTAGAAGGCTTAAGCCAGGAGTTTGAAAAACAAAAGATTTACTTGTTAGCCAACTGGGATAAGGGAATTAAACCATAGCCCAGAGGAGGTGCCAGATGGAGTCCTCATGGAGTACGTCGATTACTCAATCCTGGAAAAAGATCGCCGGGTTCGCCCCCGATGCGCTGCAACTCATAATCATTATCATTTTAGGATTTATCCTCGCTTGGCTTTTGAAATTGATAGTAAGAGAGGTTTTGAAGGTGGTTAAGTTCGATGTATTTGGCTACCGAGTGGGGATGACATCAGTTTTGAACAAAGCCAGTATTACCCATTCACCCAGCGAGATGATAGGAATCATCATCTACTGGTGTGCTGTTTTTCTTTTCTTTCTGATCGCTTTGGGAACTTTAGAACTCTACGCTGTGGATCATCTGGTCACATCGATTTTCACGTACATCCCTCGTTTCGTCATCGCCGTCTTCGTTTTCCTTTTGGGGTACTTTCTTTCCAGATTCCTGAGCAGGGCGGTCCTCATCGGATTGGTGAACGCCCATGTGAGATCTGCCAAGCTGATAGCCACCCTTTTTCAGATGTTGATCATCATACTCTTCTCTGCCATGGCCATAGAACAGTTGGGAATAGCTCGGGGCATCGTGGTAGCCACCTTCGCCATCTCGTTCGGGGGGGTGATCTTAGCCTCAGCCATCGCATTCGGCTTGGGTGGAAAGGATATGGCTAAGGATATACTGGAGAGAAGGTTCAAGGCGTCCAAGGAGGAGAAATCCAAACCGGACGAGTTCTCTCATCTGTGAGCTTCCATGGCCAGAAAGAAAAAGAAAGTTTTGATCTTCACCGATCTGGATGGCACCCTGCTGGATGCAAATAATTATTCATTTGAAGAAGCCCTCCCCGCCTTAGAGAAGGTCAAAGAAAGAAAAATACCTCTAATTTTGTGCTCCAGCAAGACAAAAGCAGAACTTGAGCTTTATCGAAAGAGGCTGAAGATAGATGATCCCTTTATATCCGAAAACGGAGGGGCAATTTTCATTCCCAGAGGATACTTTCGCCAGATACCGGATGAGCTGAAAAAAGGACGGAAATATCTGGTTTTGGAATTGGGGACCCCTTACCCAAAGATCAGAAGAGAATTTTTGGAGGTTTTTAATAAATTGAAGATTAATGCAGTTGGCTTTGGAGACTTAAAAGCCGAAGAGCTCTCTTCCTTGCTCAACCTTAGTAAAACTGAGGCTAAGCTAGCCCTAAAAAGAGGATACGATGAGCCATTTTATTTCTTAAAGAGAGTAAAAAAGGAGAAGCTCAAGCTGGCACAAGGGGAGTTCAATAAAAGTGGACTGAACTTGACCAAAGGAGGAAGACTGTTCCACCTTACCGGAGGCAACGATAAGGGAAGGGCGGTTAGACTTTTAACCCAGATATACAGAAAAAACCGGAGAGATTATCTTTTGACCATCGGGTTGGGCGATAGCCTTAATGATCTTCCTCTGCTTGAATCCGTGGATATTCCTGTGCTGGTAAGAAAAAAAGGTAACCTATACGAGCGAAAGATATTAAACAAGCTGTCCACGGGATCCAAGGTAAAGGTATATAAAACTAAAGGTATTGGTCCCCGAGGATGGAATCAAGCCCTCCTCGATTTGATAGCAAAAGACAGCTCCGAAGCGGGTTGACTAAAGTCCTTTTTGGGGAAAGGAGCCTGGTGTAAGTTTGTGACTCAGATGAATACAAATTGCAAATTTTCCGCCGATAGATAAAGATGTGCAGTATTCCGGCATCTATTTGACAAAGGAGCATTAAGGATAACATTATGATTTATAAGAAAGAGAAAAATTTCTGGTCGCTTCTTTCTCAACCCAAATGGATTTTCTGGCTGATTCGAGGAGTAATTTTTTTAAGCTTCGCCTTCTGGATGCTTTTTGCTCCAGAGTATGACCATCGTATATGGTTGCTTTTGGCTTCCTTTCTGGTTTACTCTTTTGCCGCATTCATCTTTACCAAGAAAACTAAGGGGGAAAAACTTTATTTCCTCATCAGCCTGCTGGATATAATTTTAATCAGTCTGGTGGGGCTGTTGACTGATAGAAGGGAGAGTGGATTCTTTCTCCTCTACTTTCTGGTGGTGCCATTTGGAAGCTATGTAGCCGGTCTCATCCCCGGATTTTCGTTGGCGTTTCTCTCCTCCATCTTCTACATCTCCATAAATGCAGAAGATTTTTCCGGGCTTTCTGTGGGCTTCGTGCTGGTGGAGACTTTAGCTCTGTGGGCTTTGGCTATCGGTGTGGGCATAGTGGTGAAGGAGATGAAATACTCCCGATCAAGACTTCTGAGAATGTTTGACATCTTGAATCAGAGGACCTCCGAGTTGGAGAAATCACAGGCCCAGATCGAAACCATCTATGAGACCTCACACACCCTGGGAGAGAGATTGAATTTGGATGAGGTGGTGGAAGAGATATTAAACATGGTTCAAAATATTCTGGGGTATGGTTTCTTTTCAATTTTCATTTTATTCGACAAAGACACCCTCTCCCTTCTGGGAGAAATCAAGGAGGGGGAAAAGAAAAAATACCCGGAGCCAAAAGCAGAGCGGCTGAAGGGAGTTCTGCAGGGAGTGGTTAGCACCGGGGAACCTAAGAGGATTTTCGATATCACAAAGGATCCTGATTTTGAATCGGACACAGATGGAATAAAGTCCTTTATAGCTGTCCCCATGATCTCCCGAGGAAAGGTGATAGGGGTGATGATTGCCCGTTCCACTCAGATAGGAGCATTCCTGGATCAGGATGAGAAGATTTTCTCCATTCTGGCGAGCTCAGCCGCCCTGGCTGTCGAAAATGCGCTTCTGCATCAAAAGACCCAGGAGCTCACCATAGTGGATGAGTTGACCGGTCTTTATAACTTTCGCTATTTCAGTAATAAACTGAGAGCTGAGATCAGAAGGGCAAAAAGGTATCACCTGCCTTTATCTCTTATCATGATCGACATAGACTGGTTCAAAAGATGTAATGATACCTACGGTCATCTTTTTGGCAATCGAGTTCTGCAGGAGATGTCGCAAAGAATCAAAGAATCCGTTCGAGATGTGGATGTGATTTGTCGTTATGGTGGAGAGGAGTTTGCCGTGATCCTGCCTCAAACCAAAAAAACTGACGCCCAGATGATCGGGGAAAGGATCAGGCACAGGGTCGAATCCGGGGATTTTGTAAGCGAGGATAAAGATTCAAAAGCTAAGATAACGGTAAGCTTGGGTGTGGCTTCCTATCCGGAAAATGGCAGGACCTCAAAGGAACTGATCGAAAAGGTGGATGAAGCTCTGTATTTAGCCAAGGGTCGGGGCAAAAATTTGGTTTGGACGGTTTGACCTTACACTGCAAAACAGTCAACGGATGAAGCAGGTGCTCAGCAAAATTATCAAATGGGGGACAGTTCATAGAGCAAAGTTCTTTGTGCTCATCCTGGTTACTGTTACGCTTTTGTTTTTAAATTGTGCGGAGATGCCGGTTTTCCGGGAGGAGCCCCCCTATCCCCAGATCAGACAACCAGCTGTGACAATTAAACTCCTGGCGACAAAAAACAGCTTGAGGGTAAGCTCGGATGGATCATTTGTGATCAGTTGTTTTCCTGAAGAAGGTGAAAGATCCGTTTACTACGCCTCAGCGGAAATTCTGGTGAAGCTTTCTGGCGAAGGCATAACCTTGAGTCAAAAAACTCAAGGAGAGTTGGAGACCGACCTGCATAAGGTCTCATTTTTTCCTAAAGAAGACAAACTCTGGCTTTACTTAAATGGCAAACCCTATCGCGGCACAGTGGAGATAACCGCATGTAAGAATCCCGGATCGCTCCTGGCCTTCAATATAATTTATGTGGAGGATTATCTTAAAGGTGTGGTTCCGGCGGAGATGGGGAAGTTGGGTCAGCCGGAGATGGAGGCATTAAAAGCTCAAGCCATTGCTGCTCGAACCTACTCCCTCTCCCGACTGGGTCAATATGCGGACAAAGGATATGATCTGGAGGCATCGGCTGAAGATCAAGTTTATGCTGGCGTCAAAGGTGAGGATCCTCTGGTGAATCGGGCTATCCAGCTTACCAGAGGAGAGGTGCTGACCCATGAAGGAAAGATCATCCATGCTTATTATCATGCCAACAGTGGAGGAAAAACCGAATATATAGAAAGGGTGTGGGACAAGCCAAAAGAAGATTACTTGATTCCCATAGATGATGAAAATTTCTGCTCGTGGTCAAAGAATTACACCTGGATGGAGAGCTGGACCAAAGAGGCTTTGGAGAGAAATATCGAAGAATTCCTCGATACCTTTGAGACCTTTACGGATGAGGGAATGGGAAATCTGCTTCACCTACAGATAAAAAATAGATCCCCCTCGGGAAGAGTTGAGGTATTAGAGGTGGTGACCGATGAGGGATACTACCATATCCAAAAAGATGAGATTCGATGGGCTTTGAAAAAAGGAAGTGACCCCACCTCGATTTTGCCCAGCACCTTATTTGATCTAAAAATCGAAAGGGAAACTGACGGCTCCATCCAAAGGGTGATAGCCCAAGGCCGGGGAAATGGTCATGGGGTGGGGATGTGTCAGATCGGTGCCATCGGCATGGCGCGAAAAGGATACTCCCACAAAGACATTTTGATGCATTACTACCCAGGCGTGAAGATTACCAAATTTTATTGAAAAAGCAATTCTGGAGTGCAAGAGTTTGTCGGCAGGATCCCCCCCGCCTCTGATGGGGGCTTTTGCGTATGGGGGTGGGTCGAATGAATCCGACCCTACGTTGAAATGCTCAATTCATCCATCCCCATTTAACTGCTGGAATTTTTTGTTGCAACGGTTTTATTCTTCAAAGTTGAGGGAATTCGTTAGTGAATTCGATTTCTTCTGCAAAAGGGAGTTATTCCCGGAAAATATTGGGTAAATTTACAATCATCAGCCGCTTGGGGCAGGAGTTATCTTAACTGACCTCTTTGAGGGATGAATTCTTATAATGACAATGCCGGCAAAGATAAGAGCTGCGCCCATGATTTGTGGAGCATTTAGGGTTTCACCGAATATGATGAATGCCAAAACGGACGCCACCACCACCTCCCAGGTAGCCATGATTCCAGCCCGGCTCGCCTCTATATATCTCAATCCCCGGGTGTAAAGAGAATATCCCAGGATGGTGGGAAAGACTGCCAGAGCAAAAATCCATAACCAGATTAACCCAGGATAATTGACTGAGAAAAGATTTCTTATTCCACGCATAAGCATAAGAAAGAAACTTCCGAAACCTAAAGCATAGGTGACCACGGTGAAAGAGCTATATCTTTGCACTCCTTTCTTGCCAAATATGCTGTAAAGCCCCGCACCCAAGCCCGCTCCCAATCCATAAATTATCCCTTTTAGATTAAGCTTAAACTCAGCCGGACTGTAAACCTGTATAACCAGAATGCATCCCAGAAAAGTGAGAAGTAAAGCTAAAATCTTGGCTTTAGTGAACTCCTCGCCGAGAAAAAATCGGGACAGAAGGACAATAAAAGCGGGATAGGTATAAAGCAGGATGGTGGCGGTTGCCACGGTGGTGTATTTGATGGAATAAAAGAATAAGAGAAAACACAGACTCACACCTAAAAGCCCGTAGACCCCGAAAAAAAGAAAATCTGTTTTTCTGATTCTCAGCCAATCGGGGTTTATAAAGACGGCGGTAAGAAACAAAAGCAAAAACGCTATCAAGGCTCTAAAAGTGACCACGGTAAGAGGATCAGGCTCTTGTAGATAGATAAATCGAGCCAGAATTCCCATGGTCCCCAGAAAACTTGCCCCAAAGATTACCAGCAGATATCCTTTAACTTCCTTTTTCATTTATTTTAAGAGGAAAAAGCGAAATTCTCAAAAGTGCTTCTTTTCATACCAACACGCCCAACCACTTAGGTTTTGGTCAATATATAAAGCGGGGAACATTAAAGCAAGTTTTTTATTGCTGGTTTTGTCTTTACGGGGGCTGACTCTTAATAATACAAAAGCGAGAAATAAATCAAATACCCCTTACCCTCCCAGCCGAGGCGTCTGCTCACCTGTAGTGACAATCTCAAAATTCCGGTTGCTCCGGGGTATTTTCCATTTATATCTTGAAATTCTCTCGAGGCAAAGTCAAAGTCCAACAGAGGAATGCATTGGGACTATCTCAGGATCCGTTGGGACAAAGTCCCTATGCTACCAAAAAGTAAAATCTGTGGTGTCGGAGCTTGTCCTCAACGAAAAATGTCGAATACAGATCGAAACACTACAATCTTTAACAACAATTGGTGAAAATGTCCATATGGAACTAGTATGGGACAAATTTCTTTAACAATTCAGCCAGACCCTCCACTCCGGATATCTTGCATTTCTCTGCGGCAACCCGATTGGCAAAAACAAGAGATTGGATCAAATTCCTGTTGTGTACATAATACGCTAAGAATCCAGCCGAAAAAACATCTCCGCACCCCGTAGCATCCTTAAACCCTCGAACTTTTATGCCTTTGCATTTTTTGAGCTTGCAGGTTTTCCCTTCTTTATAGATCATGAGTGCCCCTTCTTCACCCAGGGTAACCAGCAATACCTTTGGTCCCAAAGTTAAAACGTAGTTTCCAAAATCCTGAATCTCTCTTAAGGACTGCAATCTTTTCTGAGAAAGCATGGATAGCTCTGTCAAATTGGTTTGCACCAAATCTGCTTGTTTCAAGTATTCTCTCCAACTTCTTGGGGTTCTCAAAAATCTCCCTCCATCTTTATGTATTCCCAGTGTGAGACTGTGTATATCCAAAAATATCAAAGCATCCGTGTTTTTTCTGATTCTTTTTAAGGTATTAAGACCGATGTCGAACCCGGAGATGAAGTTAACCAAAATCGCATCACTATTAAGAAATGGCTTTACTTGGATAAAGCTTAAAGCGGGAACTCTGTTTCGAATAATCTCCTCTCTTTGATTTTCTCTGTCGATCAAAAGATAAACATGGTTGTTTTTTCTCCTCACTTTGTTGATCCCATCCAATTTAACATAATCATAGTTTTTCAGCATATTTTTTACCTGACCATAAACATCGTATCCCAGATTGCACACCGCATATATCTCCATCCATTTTCCTCCCAATCCAGACAGGGCAGACAGATTATACAAAATCCCACCAAAGCTTTCTGTTCTTGTTCCTGCAGGGGGAATTATGGTGTCTTTGGTTATGGTTCCAATTACCGTGACTTTAAATTTGGGCATGATGTTTGAAGACACAAGCTAACTTTACAGGCTGTTGAAAAACTCGAATGATCGTCATCCCGCCAGAGGCAGGATGAAGCAATCCATGAGAAGGGGCGATTCACGAATCGCCCCTTCTTCATCCGGGTTCCCTCGATGTGAACCGTATGGTTCACACCTCGCTTCGGCTCGGGACAAGTCTCGCAATGACAAATTAAAATATAATGTTATTCTGGAAACATTCCACTCGTTTCACGCTGGGGTTGGGAGCTCATTTTATTTTGCTCTCTAAATCTTTTACAAACAAAAGAGGAAATACAATATCGCTTACACAGCAGGGCAGCCAAACAGCAATAAACAAAAAGACAAAAACGACTAAATAGGAAAGCCAATTTAAGGTTTGATCCATAGCCATAATAATGTGGAACAGCGAAGCCCAGGTGCTCAACAAAACATGGCCAAAGTGAGGAAACTTCGTTGTTGGTCTAAGATAGGCAATGGCGATGCCCATTATTGCTAAAGGGTTTATTAACCACCATTTTTCAATAAAACCAAAATGTATTCCTCTATTGGGCAATCCGAGCAAGATCTCTCCTAAGTATGGTATTACTGAATCGCTTATTGTGGCTACGCCTATTGAACCTGAATATCCGATTATAAGCAAAATCCAAAGTTTGCACTTCCCCTTAACACACCCGCATTTATGAAGTTCATAGATGGATGCAGTAACCAGCGCACTCAACATAACGTGTATAGGATGGAGGATGTAAAAAATATTGTAAGATGCCCTTGGGGGTAAATTATGAAGGAACATCATAATGATTATTCCGGTAAGTGCCCCGAAAATTGTAAACGGCGCATGACTCTTTAATTCCTTGGAAATTTGCTTAAGCATTTCTTCCTCTTGGTATTATGCCAGATGGGAAAGCACAGCTTGAAAAACTTCCTCTGTTGTGATATCTTTCATACATTGAAAATGCTTCTGGGGGCATTTCCTTCTTCCATGTATCCCGCAAGGACGACAATCCATCTTTTTCTCGATAACCAGATGATCAACACCATATGGGGCAAAACCAAATTCCGGAATGGTGGAGCCAAATATCGCCACCACCGGTCTTTTTATGGCAGAGGCTACATGAACCGACGCGCTATCGTTGGAAAGAACCACCTTGCAGAATGAGATCATGGCGGCGGACTGCAATATGTCGGTTCTTCCGGCTAAAATTGCCGGCTTATCCTTCATTAAAATTGCTATTTTTTCGCAAAGTTTTCGGTCATCCTCTGAGCCCAGAAAGATCACTTTAGCGCCTGCTTCGCTTATGAGACGCTGGGACACTTCAGCAAATCCTTGGGGCAGCCATCTTTTGGTTGCCCATACCGAGCCAGGAGCAATGCCCACTATTTTGTCCTCTCCTCTAATGCCAGAATCAACCAGTAGCTTACGAGCATAAGAGAAATCTTCAGAGGAAGGGAAAAGTTCAGGCGATGTGTCTGTCAGATGAGAATTGAACCCTGAGAGCAAAGAAAGATTGCGATCCACCTCATGGGTGTCAGTAGAATAAACGATCTTACGGGTAAAAAGAAACGACCCTGCACTTTTGTCAAAGCCGATCCTTTGAGGTATTCCGGAAAGGTACGCCAAAAGAGCACTCCGCAAAGACCGGTGGGGTATCACCGCCAGATCAAACTTTCTTTTTCTGATATTGGTTATGACCCGTTGGAAACTTCCCACCCCTTTCTTTATTCTTTTATCGTAGACTAAGATTTCATTTAAGCGGGGATTGTTTTTAAGAACCTTTTTTGTTTCGGGAATTAACAAAAAAGAGATAAATGAATCTAAAGAAAGCTCTCTTAATGCTTTGATCAACGGAGTGCAGAGTATCACATCCCCCAAGAAGGCAGTCTGAATAATCAGAATTCGCTTAGGTTTCATTTCCTACGGATCCTGCGGCCATCCTGATTTGAATTGGAAAAGCCTTCTCCTTAATGGTTGGCTGTTTTCTACCTCACCTCCTTTGTCCCCCTCTCCATAAAATGGAGAGGGGGATAGAGGATAGGTTTTCAAACTATCAATTTTATTAAATCATTAACATTTCTTAACGAGAACCCCAGCCACCAAAGTGGAGAACAACCGTTTCTTAATTCATCACCATATAGTTACAATTTCTGTTACTTGCATAAATTCCCATCCGTTTAATCCATTATCTGTTCAATCCGCTTAATCCGTTGACTGATATTCCTTGGTAGTGCTTTTCCAGCGGCGATGAGGCCAGAACCAATGATCCGGATACTTGCGAATATACTCTTCCAATACACGGGTATATGCCTGGGTCAACTTTCTGATGTCTTCCTCTTTGTCAGGGGTCTTCTCAACAAAAATTGGCTCCTCTATAATTATTCTTTGTTTTTTTTGATTTTCCCTGATGATGAATCCCATGATGATAGGGACGTCCATCTTCAAGGCAAAAGCGGCTGGACCCTTGGGCGTGGAGGCGGGGCGACCGAAGAATTCCACCACCGTTCCATCACTGCCGGCATCCTGATCGGAGAGCATAGCCACAAGCCGACTACTCTTCACCGCTTTGATAATTCCCTTAGCCGCCGCTCCCATTTTGATTATTCCAATTCCCATAGATCTTCTATAATCGTTCATCAGGTTGTCCACCAGAAGATTGTGTTGTTCTCCTACCAGAAAATCGATGGGGTAACCCTTTTGACTTAGAGCTGCCCCCATCAATTCCCAGCTGCCGAAATGCCCTGTCACAAGAATCGCTCCCTTTCCTCTTCTTAAGGCTTCATCAAAATGCTCTACACCTTCAAATTCTACCATGCTAAAGATTTTCTCTTTATCTAAAGAAGGGAACAACGAATACTCCACCATTGATTTTCCTACATTCTGGTAAGCCTTGCGTCCGATGCTCACCAATCCATCTTTTTTTTTGCCCAATGAATTTCTTAAATTGATCAAGGTTACTTTGCGCCTTACCCTCAAAACGTCAAATGCCAACCATCCCAACAAAGATCCCAGGGCAAGTGCCAGGGGATAGGGGATGATCCTGGCTAACGCGCCTACAAGACAGGTAATCCAGTATTCAATCCTATGTTTGATCGTCCGTGAATTCATCGATCCTCTTTATCCCCTGCTCCTCCAGCTCCCATTCTTTTAGGATCTTCTTGGCATATCGTCTTTTGAGAAGATAGAGAAAGACAATCAGAAAAGCAAGTCCGATCCAGACAAGGAAAGTGTCACCCAAAAAGCTGACCCAATTATATTTTTCTTTAATGTGTTTCTCAAACTCCAGTTGAAAGGAGAGGTAATTTGAGCCAATGGTTCTCATGAATGCTAAATCTATGCTGGTGCCATGTGCCAGATGAGTCACCAGCTCCTTTATTGTTCCCTCGCCATATTCACGATAAAGATAGGAAACTGCCAAAAAGCTTTCCGTATATGCAAGTTGTGCTTTGCTTTCCTTGAACGCATTTACTGACTCTATTTGGGAAAGGGGAAGGACCGAACCGGTCAAAACCGCACGTCCCACAGCCACATCCTGTCCGATCCTCCATTCCTGAGACTGATACATGGCAAATCCCTCATCTAACCAGCGGGGAACTCTTTTCCCTTGTGAAAGTTTTCCCAGGAATATATGAGCCAACTCATGGGTGACCACCTGAGAGAAAGGGCGGTGGTATGTAAACCTACGAGGTGATTTCAAGATGATCAAATTACGGGTGGGAATGGCACACCCGATCCCCCAATCAGGAAAACTGTTCCCTACCATTGATACAAACTCTTCTTCACTATCCACCACATAAACGCTTACCACGTCTGTCAGGGAATCTTCCAAGAAGCTAACAATTCTCCGATAGGAGGATTCTAATATGATCTTTACTTCTCGAGACAAATTCTCGTCATGGGCGTGAATATCAAAATGGAAAGTTTTTAAACTAACTTGAGAAAAAGAAAATTGAGGAAGGAAAAGGGCAATAGAAATCAGAATGGTAATTATAGGAGTTGAGTATCTCATTCATCCTTTTAACTGGATAATACTCTCATCTATTTGAAAAGCTAACAGATGAAAAAGTAGCTTTTCGTTCAAAAAAATTCGTTTCGTAAATCCAGAACATAAAAGTCATTTTCACCATCATTTCTTCTTAAACAGATTTTTCAGCAGATCCTCGGCTTTCTCTTTCAATTGATCTTTTATTTCATCTTTTTTTTCTTCAACCTTTGCTTTCATCTGGTCTTTGAATTTTTTCTCTGCTTTAGATGTATCTAAAGCAAACTCGGGATTTTTGGCGGGACCGCTTATATTGATATCCAGAACCACCCTCCCCTGTTCATTTTTGAAATAATCGGAAAGATCGCCTAAAGCATCGAATCTTGAAGAAAGCTCAGGCGAAAGAACCGCGGTCAACTTGTAATCTAAAGATCCACCCAGCCCTACGGAACCAATGAGTTCAAAATCACCATCTTTTGTGCTGGCAGAAAAATCGTCAAACCACACCCGACTATCTGTAATCCTAAAGGAATTTCTCAAAGTCTTGATCTTTTGCTCCTTGAAGCTTTTAATTTTCAGAAAAGAAGCCAATCTGTTCAAAAGCTCCCAGTTAACTAACTTTCCATCAGCAAAAGTAACCGTTCCGCTGGCGGAAAGAGACTTTTGAATATCCTCCACCCGATTGCCTTTTCCGGAGAAAGTAGCATTCAAATTTAGCTTGCCGAAAAGACGATCGTCAAAAGAGGTGAACCTGGAAAGAAAATCATTTGCCTCGATCCCCTTGGCGGTCAAATTCATATCGAATTCCGCATGATCTATATCGTTCAGATCGCAACTTACTTCCCCTCCCGCCGAACCAGAGTAAATATTGGCAATGATGTTATCCAATCGCAATACGCCGTCAGTAATATCCAACTTGGCAGAGAGATCATTAAATTCCATATCTCGAAATATCGCTCTTTTAATGAATATCTGTCCTCCAACGTTTATATCCGGCAAAAGTATGCTGTCTTGTTCTGGGGTTTTCTCTTTAGCCCTGCCTTCCTCTGAGACCGGAAGAATCTCATCTAAGTCCAGAAAGGGAGAATCTAAATTGAAACTGAAAAGAGGCTTTTCCTTCTCCGGGGACAGCAAATAAGGAATAGCTCCGTAGACTTTCCCATCCAGATTTACAGAGGATTTACCCAGGGATAGACTCAAGTCGGAGATTTCCATATCCCCTCCCTTTAACAAGATACCTGCCTTCAGATTTCTGACAGGAACTCCCAGAGCAGGAGTGGTTACCTCTGCTTTCTGCAAATCAACTCGCCCGGAAAAGTTCATCCCTTCTATTTTTTTTATCTTGCCATAAGCTTTAACATTTATATCTGCCTGCCCTGCCAGACTGGTTTTTTCAGGGAAACTGACAAATTCCTCTAAAAGGGCCAGATTTAGCTTGGATTTCAACTCAGAAGTAAGATTGGGGTCAGAGAAATCTTCCACCACCAACTTAAGCTCCATCGGAGCCTCACCCATTTTTGCTTCAGAGGAGAAAAAGCTCAGACTGCGATTGTCAAAATTTATCTCCCCATAGGGCATATCAAACGGTTTGGGCACTTCGACAAAATCAACCCTCACTTTCTGAAAGGTGATTTTTCCCTGTATTTGCGGAAGAGACTTGGCTTTTGTTTCTCCCTGAAAAGAAGCCCAAATGGTGAGACTGCCTGATGTGGTGAGCTGCTTTAAGGGGGAAGACTCTTCCTTGGGCAAGGAGGCAAACACATCTTCCAATTGGATATTATCAGATTCGACCGTCAAATTCAAAATGGGGCTGGTGCTCACTTTTTCCACCCTTCCCTTTACATCCAACTCTACTTCTGCAATGCTGATTCTCAGGGATTTTATATCCAGGAAGTCCTCTGGCATATTTAAATTTACATCATGTTCTAAGAAAAACCTAAACGGAGGAAGTGTTCCCTTATACTTAGGGAGATCTAATTCAATCTGATCCACCGTGATTTTGCCGGTTATTTTCGCATTCTCCATCTTTTCATCTAAGGAGAGTTTGGCGTTCTGTTCAAACTGATGCAGAACGATCCTTTTTTTGTCCTTGTTATCTAAGTAGAGAATCTTTCCATTTTTTATCTGTAGCTGGTCAAAAGCTACGGGTATCTCAATAGCTCCGCCCTCGCCTTTGGTTAAATCTTCAAAGTTGGAGACCTCTTCTTTATTCTTTTCCAGATTAATCTCCGGACCTTCAAGTATCAACTTTTTGATCTCTATTCTTTTTCGAAGAAGGGGTAAGAATTTGACCCGAATCGACAGCTGATTGAACTTAAAAAGCTCCTCACAGGCAAATCCGGCTGGATTCAAAACCCTCAGCCCCATCACATCCGCCCCCAGACCTCCAATGATGGAGACCGTGATATCATCAATTTCCACGTCCCGTTTGAGCGCCTCTTCGATCTCAGGAACCAATAAAGACAAAAGCTTTTCCCTGGTGAAAACGATTTTCACCACCACCGAAGCGAGAATAATCAGGATGATTACTCCGGCAACAACCCCAATCAAAATCTTCAATCCCTTTTTCGATTTCATGCTATCCCCTGGGAAAAGATAGGTCAATTTTGTCGTTGTATCAAATGTGTGTGGTTTTACTGATCACCTTTCTCAAAACGCTTTCCCACTTATCCGTTTAATCTATTCAATCCGATGACCACACTATCTATTACCCCTCCAGCCCTAATTAACTCTATTCACTTTAGCAATTTTTAGGTCCTTCGTTCCTTCATTACCAGATACAATTACATTTTATGTTTTTGTAGTTCATTCCCAACTTTTGCCACATTGCCTTTGTTTCTTTACAAAGGGCAACTTTGTTATATCTATATTCTTTCCTCAAGTAGGCAGTAACACTTGAATACATTTTTAACCGGGTCGTAAAATCTACCTTCTTTCCCCAATTTGAAGTTTCTTTTAAGTAGTGAACCCAAGATCTGTCCTTTGTGGAATTCACGGTGCTTTGCAGTCCACGTAATGAACCAATGGTCATTCTCTCAGGCCTAAATCTTGAAAATATGTTATCTAAAAGGTCTCGATAAGGTTTTTCCCAGTTATCAATTGGCACCATAGGATCTATTCTTATCCTCACTTCATACCCTGCTTTGTAAAGTTTTTCAGCTGCCCTCATTCTTTGTAAGAGTCTCGGCGCTTTTCTTTCCCATAATTCGACCACAGGTAGGGCATTTAAAGAGAAACTCACAATTACTTGATTATGTAGGTTTATCTTTAATAGATTTTTTATGTTATTCGATTTTGTTACAAATAGGACTTTGTGTTTATTCTGTGTCTCAAACAAAGGGATGATAAATTTGGAAAACGCATTTGAGCCATTTTCCATCATAAGAGAGTCTGCAATTTCACCGGTATTTAGAATCTCGGGTTCTTTTACTTCATCTAAGAAAGCTTTTACATGCAACCCAACCTTGTTCATGTCTTTAATAACCGGCTTGAGGCCATCCGGTTTAAATCTAAAAGTGCCCTTGAGGTAACACCACGAACAATCAAAGGGGCAACCATAAGCCCATTTTAGTTCTACAAAGTGTGGGCAAATGACATCTGTGGCTTTTCGCGGTAAAGGAGTTTTATCAAAACGAGTAATAATAGACCCGTCCTTGACCTGTTGAAACAAAGTCTTTGTTTTGCCATTCAATAACCGATACTTTTTATATTTGACCTTAACCCTGTTGTTTACGGCAACATCAAAAAGTGAGATTTGAGAAGCCATTAAAATCGAATTTCCTTTGTCCAGTGTGATTGATTTTGCTGATTTCTTGCCAGAACTTGTGTCCTAACAGATTTTTAGAGGCGAACAAGAGGAGATACAAGGGTAACTTTCTGCTGAAACTCCGTATTCGTACTTCGTCGCCTAATCTGACTTCTTGGTATCCCAAGGTGGGTAATTTGTTTCTATAATATCCTACAATTCCTTTTGCCGTCTGAAATTTCCTCCATTGACGATCACCGACCATATCATCGAGGGGGCTATGTGGCTCTTCCAAGAATTTCTTTATGTTTCTTTTGATGGCCATACCGTCTGGAAAAGTAATGATTAAATCCACCTTTCTTTGCGCCAATTTTTGCAAGGTAGCAAATTTAAACTGTAACCCCGTTGGATCAATGAAAGCTAAACTCAAAGATCTCTTTGGTATGTCTTTAATTACATCATTTATAACCGAATTGCAGTCACCGAGACAGAAGTTTATTCTGCCAAAGTTCGGATGGCTTTTGCATCTTTCCGACAAGACGTCCAAAACTTCCCTGTTTGAATCCACGAAAAAATATCCTGCAAAAGCATACGGGGCATTCAAGGCAATCAGAGGGGAACCATCAATTTCTTCTTCAGTCTCTCTAGCCAGGCTTTTGCCTGGTCCAGCAAAAAGATCGACATAATAAAGCTGACCGTCCCATTTCTTTCTCATTGAGGTTGTAAAAGTATTTACATACTTCTCCAAATAATAGTGTTTTGCCTTTGACCAAGCGCCGACACAACGAAGTAACAAGCCATCTGACGCCACCTTCAGAGAACAAATACCATCTGGAGCATTAGTAAGATAATCGCAACCTTTACATTTTAGTAAATCCAGGTTACCCTCCTGTAATTACATTCTCTTTCTATACTGTAATCATCCTCAAACGGAACCAGCTCTATCCGTTGGTATGAACTAAATGGTTCATACCGTTGACCACTTTCTCTATCACGCCACCACCCAGAACCGCCTCTCCCTGATAGAACACCGCAGATTGTCCCGGGGTTATAGCGCGCTCCGGCTGATTGAATTTAACCATAACCTGGCCTTCCGTCAATGGAGAAATCCTCCCCTCTTGAGGAATGTGTTGGTATCTTATCTTTATTTCACAATCAATCTCTTGTTTCAACTTGTCAAAAGCGATCCAGTTTACACCAGTGACTACAAATGATGATTCGAAAAGTTCCTCATTTTCTCCTACGTATATGGCATTTTTTTCTGCAACGATTCGCACCACATACATAGGTTTTCCTAGGGCAACTCCCAATCCCTTTCTCTGTCCAATGGTATAATATGGGATTCCCACATGTTCACCTATTTTTTCACCTTTCAAGTCAAAGATGGGACCTGGCTGAGTCTTTTTCCTTTGCCCCATGTCCCTTAATCCCTGTCCCTTACTACCAATCCATTCCCTTATGAATCTGGGGTAATCGTTATCTGTCACAAAGCAAATCTCCTGACTTTCCTCTCTTTCCGCCACCTTCAAGCCATGTTCTTTTGCCAAAGTCCTGACCTGTCTTTTGGTCAGCTCTCCTAAGGGGAAGATGGTCTGACTCAAATCTTTTTGGGAAAGACCCCACAGGGCATAAGACTGGTCTCGGCTTGGATCTATACCTTTTAGCAGAAGAAATCGTTTGATTTTTTCATCGAATCGTATTCGGGCATAATGCCCGGTGGAAATGAAACCTGCACCTAAGGACCTAGCTTTTTTCCATAA
>LJUX01000082.1 GCA_001304155.1 candidate division Zixibacteria bacterium SM23_73_3
TTTGAATTCAAAATGTATGACGCCGCCGACAGACTCTTAAGTCTTACTCAGGAAGATGCCAACATCCTGACTGGTTATTCCGCCCAGTTGAAAAACAAAATCCGGGTGGTGCCTCATGGGGTGGACACAGATTTTTACACCCTGCCTGAGGAAGAGATAGAGAATAGCAATACCAAGAATATTCTATACATTGGCAACTATCAACATTATCCAAATGTGGATGCGGTGAAGAATTTTATCGACCACTGTTGGGATAAAATCTTAAGACAAATTCCGGATGCGAAATTTTATGCAATTGGGTTCAACCCACCACCAGAACTTCTGGAATTAAGAAGCAGAAGCAAAAATGTAATTGTGCAAGAAGGGGGAGATAACGAAAATGTGCGGCAAATTTATTGGGAAAGTGACGTATTTGTGGCGCCCATTGCCTTGGGAACAGGTTTCAGGGGTAAACTTCTGGAAGCTATGGCTTGTGGTCTACCGGTGGTTGCCACTTCACTGGCTACCTTCGGAATAAATCCAACAAATGAAGAAAACATGTTCGTGGCTGATGATTTTAGTGTTTTTTCTGATTACGTGGTTGCGCTGTTAGAGGATGTCAAGCTCAGGAAAAAGATAAGTACTAATGCCATAGCATTGGCAAGAAAATTTGATCACAGGCATGCAGCAGAGAAGCTGGCTTTAGTGCTGAAGGAGGACAGAAGATCGTGATGATATGCGACATGTTGCAGGTAAAAATGAGTTCTCTTAAATCAAAGGGCTAAAACAAATGAATTCGATAAAAGCATACGTTCCAGATGTGGAGTTTTACCCGCTGACTTTTGCTCGGTGGAAAGACCTGGAAAATCTATTTGGTCCGCGAGGAGCTTGTGGCGGCTGTTGGTGTATGTGGTGGAGACTGAAAAGATCGGAATTTGAGCGGCTGAAAGGGAGTAAAAATAAAACCGCCCTAAAAAAGATGGTCAAGTCCGGTCAGGTTCCAGGAATTCTTGCCTATTCACAAGGAAAGCCGATTGCCTGGTGCTCAGTTGGTCCCAGAGAAACATATCCGGCTTTGGAAAGATCCCGCGTCTTAAAAAGAATCGATGATAAGCCGGTCTGGTCTGTGGTCTGTCTTTTTGTTGCCAAAGGGTTCAGGAAGAGAGGGGTATCTGTTAAGATACTTCAAGCCGCTGTGGATTATGCCAGGGTGAATGGCGCAAAGATTGTAGAAGGGTATCCGATCAAGCCCAAAAAGGGCAGGTGGCCCGACGCTTTTGTGTGGACCGGAGTTCCTTCAGCCTTCCTGAAAGCGGGATTTAAGGAAGTCCACCGGGGTTCACCCACCCGACCGATTATGAGATATTTTATCAAGAACTGAAAATTGCAGTGTTTGGTGGATGTTCTCTGGAGTGTCAAGCCCCGCCGAGGCGTCCAGACGAACACCCGGCTGGGCGGGATCTACGACTTTAGCCTGACCTTGGAAGCCTTGAAATATAACCAAACCCTTTTGGGTCTACCTAAATGTAGACACTCCAATTCACCCCCCGGCTCGTCTGGTTTTGCAGGCCAAGCATGTCCCGGGGGCTTTTTGACAAAAAGAGTCGTCTTTAACCGAAAACAGGGGAGCGATGTGTGACATTCAAAATTCGATCCGGGAAGGGAATATCCTTCTTATAAAATTGTATAGAATATGAAAAGTAAAAATTAACCACAATATAGAAGGGATTTTTCATGAAAAAGCTAATTTTGTGTTGCGGGGTGCTTCTGGTTTTTTTCCTTCAAACTATTCCAGTTTCTTATTCGCAGGAAAATAAAATGGCAAGCTTTGAGCTTCAGGAATTTGGGCACTTTTATCTTTCGAACGAAGCCAAAGAACATCTGAAACAAAACGGCTTTGTGGTTACTCCGGGACGAAAAAAGGAAATATATGATATTTATACTGAGTGTAAAAAACACAGCCAACCAATATTTGTTACCACCGATGCCGTTCTGCATACCTGTCATATATTCTTTGACTATCTTTTGCGAATACTTGAGATAGAGAAGCTCTATGACAGGACTTCAAAGCTTACCGACAAAATGATTGATCTGTCCATCCAGCAGTATAACCAGGCAGAAAATACGAAGGTTAAGGAAGCGGCAAGATTAAACATTGGTTTTTTTGCGATTGCTAAAAAACAGTTTGATCCGGATTACCAAGCTGGTTATGGATTGGATGATATTGTAAACAGAGAGATCAATAATATAAAAGACCACCAGGGTTTAAAGTTAAGAGAACCCTTAACATATGTAAAAGAACCGAGCCTCTTTAAAACTCCCTATGCCTATGAGGATTATAGCCAATATGTTCCCCGAGGCCATTATACAAGGAATGAGAAATTTAAAAATTATTTCAAAACCATAATGTGGTATGGTCGGGTTGATTTTAAATTAAAGCCGGGCGCAAAAGAGCCTGCCATAACCCACGGCCGGATGATGACCCTCCAAGCCCTTCTGATGACCGATGCCCTTATGAAAGACCAGGAAGCTTATCAGCTGTGGAATGAGGTTTATGAACCGACTGTATATTTCGTTGGAAAAACAGACGATTTGTATGTGGATGATTACTTGAAGCTTGCCAAAGAAATATTTCCGGCTGGGGGCACGGTTGATAAGTATGGCGATAAAAGCAAATTATCGGAATTTGTTAATGAGGCGATTAAATTAAGACCCCCGGAAATCTTATCAGGTTCTGCCTTTGTTGAGGAGGGGGAATTTGCGGTTACAACCAAAGGGTTCAGATTCATGGGGCAAAGGTTCATTCCTGATTCATATATGTTTCAAGAACTGGTTTTTGGAACAAAGGATACCGTGGAGATCATGAAATATACAGGTGAAAGAAGACCTTTTACCATGGAGGTGATTCCACGTGTAGGACCAGTCAGAGCATTTCCGCGTGGTTTGGATATAATGGCGGTTCTTGGATCAAAAAGGGCTTTGGAAATATTAGAGAAGGATGGTGATACAGAATATGAACATTATTATGAACAACTAAATAAATTAAAACAAGAGTTCTCCTCCAAAAGTTTGGAGGAATGGAAACAAAATCTTTACTGGAGGTGGTTATACGCCTTGTTGCCACTATTGGAGGAGAAGAGAGAGGATAACCTACCCAAATTCATGCAGAACACAGTCTGGACAGACAAAGAACTTCAGACCGCGCTTGGCTCCTGGGCGGAATTAAGGCACGACGTGATTTTGTATGCCAAACAAAGTCAAACTATGATGGCAATGGGAATACCTCCCAAACCTGAACTTACCTATGGTTATGTTGAACCCTATCCAGAGGTCTATGCCAGAATAGAAGAGATGATGAAAGATTTAAGAGACAATCTGGATCAACTTGGCATTGCACCTGAAGGCGTGCCCGACAAGTTACAATCTTTCGAAAATCTTCTGGATAAGCTCAAGATCATATCAGAAAAAGAACTCAGAAATGAAGAGCTCACCGTAGAGGAATATCAACTCATCCGGGATATCGGTGGCAAGCTTGCTTCGATGAAGCGCTTCTCGCCGGAAATCATGGAAAAGATAACATCCGGCACCGACGAAAGAATTGATCTTATAGCCGACGTTCATACGGACCTGAACACCAAACAGGTTCTGGAGGAAGGTGTAGGCTCTCCCTTTAACATTTATGTCGTGATAGAGGATGAGAGGGGAAGAAGAATTTGTCGGGGAGCTGTTTTTTCGTATTATGAATTCAAACATCCCTTAGATGACCGCTTAACAGATGAAAAATGGCAACAGATGCAGGAAAAAGGGGAGAGGCCAGATCAGCCTGATTGGATAAAGACCCTTACTGCAGACTGATTACTACCTGTTCGGTTAAATTACAAAACTTACAAATGCCTGTTGTCGAAGCAGGTGGCGTCGTACCGCTATTGCGCTGAATGAAGTTACAGGGTATGCGGTGCTTTTATCTTGATTTTTGCAGAGAAATAACATAATATCAATTTAAGTGAAATTTCCAAGAAGACAGGGTATTCGGAGCCAGAAATAAAGGAAACAGGTTTACGTTCTCCTTGGGTTTAGAGGGAAAAACGAACTAAAGTTTGTTTACTTTAGGTTAGTCGAAACCAAAGCCCGAATCTTTCCGTATAAATACAATGGATTTTGATTGCTAGCTGAAGAATAGCTCTGAAAAGGAGGTGATTATGAGGTGTTTGAGTTATATTACTGGTCTGATGTTCTTCTGCTGCATAATTATTTCATGTGGGGGAAAATCTACTGAATCTGCACTAAGCCTCGTCTATTTCAGTTCTTTCGAATCTGCTGAGGATACAACAGGTTGGGAGGGTATCACCAAAGAGATGTTTGTGTGCGATCCTGCTCCTGTGGAGGAAACCGGTCTCTTTATATTGGAGGAGGATGTATACAGCCTACTGCTTACATTGATTTACCATCGCAGACTGACAACGACAATTATAGGATTAGTTGTTGGGGGAAGGTGGCACAGGTCTCTCAGCCAGGGAGAATTGTGTTGGCGATTGCGGAAGAAGACGAAGAAAGAAGGCAAATACAACTAAAAATAGACAGTGAAGACTGGACATTTTACGAGTCTAAGGAATTCTTACATTGTTCAATAGACCATACATTGCGGTTAGAAATATGGATAGGAGGATTTGAACCCGCATATATGTTTATCGATTGTATCAAAATTGAGAAGGTGAAATAATGGAATGCCAAATAGAAATACTTGTGCAAAGATACCACTCCAGCTTTGGCTAACACGCCGTTTGTGGCTCACTGGCGCTCGACCTAACGCTTCAGGCTTTACAAACACCGGAAACGTTATATGAAATATTGCCGCAGAGTTATTTTAACCTAGTTAACTCACATCTATATGGGCTAAAAAAGGGAACATAGGATAAGATGAATATTAAACTTTATCATATCAGTGATAAGCCAAGTATTAAACGATTTGATCCCCGACCTGCACCTCACCAAAGTGCCAAGCAAAAAGGCAAAATGGTTTGGGCCATCGATTATGAGCATCTGCATAATTACTTACTTCCGCGAGACTGCCCCAGAGTTACTTTTTTCGCTTCAGAAAACAGCGACCCCAAAGATGTTGACAAATTGATGGGCGGAAGTTCCGCAAAGCATGTTGTTGCAGTTGAAGCTCGTTGGCTACCGGAAATCCAAGAGCAATGTCTCTACCAATATGAGTTTAATTCTGAAGGCTTTACTTTAGTTGACCAAGTTGCTGGCTACTGGATTTCTCGCAAACCAGTGCTTCCTATTGCCGAAACCAAGATTGGCAATATTTTAGCCGCCTTAACCGAACACGATGTTGAGCTACGAATTATGCCTTTTCTGTGGAAGCTGCGGGAAGCCGTGATAAACTCGACACTAGGGTATTCCATTATCCGCATGAATAAAGCTCAGCCACCGCCGGAAGGTTATGAGGCTTACCGTCCATTACCTTAGCTGGGTTTGTTTTAAAACTCCACCTTTGGATTTAAAGCAAAAACAAAGCAAAGCATTCTGTAGGTCAAGCATGTCCGGAAGGGCCGCTTGACAAAAGAAGGTTGCCAACCAT
>LJUX01000083.1 GCA_001304155.1 candidate division Zixibacteria bacterium SM23_73_3
TTGTGCTGGATCCATTCTGCGGAAGTGGAACAACATTAGTCCAATCGAATGAATTGGGAATGCACGCTATTGGTATAGATATTTCTGTGTTTAATGCAATGATTAGTAATGCTAAAGTTGAAAAGCATAATATCGCAGAGCTTAGGGAAGCTATTCGCAATATAACATTAAACTTGGAAAATTTGCGGAAAACAAGGCATAGCATTGCTTTTGAAGAACATCTACTTTCTGAACTTGCAAAATTTAACCACAAGTATTTTCCGTCACCAGAATATAAAAGAAAAGTAAGGAAAGGTGAGATTAACGAAAAAAAATACGCAAAAGATAAAGAACAAAAGTTTTTAAGCATTTATTATAATTCAGTTGAAAAATATCAAATTCAAATTAAGCAAGACAAAGATAATTCTTTCTTGGATAAGTGGTTTTTATTTCCAGTGAGAGAAGAAATCGATTTTGTATTTGATGAATTGAAAAAAATTGATAATAAGGATGTTAAAAAAATATTAGCCATAGTTCTGAGCAGAACCGTTCGCTCTTGCAGAGCAACTACTCATGCTGATTTAGCAACCTTAAAAGAGCCTGTGACAACTACATATTACTGTAAGAAACACGGTAAAATATGTAAACCAATATTCTCCGTCAAGGGATGGTGGCAAAGGTACACTATAGATACGTTGAATCGGCTTAGAGAATTCGATAGATTAAGAACCGAAACATTTCAAATCTGTTTGACAGGAGATGGTAGAACGATAGATATTTATGAAGAAATTAAAAAGAAAAATCCAGATTTTGCAGAATTATTATTAAGACAAAAGATCAAAGGAATTTTTTCAAGTCCCCCTTATGTAGGTCTTATCGATTATCACGAACAGCATGCATATTCATATGAAATATTTGGCTTTGGTCGTAAAGACGAATTAGAAATTGGTCCTCTTTCTAAAGGTCAGGGAAAAGAAGCAAAAGATTCCTATATTATAGGTATAGCAGAAGTTCTAAAAAATTGCAAAAAACATCTTCAAAAAGATCATGATGTCTTTTTAGTAGCTAATGACAAATTCAATCTTTTTCCCGATATTGCTAAGTTAGCTGGGATGAAAATTGTCAATCGATTTAAGCGCCCTGTGCTAAATAGAGTGGAAAAAGATAGATCCCACGCCTATGCAGAAATAATATTTCATCTAAAGGAAAAATAAAATGCCACCCACCAAAGAACAGATAAGGAAAATTGAGAATACCATCAAAGATAGTTTAAGGAAAAAATTTCAGACATATCGCCCTGAAACGAGCATTATGCCTTTTCATTATCGATTACTTGGTCGTGATAGAATGGCATTATTTTCTTTTATACATTCTTTAAACACGACTTTTGGAACATCTATTTTTGAACCCGTGGCCGAAACGTTAGCGAGTTTAAACTTTGAATTTGCACAAAAGCAGTATGTGGTTGGTGATACTGTCAGTGAACAAGCCCAATCGGAAATTCAACGTATTATGAATGATCTAACAGTAGGAAAAAATCCAAATAAGGTAGAAGAAATTGAAAGGATAAGAAGAGTTTGTGATAAGGGTACAATGAACAAGTTGAGGACTGTAAAAGTAGATTTATTTGTTCAAAGTCCTGATGGAATTGCCCATTTATTTGATTTAAAGACAGCCAAACCCAATATCAGCAATTTCAAAGATTTTAAAAGAACATTGTTAGAATGGGTAGCAATTTTCTTAGCAAAAAAGCCAAATGCAAAGGTAAACTCATATATTGCTATTCCCTACAATCCATATGAACCAAAACCTTATGATGGGACTTTCTTGGCAATGATGGCGCCTATTCAGAATTATTGAATTGTTTTGAAAGAGCAGGAATAGAGTTACGACCAGAGATTGATGCGTATTTTCAAAAATTCAAATAAAACACATAACAAACGGCCGCAGTAATCGGCAGGGCTCTGGTTGAGTGGGCTGATCCAGTGGTCTCTCAAACTTGTGTTCAAATTCGCTTCTCTAGTGCTCTGAAGCCTGGCGCCACTGAGCCGTAACGGTAGCAAGTAGAATCTTGCGGAAGTCTAACAGAAAGAGTATGATCGAGATAAAAAGCATTTTCAAAAGTTTCGGGGATAATCAGGTGCTCAGGGGGGTTGATCTTACCATAAATAAGGGGGAGACCGCTGTCATCATCGGAAGAAGCGGATGCGGTAAAAGCGTGCTTTTGAAGCTTATCATGGGACTTATGAAGCCAGATGCAGGAAAGATATTGGTCAATGGAGATGATATTACCTCCTTAAATGATAGCCAGCTAAACAAACGCAGGCAGAGATTTGGCATGTTGTTTCAGGCATCCGCATTATTTGACTCCATGACCGTGGACGAGAACGTGGGCTTGGGTTTGAGGGAGCATACCAAGTTGCCAGAAAAGGAGGTAAGACAAAAGGTCGAGGAGAAGCTGAAGATGGTGGGGCTTTCGGCTGTGGAACAGTTGAAACCGGCGGAGCTTTCTGGTGGGATGAAAAAAAGAGTGGGGCTGGCACGAGCCATCGCCATGGAGCCGGAGTATGTCTTCTACGACGAACCCACCACCGGCTTGGACCCGATTATGGCAGACGTGATAAATGAACTTATCATAAGTTTAAGAAACACCCTCTCCATAACCTCCATAGCGGTCACTCACGACATCGTCTCTGCTTATAAGATTGCCGACAGAATCGCCATGCTGTATGAGGGAAAGATAGTGTTCGTGGGAACGCCGGAAGAGGTAAAAAATACGGATAATCCGGTGGTGAGACAGTTTATTGAAGGGAGTTCGCAGGGACCGATACCAGCGCTGTAGGGCTGTCCGCCGTCCACCGACCGCAGTCCGCCGCAAAAACTAAAAACAAAATGGGTTTTAAATTTGAGAATCTGGAAGTGTGGCAGTTGTCTTTGGAGTATGTAGACCGGATTTATGAAATATCCAACCTGCTGCCTGCCAAGGAACAATATAACTTGAAAGCGCAAATGATAAGATCTGCGACCTCAATCTCTTTAAATATTGCAGAAGGTTCCAACAGTCAAAGCGATCCGGAATTTGGGCGTTTTGTAGGCATAGTGATAAGATCGTGTATTGAAGTAATTGGGTGTCTGCATTTGGCAAAAAGAAGAGGATATTTAAACCAAGAAGTGTTTAGAGAAGCTTATGAGTCTGGCGAGGTGTTGTTTGCAAAACTCCAAGCCTTACGAAAGAAACTGAAGTAAGCGGCGGTCGGCCGACGGTGGACCGTGGACAGAAATAATATGCTTAATCCAGGCAAAATCAAAACAATCTACATCTGCCAATCTTGCGGGCACAAGTCCTTAAGATGGATAGGGAAATGCCCGGATTGTGGGGAATGGAACAGCATGGTGGAGGAGAAGGTTACGAAACGCCGGGCTACACATCCAAGCCAAAGGGCTTCCTCTACTCCTTTAGGAGAGGTGGATGTGGCGGATGAGGATCGCATTACCTCCGGAATAAAGGAATTCGATCGGGTGGTGGGAGGGGGAATCGTCAAAGGATCGGTGATTTTAGTGGGCGGGGATCCGGGGATAGGTAAATCCACCCTACTTTTGCAAATTTCTGAAAAAATTGCTTCACAATTTGAAAAAGTTTTATATATTACAGGGGAGGAGTCTTTAAAGCAGATCAAACTTCGGGCTGAAAGATTAAAAATCAATCCGAATAGAATAGAAATACTAACCGAGACTAACCTTGACCTCATATTGGATGTGCTGAGGCAGGATATACCTTGCATGACGGTGATCGACTCCATTCAAACCACTTATACTCAGAACTTGGAAAGCACACCGGGAAGCATCAGCCAGATAAGAGAGTGTGCTGGTGCATTGATCGGCTTTGCCAAGCAGAGCGGTAGTCCGGTCTTTCTGGTGGGACACGTGACCAAGGATGGTTCCATTGCCGGACCCAAGGTGCTGGAGCATATGGTGGACACGGTTCTTTATTTTGAAGGAGAGAAAAGCTGTCTTTTTCGAATCTTAAGAGCGGTAAAGAATCGGTTTGGTTCCAGCAATGAGATCGGAGTTTTCCAGATGGAGGAGAGGGGGCTTCTGGAAGTGGAAAACCCCTCCATGCTGTTCTTACCCGAAAGAGCCGGGGATATTTCCGGCTCGGTGGTGGTTTGCTGTATGGAGGGTACCAGACCACTTCTGCTTGAGCTTCAGGCTTTGGTCTCACCTTCCAGTTACGGCACCCCTCAGAGGGTTTGCTCTGGAGTGGATTACAAAAGACTGGCTCTGCTTTTAGCTATTCTGGAAAAAAGGGAGGGGCTGTCTGTGGCAGCCTTTGATGTGTTTGTCAATGTGGCTGGAGGGGTGAGAATTGAGGAGCCAGCAGTAGACCTGGGAGTGGTGATGGCATTGGCATCCAGTTTGAAAGAGGTGCCCATAGATCGCGAGTTGGTGGTAATCGGTGAGGTGGGACTGGGGGGTGAGGTTCGGGCGGTAGGAAAATGCGCTATTCCGCACCACAATTTAAAAGGACTAAATCAAAAGTCTGGCATTAAGATAATCGGGGTGAAGAGTATTCAAGAAACACTTAACCTAATGTTAACCTGAACGGCTTTACTTAAAAGGAGGTAGAGATGCGGTTAAAAGTAAAAAAACTGCTAAAGGGTGGCGAATATTTTGTCTCTTTCGAAAATGTGGACTTCAACCCGGATGAGACAGAAAAGATAGAGAAGTTTGGCATGCCCACCGTGGATTTCAGCTCAGATGGTCTGGGGACCCATAAGCTGAATGAGATAGACCTTTCCATCAAGAGCCAGAGCGCAGAGGAAGCGGAGCAAATGATGAGCAGCATCAGGCAGAACGTCAAAGATAAGCTAACCGAGCTCTTGGCTCAGGTGGACAACTTCACCGGTGAGGAGGTGGTGGAGCTTTAACTTCGCTCTTGCAGGTGAAGAGTTTGATCGAAGCTGAACCATTCAGTTTTCTAAATGTCGGATATGCGCCATTGAAGGTGCAATCCGACATTTTTCTTGGCTGGAACATAAATGTGGGGGCGACTCTGCGTAGTCTGAGATTCATGTTCGCCCGCTAAGCGGAAAAACAGCCTCCTGGAAGATCACAACACATTGAGTCTGTTGTCCAGAATAGGGAAAAACACAGAGCCGGATTTGCTATCTGATTGGCACGGATATGATCGCGTTTTTACAAAGGCTCTATGCCCGGAAGAAGTTCTTTAGCAAGAAGAATAAATTGGCAGGTCTTTCTGCCAAACGCCGCGTGAAATAAGGATACCATTGCCTTCCAAAGGGAATATAGACGCGCACATTGTACCCTTCCCTGACCAACTTATGTCGAAGCTCTGTGCGAATACCGTAAAGGAGCTGAAACTCAAACCGATCTTTGGGAATATTATTCCTTTGGGCAAATTCCTTGGTTTTTTCGATAAGCTTTTCATCGTGAGTGGCGATTCCATGATATATCCCGCTGGGGAGCATCTTCTCCAGCAGCTTTACGAAGTTCTCATCCACCTGTTGCTTTTTGGGGAAGGCGATCTCTTTTGGTTCTTTATAGGCACCCTTACAAAGCCTGATTCTACCATCCAATTTCAGCACCTCGTCAACGTCCTTTTCACTTCGATAGAGATAGCTCTGGATAACAATGCCCACATTGTCGTATTTTCTTCTTAAGCTTTTGAAAACGTCAAGGGTCTCCTGGGTACAATCCGAGCCCTCCATATCCATTCTGACGAAGTTGCCGTGTTCCTTTGCCCTTTCTATGATCTTGGCGAAATTCTGCTCACAAAGCCCCTTGTCTATTTTGAGACCAACCTGAGTGGGCTTGACTGAGATATTGGTATCGGCACCGTTCTTTTTGATCTTGTCAAGAGCATCAACATACACCTCGGTGGCGGCAATAGTCTCGTCTGGTTCAGACACTTCCTCACCCAGGTGGTCTAAGGTGGCAATCGCGCCTTCGGAGTTGACTTTCTTTACGGCGTTCAGGCCATCCTCCAACTCCTCCCCAGACACAAATCGATCGACAACTCTGCGAGTAACCCCGAAATTCACCATGAAATCCTGGATACCTTTCTGTCTGGAAAGATAAAGAAGAATTGCCTTCAGCATGATCAGCTCTCCTCATGCAAACTTAGATGTTAAACTATAGAAAAATCCTTTGGAGTCAAGTCCTGATTTGTGAAATCTTTTGCTTTTAAGGGTTGAATAGTAGGTCTGTCGTTTGTCCCCAACTTCGCGGACATCAGCGCATTCCAAAATCTCTAGAGGAGTAACTTAAATCCTTAATGTCTATATTGGTCCAAGTTTGTTCGTGGAAGCCCATAAAAAAACGACGGGCGCCAGATGCGAAACAGATGTGTTCTAATGTGGATTTAGCCTCCCCTTCTTTTGACTCTTTGGATTATAAATAGAGGGGGTAGGATTTGCGACAGTGTTGAGGCTTTAAGCCGAGGCAAACCTACGAACTTCCCGTTATGAGTTCCATCGTGCCATCCTCTTAAGCTCTTGACAGGTGGATTATTGCAAAGAAAGGCAAAAAGTCATCGTCTTTGCAATAGCCCATAAAAACCCACGATAACCCAATTTGAAACAAGATTGAAACAGGGAGAGATCGCACTCTACCCGAAGGCGACAGAAGGGATCCGATCGGGTAAGGAATCCCTTGATGGGCGGACACACACTGGTTCTGCCGTCATCTTGCTAAGGAGTATCACATCCGACCTCCTGATCTACTTCTCAGTCAACTTTAGAACGTAATCCTCCTGTATTTTGGCTGAATGATGAAGCGGTCTAAAGCGGCGATTAAGAGTAAGGTTAATAGCACAATAATTAGGAAGCCAGCGTTTCCGTTCAGATTTGTCAATAGGCTTTCGGCAAAAACAAGAAGACTCGAGCCGAATTCTTGTCCCGGCAGAACATGAGCGAAGGCTTTTCCCAGCGGTCTTAAATCCACATAGCTAAGCGTTACGCCTAGCGTAACGATTATCCCCAGAATTGTCAGGAAGATATTCAGATAATTGAAATGAGATTCCGTTTCCCCTTCTGCCGGAAGCCTTTTGATAACCGATTTTGCGAAGTTTTTAGAAAGATCAAAACCGCTATCGTTCTTTAGACCCACATACAAACCCTGATATTGGGTCAAAGCCTCCTGACAAAGCGGGCAAATCTCCAGATGTCTTTCGATCAATAATGCATCCTGTCGGGAAAGATTCCCATCCAGATAATCCTGGATCTCATCATCGGTCAAGTGTTTCAGTGACATAGATCCTCCCGCTTAAATTTCGCCATTAATCTGTTCTTTAAAAGTCTTCTTGCCCGAAAGAGATAACTTTTCACCGTCCCTTCGGGCAATTGCATCGTCTCTTCGATTTCCCTGTAACTCATCTGCTCCAGATGATAAAGCGTCAGTATGGTCTGGTAATGAACCGGCATCTTCTCAATTTCATTTTGGAGAAGAGAGGACACCTCTCTTCCTTCGACAATCTGATCCGGGCGGATGCTGCAGTCTGAAACAGTCTCCAGCGTTCCGTGCTCGGTTGACAGATCGTCAAAAAGCGGAACCCTCTTTTTCTCCAGATAGTTCAGGCACGTATTATATGCGATCTTGGCAATCCAGGTGGAAAGCTTCGATTCAAACTGAAAGCCTCCCAGGTTTTCATAGACCTTCAGGAAGACATCCTGACAGATGTCTTCGCGGTCCGCCGGATTCTGGATCATCCGGAAGACAATATGGCTGACCAGTCTTTGATGCTTTTCGATTATCGATTCGAAGGCCTTCTTATTGCCAGCCAGCGTCCTTTTGACTGCAAGCTTGTCGTCCGTCATTTTCTCTCTACATAATATACGACAATCGGGATGTTGGAAATGTTGCATTATTTTTTCAAGAAGCGATGCAACCTTTTTCAAGGTGACCAGTCTAATGTGACAGAAGACGAGACGAAGCAAAAAGACCTAAAGGAAAGGAGAAGGTCATGGAAAACGTTTGGCACGCAGTACCCCTGATTGTGTTCTTCGGGGTCGTAGCCTATATTGTTAAAATCATTTTGGAGAATGCCACCAGGCGGAAGCTGATTGACAAAGGCATGGTGGATGAAAACGTTAAGTACCTTTACGCAGATGTGCCGGAGACTCGGATCCTTTCGGCTTTAAAGTGGGGAATGGTTGCAATTGCCATCGGACTTGCCGTTTTCGTGGGTCAGATGGTGCCGTCCGTTCTGCGGGAAGAGGTTACAATCGGATGTATGTTCATATTTGGCGGTCTGGCATTAGTCATATATTATGCGATTAGCAAAAAAATGTTGGATAAGGCCAAAGAAGAAAACTCCAGGAAGCCAATATAGCAAAGGCGATCTTCATTCCCAGAAATAGACAAATTTTCTTACATACATGGGTGACGTCCCAATTTGGCAGGGTTGTGCCAAAAATGCTAAGTCTTTGGGGCGCTTTGGTAAAGTCCGTATGATCAAATAGCGGGGGTAGGATTTGCGGCAGTGCTGAGGCCCTAAGCCGAAGTAAACCTACGACCTTCGGGTTATGAGTTCAACGCTCTCCAAAATATCCCCTTACCACTCAGTTACTTACCCACCCAAAAACTCATTTTGTGCCACATTTGTGCCATCTTGGTCAAATTTGAGCACGTTTACTGCCCTTGTTCTATGATCTGGTGACAGGTGAGCATACCTTTCTGTTACCTTAATCATAGAGTGCCCCAAGAGTTCCTGAACTGTCCTCAGATCGACTCCTGCCATGACCAGGTTGCTTGCGAAGGTATGTCGAAGCGTGTGAAGGTTGGCATTCTTCACACCTGCCGATCTCAGAATCTTAGCAAACTGGTTGGTGTAATAGTCCCTGCAATGGAGCGGTCTGCCATTTCCGTCGTCAAAAACGTATTTGCCTCGCTGGGGCAGATCAAGTAGCAGTTGTTCCAAGCCGGGATTGATTGGTATGGATCGGGGACGGTGACTCTTAGGATGAAACCCAACCTCTGGTTTTGACTGAACGGTTATCAGCTTGTTGCGAAAATCGATGTCATCCCAGGTGAGAAATACCAACTCCGATCTTCTCATCCCGGTGTAAAGGAGAATCTTGACTACCTTCCCCATCAGATCATTGGATTTGCTAAGTATCGCAGAAATCTCCTCTGTGGTAAGAAACCGAACCTGTCTGGCATTCAAGGATTTTAGCTTTTTCACATCCTTGAGCGGATTCTCCTTCAGATTTCGCCAAACTATTGCTTTATTCAGCATTGCCTTGATTAGCGTGAGGTAATGATTGAAAGTGGTGGCTGAGGAAGTGCGAAGCACAAGCGACCTAAATTCTTCGATCACTACCGGAGTTATCCCTTCAAGCTTTCTAATTCCCTTGTTCCGAAGGAAGTGTTGGAAGGCTTTGATGCGACTGAGGTCTGTTTTGTATGATGCCCTCGATTTGTTGTCTCGGCAGTATTCCAGATACTTGGCAATGAAATCGTTCAGGGAGATGAAATCATATCTTGGGTTAAGCTCCTCACCCTTGGCTATCTTAACTTCCACGTTTTTCAGATACAGCTCAGCCACCTTCTTTTGCTTGCCAAATGACTTTCTCACTCGCCTGCCGTCTACAGCATAATCCACATACCAGTTTTTACCCCGCTTGAATATCCGTGCCATTGTTTTTCACCTCCTTTCTGATTTATTTCCTTTCAAGACAAAAAAGCCCAGTCAGCTACCCTCAAGAAGTTGATTGTTTGCGAGAACTATAATAGATTTTTCTCCTTTGTCAAGTAAAATCTTCTTGCTTTTCCGGAAAAGGCCCATATATTTCTAACATAAGCTCAATTCCAAAGAAAAAGCAATAAGAGGTATTGAAGGTGAGATGCCAGTCTTTTGTCCATCTATCTCCAAAACAGGAGGTCTTTATGCTAAAACGTAGCATGTTTATTCTGGTAATCTGGATTGTCGTCCTTGTTCTCTGGGCTTTGCCCACCTTGGCGGAGGTGATTGTGGATACTGCTTGGGTGAGAACGTATAACGGACCGGGAAATTCGACTGACGAGACCAATGACATGGCAGTCGACGCTTCAGGTAATGTCTACGTGACTGGCTGGAGTGTTGGGACTGGGACGGATATGGACTATGCAACGATTAAGTACTATCCCGACGGAGACACTGCCTGGGTAAGAAGATACAACGGACCAGCGAATGGTTCTGATCAGGCTTGGGCTTTAGCTTTGGATGGATCCAACAACGTCTATGTCGTCGGAAGAGCACAAGGCAATG
>LJUX01000038.1 GCA_001304155.1 candidate division Zixibacteria bacterium SM23_73_3
TCTCTTCACTCCATATGTTTCATCAGCTTAATCTGCTGTGAATCTATGGTTAAACCCTTCTCTATGAGTTGGTTTTTCTCATACTTCGTCTGCGCATTTTCTATGAGGTTTTTGACCGAGGGCTCCATTTTGTTGAAAAACGGCTTGGGATAGATGCCGATCCAGAAGATTGCCAAGATCAACGGTATTAAAACTATTTTTTCCCTTAAGTTCAAATCCTTCAAGTTCTCATTTTCCGGTTTGGTGATTTTACCGAACATGGTTCGTTGATACATCCATAGCATATATATTGCGGCTAAGATGATCCCCACTGCACCAAGCACTGCATAAACGACATTGGACTTGAAGGTCCCCAGAAGAATGGTGAACTCTCCCACGAAGCCGTTGGTCCCGGGAAGCCCGATGGAGGAAAGGGTGACGATCATGAAGAAGGCAGCGAACACGGGCATTTTCTTCGATACGCCACCAAAATCAGCAATCAGCCGGGTGTGTCTTCTTTCGTATATCATCCCCACGATTAAGAACAATGCTCCGGTAGAGATGCCGTGATTGATCATCTGAAGTATGCCTCCCTCCATTCCCTGAATGTTTAAGGCAAAAAGCCCTAGCATCACAAAGCCCAGATGGCTAACGGACGAAAACGCCACCAGACTTTTTACATCTTCCTGTCTTATGCATACAATTGCACCATAGATAATGCCAATTATTGCCAAGACTGAAAAAAGAAGGCCATAATCAATAAATGTATTAGGAAACAGGGGAAGACAGAATCTTAAGAAACCGTAAGTTCCCATCTTTAGCAGGACTCCCGCCAGGATGACCGATCCAGCTGTGGGAGCCTCCACATGTGCATCCGGAAGCCAGGTGTGGAATGGAAACATGGGAACTTTGATGGCAAAAGCCAAAGCAAAGGCAAAGAAAAGCCAGAATTGTGCACCTAAGGGAATCGGAAGTTTAATTATCTCCAAAAGGTTGAAGGTGTACGTTCCAGTGAAACTATGGTTCATAAAGTACAAGACTAAGATAGCCACCAGCATCAGAAGTGAGCCGGTCATGGTGAATAGGACAAATTTGACCGTGGCATATATCCTTCTGGGTCCACCCCAGATGCCTATGAGAAAATACATGGGGATGAGCATCACTTCCCAGAAGACATAAAACAAAAACAGATCCAAAGAGACGAAAACTCCGATCATCCCGGTTTCTAAAAACAGCATGGAAATGTAGTAACCCTTTACCTTCTCGGTGATGGCAGACCAGGAGGATAAAATCGCCAGTGGAGTAAGAAACGTAGTCAGCAGAACCAAGAACAGACTTATCCCGTCAATGCCAAGATGATAGCTGATCCCCAGACTTTCAATCCAAGCTTTGTTAACGGAAAACTGCATTACCGAAGATTCAGAGGTGAAATTGAAATAAATATAAAGGGAAAATATGGCATTCAACAAAGAAACGATAAAGGCAATTGCTTTAATAGCATCGTGCCTGCCCCTGTCAATAAGAAGCAGGACTAAAACTCCCAACAGAGGAAAAAACGTGAGTATGGTTAATATCCAGGTATCTAACATGATCTCATCGAAAGATGTAATATACCAGAATCAACATCGCTCCAAAAATCAAGGAAAGAGCATAATTACGTAAATAGCCGGTCTGGGTTTTTCTTATTAGCACGCCTAATCCCTTGACCACAGAGGCAATCCCATTGGCTATGGCATACAGCTCATCTACATAGTATTTATTGAACAGAACCCGATAGGGAAATTTATATTTTATTGCCAGCCTCTTCGGGATATTCAAATTCTGGATGTAAAATCGATGGGCAACCAAAATACCTATTACTACAACAACTATAGAAATAATCATCAAAAGATACTCAGTGGACACAGCATGGTAAGCGGCAGCCTGAGTTTCGGAATGACCGTGCTCAAATACGGAGGACAAGAATCCTTCAAACCTGTTTGATCCCCCCAGGGAATGAGGAATTCCCGAATAGCCTCCGATAACCGAAAGCACCGCTAATACCATCAAAGGTATGGTCATAGATTTGGGAGATTCGTGGACATGACTCTCGACCTGCGGATCCATTCTCGATTTTCCCAAGAAAGTCATAAAGAATAATCTGAACATGTAGAATGCGGTCAAGGCTGCAGTGGCCACCCCGATCAGCCACAACAGGAAATGACCGTGCGGGCTGGAGAATGCTTTCCACAAGATTTCATCTTTGCTGAAGAATCCGGAGAACAGAGGAATTCCAGAGATAGCCAAAGTTCCGGCAAGAAAACACCAGAAGGTAATGGGTATATACTTCTTCAAACCTCCCATCTTCTGCATATTTAACTCACCAGCCAAGGCATGCATAACCGAGCCAGCCGCCAAAAATAGCAAAGCTTTAAAAAAGGCATGGGTCATGAGATGGAATATCCCTGCGGTAAAGGCTCCCACTCCGCAAGCCAAGAACATGTATCCTAACTGGCTGATGGTAGAATATGCTAATACCCTTTTAATATCATTTTGCACCAGACCAATGGATGCCGCATAAATGGCAGTTGCCGCCCCGATCACAGCCACCACTCCCATTGTAACCGGAGCCAGAAGAAAAAGCGCATGGCATCTTGCCACCATGTATACTCCCGCTGTCACCATGGTGGCGGCATGGATCAACGCAGATACCGGAGTGGGACCTTCCATGGCATCGGGAAGCCATATATAAAGTGGTATCTGGGCGGATTTGCCGATAGCTCCCAGGAACAATAGTAAGGTGATGGCAGTAACCAATCCGCCTCCTAAAGCTAAAACATGTGGCGCATTCTCAAAAACATGGCTGAAGTTCAAGCTTCCGAAAGTCCAGAATATCAGCATTACTCCCAAAGCAAAGCCGAAATCTCCGATTCTATTAACGATGAAAGCCTTTTTTCCTGCATCTGCGGCACTCTTCTTCTCATACCAGAAGCCAATCAAAAGATAAGAGCAAAGACCCACCCCTTCCCATCCTACATAAAGCAAAAGAAAATTGTTGGATAAGACCAACATCAACATAAAGAAGGTGAAGAGATTCAGGTACGAGAAATACCGAGCGTATCCTTTGTCCTCTGCCATATAGCCGGTGGAGTAAACATGAATGAAAAATCCTACTCCGGAGACCACCAAGATCATAACTGAGGATAGAGGATCAAGCAGAAAACCAACGTCTATGTGAAACTTCCCTGATAAGATCCAGGGGAAAGCAATCTTCTGCACCACCCTCTCCCCTGCCGGCAGAGCCAGAAGCTCAAAGAATATAGCTATCGAGGCTAAGAATGATAAGCCCACAGAGGTACATCCTATCCAACTCACCAGGCTTTTCAGCGGATGTTTGCCATCGGAGTAAGACTTCCGGGCAAGCGCCAAAAGGCCGTTAATCAAGAAACCGATCAGTGGGAATAACGGAACAAAATAAACGTAATTCATAAGTCTTGCTCGTCCGAAATCGAACGTCCGTAGACCGCCGTTAATAAGCGGTGGACGGTGTACCGTCGACTATGGACATTTCACCATTTCATTAGGTTGAAGTCATCAACGTTTACGCTCTTTTTATTTCTGAATAAACAAATGATTATTGCCAATCCCACTGCGGCTTCTGCTGCCGCCACAGTCATCACCAGAAAAACCACCACTTGGCCGTCGAGAGAACCCAATTGCCTGGATAGGGCCACAAAAGCTAAATTGACCGCATTCAGCATCAGTTCGATGGACATAAACATGACAAGTACATTTCGCCTGACTAAAAAGCCGAGAACTCCGATGGTGAAGATCGTCGCACTTAATATTAAATAAGCAGAGGAAGAAACCATCATTTTTACCTTTAATAAATTTCTTTGCTTTGCACCTAATGTCGCGTAGCAGAGCCTTCATGGCTCTGGGGTGTATGAACGGTTCACCACAGGTTAAATTCTCATAATCTCCTCTTTGCCATAACTACGGCGCCCACTATTGCCACCAAAAGCAAAACCGACGCCAGCTCAAACGGAAAGAGATACTTGGTGAACAGAAGCTGGGCCAAGGGCTCAACGCCGGCCGGGGCAGTTGCCTCAGAAACAGTTTCAGTTGACTTGGAACCAAAGATTCCAACCTCAATAACTGTTACCATCCCAATGAGAAGCAGAAAGACAAATAGGATGCCAAAAAATCTCTGTGCCCTTCTTTTCTCCGGACCAAATTCGTCCCTTCTCAGATTCAAAAGCATGATAACGAATAGAAATAAGACCATGATGGCGCCGGCGTAGACTATGATCTGAATTACCGCCAAGAACGGAGCATTCAGCAATAAAAATAGCATAGCCAAGCTAACCATGGTGGCTATCAGAAAGAGCGCGCTTGCCACCGGGTTTTTCTGACAGATCACCATAATAGAACAAACAACTGCAACAATCGCCAGTATGGAAAAAATTAAAATCTCCATCTTCTCATCCGTTTAATCCGTTACATCCGTTGACCCGCCTTCTCCAAAGGTACCAACAGATCCTCTTTGGTATATATCAACTTCTCCCGTCTGTCATTGGAGAATTCATATTCTTTGCCTAAAAAGATCGCCTCCTTAGGGCAGGCTTCCTGACAGTATCCACAGAATATACATCTGAGTTCATTTATCTCATACACCTTTGCATATCTCTCGCCAAATTCATCTTCTGTCGGTTCCATGTATATACACCCGGATGGACAAAAGGCAGCACACAGTCCACAGCAGACACACTTTTCTGTTCCGTCTTCATTTCTTTCCAGATAATGAAGACCTCGGTATCGGGGAGAAAGTGTCAGTTTCTGTTCCGGGTATCTTACCGTAGTTGGTCGGGAAAGCAAATACTTGAAGGTAACCGACAACCCTCTGGGAATCGCCCAGAATATGGTTTTTAAAACATCAAACATAATTGAACCATTGAACTTGTGAACTTTTGAATCCTTGAACTTTCTTACAATATCATTATCACCGCGGTGATGAAAATATTAAGGAGTGCCAGAGGGATCAATACCTTCCAGCCGAAGTTCATCAACTGGTCATATCTGAACCTGGGCAGGGTAGCTCTTATCCAGATATAGAAGAAAAGAAATATGACCATCTTTAGAAGAAACCAGACCACCGGCGGCAAAAATGGCCCATGCCACCCGCCCAGAAACAGAGTGGTCGCGAGCGCAGAGATATTGATCATGTTGCCATACTCTCCCAGGAAGAACATGGCGAACTTCATGGATGAATACTCGGTCATATATCCTGCCACCAGTTCATTTTCTGCCTCCGGAAGATCAAAAGGAGCCCGATTGAGTTCGGCGATGGCACAGATAAGATACAGGATGAATCCCAGCGGCTGGCGAAAGATGAACCAGTTGAAAAACTTATCCTGTGCATTCACTATGTTAACCAAGCTCAAAGATCCGGCCATCATTAAAACGCCGATCAGAGAAAAACCCAAAGAGACTTCGTAGCTGATCATCTGGGCAGACGATCTCAAGCCGCCCAGAAGTGAGTATTTGTTGTTGGAGGACCACCCGGCTAAAACCAGCCCGTACACACCCAAGGAGCTGACAGCAAGTATGTAAAGTATTCCCATATTGAAGTTGGAGATCACCATGTTGATTTCGTATCCCAGAATTTTTATCCCGGACCCGAAGGGAATAACTGCCACGATTATCAGAGCGGGAATAAAGGTTAAGAGTGGAGCTAAATTATGGATAAATTTATGCACATTCGCCGGAACAATATCCTCTTTGAACAGAAGTTTCACTCCGTCGGCAATGGGTTGAAGAAGACCATGGGGTCCCACCCGCATGGGACCCAACCTTACCTGAAAATGCCCCAAAAGCTTCCTTTCCAGCCAGGTCAGGTAAGCAATCAACAGCAGAAAAACAACCAGAACCACTGCAATTTTAACGAAAGTAATGATGACAAATGCAAGCATACAGTTTCAGAGTAAATAGACTTTTGTTTACAACCAGCGTCTCTTACCGTTTCGTTTTACTTTCCAGTTTCATTTAGATCTTGCCAGCTTAGTTTCGTATGAACAGGCGAAACCCTGACCAACTCCTCGAAAATTTGCGCTGGCGAGTTAAAGTCAAAATTGTATCCCATGGATTGCGCCAACATACAGATGATATACCAATCAGCCTTGGAATTTGCCAGAGGATCGAATGCTTTGCCCAGCTTTTGAATTCTTCTTTCCACGTTGGTGAAAGTTCCGTCTTTTTCAGCAAAGGAGGCTCCAGGCAAGACCACATGAGCTAATTTGGCGGTCTCGGTTAAGAAAATGCTCTGAACCATCAGAAAATCAAGCTTTTCAAGTGCATCTTTCACGTAATCTTCCTCCGGATACTCACTCACCGGATCTGCACCTGCGATATACATGGCTTTGATTTTTCCTTGATGGACCGCCTCCAGCAGGAGATTGAAATCAAGTCCCGGCTTATCTGGAATCTTAGCATTCCAGATTCCTTCCACCTTTTTTCGCAAGGCCTCATCCGAAACGTGGATGTAGCCGGGAAGCCTATCCGGCAAAACCCCGCAATCCAAAGTTCCCAGGGAATTGCAATCCTCCCACAAAAGGTTGACTCCACAGCTATCTTTATCCTGATGTCCGGTCAAACGCAGAAAATCATACAAAGAGTCGATTATCTCAGTGCTTTGTGGATGTGTTATTATCTCTTTTCCACAAAGGATCATGACCGTTTCGGCTTTCGTTATAGTGTTCGCAAAGTTTTTGATCTTATCCGAAGAAATTTCGGTTGTCTGCGAAACCTTTTGGCTGTCGAACGGCTGGACTTTTTCTCGCAGTTTCTCCATCTCACTATTGGAGAGTCTCACTCTATCAGCGTCTAAGAGTTTTCCTTTTATGATTTCCCTTGCCACCCCATTTATTAAAGTCAGCTCGCTTCCCTTCTTGTAGATTAACTCATCCTGGGCAAATCTGTTTAGCCGGGTGCTTTCTATGTTTGCCAGAATCAATGCGTTACCTCTCATGGCTGATTTCATTACCCTCAGGTTTATTATGGGATGCTCTTTTAATAGATCACACCCCAGGACGAAAATTAGCTTCGCCTTCTCTATCTCATTGATTGAATTAGTCGTGCTATAAATTTGATTTTTGGCTTTCAAACTGGGGCTGGGCAGAAGATGCCTTGAATTGACTCGATGATCAACGTTGTTCGTTCCCATCACAACCCTGAAGAATTTCTGAAAGAGATAATTCTCTTCGTTGGTGAGCTTCGACGAACCCACCCCAGCCAGGGAATCTGCACCAGATTGCTCCCTTGTCGTTTTGAACTTGGAAGCCACTAATTTGATCGCTTCCTCCCAATCTGCAGGTAAAAACTTTCCATTCTTCTTTATGAGAGGCTGTTTTAACCTGTGGGGGTGATTGACGAACTCAAAGCCGAATCTACCTTTATCGCACAAAAATCCCTCATCCACGAAATCATTTCTTCGTGAAGTGACGCGGTAAATCTTGTCATCTTTTGTCCATAGCTTAACGTTACAGCCATCCCCACAAAGAGGGCAAATCGAAGGTGTAGCTTTCGTCTGCCAGACTCGTACTTTATATCTGAACGATTTTGAAGTCAATGCCCCCACTGGGCATATCTCCACCACGTTTCCTGAATAGGGATTGTCAACCGGAATGTCTGGCAGAACGTTTATCTCTGATTTTGATCCACGCCCAAAAGTTCCCAGATCAGCTTCTCCAGCAATCTCAGTTATAAATCGAACACATTTGCGGCACAGGATGCACCGATTCATATTTCTTATTATCTGCGGTCCGACAGCAAGATCATCATATTTGGATTGGGGATCAACGATGAATCTTCTTTTTTCCTCCACATATCTGCTCTTATCTGAACCGTATTTGAACAGCAGGTTCTGGAGTTCACACTCTCCACCCTTATCGCAGACCGGACAGTCCAATGGGTGATTGATTAGCAGAAACTCCAAAACACCCTTTCTGGCGGCTCTCACCTGAGGAGTATCAGTTTTTACTACCATTCCTTCAGAGACTAGGGTGGCGCAGGCAGCCTGAAGCTTCCACATCTTTTCTACCTCCACCAGACACATTCGACACGACCCTTCCGCTTCCAGCTTATCATGAAAACAGAAGGTGGGAATATCTATTTCGAGCTTTTCTGCCGCCTTGAGAATAGTGGTCCCCTCCTCCACCGTTACTTGCTTTCCATCAATGGTTAAGGTTGCCATAATTATCCGTTAAATCCGTTTAATCCGTTGACCGCATCAGACAAATCTTTTACCCAAATCAACCATACATCTCTTGTGCCGTATGTGATACTCATACTCGTCCCGGAATTTCTCCATGGTGCTTGTAATGGGAACCACGGCGGCATCACCTAGAGGACAAACCGTATTTCCGGCAATATTGGCACAGATGTCGCGAAGGAGGTCTAAATCTTCCTCTCTTCCCTTTCCGTTTTTAATTCTTTGCATGATCTGCCTGATCCATCTGGTTCCCTCTCTGCAGGGAACACATTTGCCACAAGACTCATGCTCAAAGAATTTGGATATGCGATAAGCCACCTTCACCATACAGGTGGACTCATCCATCACAATGGTGGCTCCCGATCCCAAAAGTGACCCGGCTTCATAAAGGGATTCAAAATCCATCTTTACGTCCAGAAGGTTAGCGGTAAGAATCGGCGTGGATACCCCACCCGGGATTACAGCTTTAAGCTGTCGATCATCTTTTATCCCTCCGCCGTGCTCGAAAATCAACTCTCTTAAAGTAACTCCCATGGGAAGTTCATAATTACCCGGACACTTAACATGCCCGGAAAGGGAAAATATCTTCGTGCCAGTGCTTTTGGGCATCCCGATATTTGCAAACCATTCCGCTCCATTCAAAACGATGTAGGAGATATTTGACAGAGTCTCCACATTGTTGATCACTGTGGGATTTTTGTAGAGTCCCACCGATGCGGGAAAAGGTGGTTTGAGTCGGGGGGTTCCTCTTTTTCCCTCGATTGATTCCAGCAAAGAGGTCTCTTCCCCACATATGTAAGCTCCTCCTCCCCTGTAGACATCCACATCCAGATCAAAACCTGATCCCAAGATATTATTGCCCAAGTATCCTTTTTGATAACATTCTCTTATCGCTTCCTGCAGTCTTTTGGCTCCGAAGGCGAATTCTCCCCGGATATAGATGAAAGCCCGGTGAGCACCTATGGCGTAAGAAGCGATGATGATTCCCTCCAAAAGCTGGTGAGGATCATTTTCGATTAAAGCCCGATCTTTAAATGTCCCCGGCTCTCCTTCATCTGCGTTACACAACAAAAACCTGGGCTGGGGTGAATCCTTGGGAACAAAGCTCCATTTAAGTCCGGCTGGAAAACCAGCACCTCCCCTTCCCCTAAGGTTCGATTTCTTCACCAACTCGATCAACTCATCCGGAGTATGTTCCTTCAAAGCTTCAGGCAGAGCCCGATAGCCACCATTTCGAATATAAGTGTCGATCTTATATTGGTCAGAAACATCTATATGTCTGAACAGTATCTTTTCCATCCCTCTTAAAGCTCTTTTCCCTTTCTCAACTCCTCTATGATCTGATCCACCTTGGCTTTGGTCAGATTCTCATAATAGGTTTGATTTATCTGCATCACCGGAGCCGTGCCACATGAGCCCAGACATTCGACCGCGGACAAGGTGAAAATACTGTCCGGAGTGGTCTCCCCCACTTTTATCTTGAGCTTCTCCTCCAAGTATTGCAACAGTTGTTCTGCCCCGGAAAGCATACAGGAGACGTTTGTGCAAACCTGGATTTGATATTTGCCCACTCCCTGTCTGGGGAAATAGGTATAAAAGGAGACGGTCTCAGCCACCTCCATCTCACTTAAGTCCAGAAGCTGCGCTACTTGCTTTTGGATCTGAATTATAATAGCCCACTTCATTAAGCACCACATGCATGGCAGGAAGAATGGCGGATTTTCTCTTTGGAAATTTATTCTTCAACTCAGCAATTCTCTTTTGAGCAGACTCACCAAGCATCTCACCCAACTTTCAACTTTAGACTTTAAACGCTTTTACCTGTCTATTTCCCCTAATACAATATCAATACTCCCAATAACCGCCACCACGTCGGCAATCAACCCTCCTTCAATCATTTTGGGGAGAGCACTTAAATTGACGAAGCAGGGTGGCCTCACTCTAACTCGACAGGGTTTGTTTGACCCGTCGGAGATGATATAGTAGCCTAACTCTCCCTTGGGAGATTCGATGGAATGATAGACTTCTCCCACTGGTGGCGAAAATCCCTCTACCACTAATTTGAATTGAAATATCAAAGCTTCGATGTTGGAGAGGACCTCCTCTTTAGGAGGAAGCACCACTCCAGGAACCCGGGCTACAAAATCTCCCTCTGGAATTCCATCTAAAGCCTGACCTACGATCCTTAAACTCTGCCTCATCTCTTCTATGCGAACCAGATAACGATCATAAACATCTCCGTCTTTTCCGGTGGGGATGTCAAACTCAAATTTCTCATATCCGGAATAAGGATTGGATCTTCTGATGTCCCAGCTCACCCCACACCCTCTCAGGATGGGACCGGATACTCCCCCATCGATTGCATCTTCAGCAGAGATCTTCCCTACTCCTACAGTTCGATTAAGCCAGATTCGATTTTTAGTCAAAAGGTTTTCGTAATCATTTATACGGTCTGGAAAGGTACCTAACACCTCCCTGACTTTGGATTCAAATCCTTCAGGGATATCCTGAGCCAGTCCACCGATTCTGAAATAGGATGTCATCATCCTCTGTCCTGAACACAGTTCAAATATATCTAAAAGCTTTTCTCTCTCCCGGAAAGCATACAGAAGCATGCTCATCGCACCTATATCGTGCGCATGAGTGCCGACCCAGACTAAATGGCTGGCAATTCGGGTCAACTCTGTCAGAAGTACCCGGATAAACTGTGCCTTCGGGGGAACCTGGATGTCCAGAAGCTTCTCCACTGAAAGAAGGTAAGCTAAATTATTTGAAAGCGATGCCACATAGTCCATTCTATCTGTCAGGGGAATCACCTGAGCATAGGTTTTGTTTTCCATGGCTTTCTCAATGCCGGTATGCAGAAATCCTATGTCCGGAGTGGCTTTGATCACGGTCTCACCATCCAACTCCAAAATCAACCTCAAGACACCATGAGTGGAGGGATGCTGGGGACCCATGTTCAAAATCATGGTATTAGCGTCGATTCTTTCAATTCTGTTCCGAACCTGTGATTTCAAATTCCACCTCTTAAGGCGTATGTCTGTGGTTTTTCTGTTCGCTATACCTTTGATATGTTTCTATTCTGTTATCTTTGGAGGACGGTTCTTGTTATGGGTAAACATCACCTCTTCTTTAGTCAAAGGAAAATCTTTTCTTAAAGGATGACCCACCCAATCTTCAGGCATAAGGATTCTTCTCAAATCCGGATGATTATCAAATTTCACCCCAAACATGTCAAACGTTTCTCTTTCAAACCAGTTTGCATTGCTCCACACAGAGGTGACCGTAAGGACGCTTTCACCTTCCTCAACTTTTATCTTCAACCTAACCCGATGTCCCTTATCTAAAGAGTAAAGATGATACACCACATCGAATCTGGGCTTTCTTCCCAGACGGTCTACCCCACACAGGTCAGAAAGAAAATTAAAGGAAAGCTCCGGATCATCCCGCAAAAATGTGCAGAGGGGAACGATATCCTCTCTTTTCACTACAAGGGTCAACTCCCCTCTAAATTCTGCAACCTCAAGAATCGACTCCGGAAATTTTTCTTTTAATCTTGTCAATATTGGATTTTTCAACTCCACTCCCCATGCAATTTTCCAACAACCAGCATTATATCCGTTTAATCCGTTGACCTTTTTTCAACGACTCTTTTTCTATCTTCCTATGCAATTTCATAATACCTTCTAGCAACTGTTCCGGCCTGGGCGGGCATCCGGGGATGTAGATATCTACCGGCACGATCTTATCCACACCCTGAATGATAGCGTAATTGTTAAACACTCCCCCGGTGGAAGCGCAGGCGCCCATAGCGATGACCCATTTAGGCTCAGGCATCTGTTCGTAGAGCAGTCGAACTACGGGAGCCATCTTATTGGATACCCGTCCTGCCACGATCATTAAGTCTGCCTGGCGGGGGGAAGATCTGAAGATTTCCATTCCGAAACGCGATATATCAAAGCGAGAGGCGGCAGTGCACAGCATCTCTATGGCACAGCAGGCTAAGCCGAAACCCAGTGGCCATAGAGAAGATTTTCTCGCCCAGTTAGCCGCCTTTTCCATGGTGGTCAAAAGCAGACCATTTGGTATATGTTCTTCCAATCCCATATTTTTCTGTCCTTAATTAACAGAAACGCACTAAATGTCTTACAATGTCATTGCGAGCCCAAAGAGCGTGGCAATCTCTTGTATCAGGTGACCTCCTCGGTCTCCTCCCATCTCAAGGCACCCTTCTTGATGATGTAAAAATATCCTGCCAGAAGGATTAAAAGAAATATCCCCATCTCTATTAACCCAAAAAGAGCAAGTTTTCTGTAAATCACCGCCCAGGGATACAGAAAGACCACCTCTATGTCAAATATGATGAACAGAATGGCAATTAAATAAAATTTCACCGAGAATCTTCCCCTGGCATCTTCAATGGGCCGCATCCCACACTCATAGGTGGAAAGCTTATCTTTGGTGGGAACCCTTCTTCCGAACAGATAGGAAAAAGCCAGAATCAAAAGCGCCATTCCAGCCACTATAAATATCAAAACAAAAATTGGGAAATAGACTTCAAACATATGCATTTCCTCAAAAGCTTGTGAAATAAATAACAAGCTCTGTGAGACTTGTCAAGTTAATTCTTTTGTGTTTTTACGAAAAGACTATTTCTTCAGAGAGAAAGATGGAAATAGGATGTAAGCCTTTTAATCCGGAATGCAATGTTGTTATGATGTAAGGGAACTTGTTCGTCACGGACGGCTCGTCCGTGACGGAAACGTAGCTGGGAACGGATTCATCCTGCCCTTCGGTCCTGCCTCGCACTGAGTGCGCTCGGCACGAAGTGAGACCTCAGGGTCGAAGGAATCCCGCCTTTGGCAAGAGAACGGACGAAAGCGTCCCTTGCCAACTAAGTAAATGTAGTTGTCCAATTTATTGAGCTAAAGACACCCCATAAATGGGGCACAACTACAGAGCGGAAATGTAGTTGGCAACGAATGGGGTGTCCATCATCTACAAAAGACCTCTCCACACCCTAAATTCTTTTCGCCTCTCAGTCGGTATGCTAAAATGATGCACACTTACGAAGAAAGTTGGTTAATCGCCCACAGGATATTGAGAAAATCCCATAAGTTAACCTAATTCCTGAAAGTTTCTCAAACCCTCTTTTGTTCATATGGTCCTCTCTAATCATCAATCAGAAATAGAGTTAACAGGAGAACTTAAACTATTTTCTTAAGCTTTATTTTACCTGGCACACCAATTGCTGATTATCTACTAAGCCCCTTACAAGATTTGTTTCTAAAAACTTTAAAGCGAGAAAGTCCAAGATATACTCTTAAACGAACATAAAGCTAATCTTTCATTTCACACTCGAGGGGCAGGATGATTTGGGGTAAGAAGTCTGAGAAAAACAGAAGAGGTCGTTTTTTGTTTTGGGCGTTGCTTTCTATCACTTTTTTGTCTTTTCTCACCATCCAATGCTCAATAAACAAACCTGCTGCTCCTACCTGGAATGTGAAACTGAGCGTGCCGCTGGTCAACAAGTATTACAACATGACTACCTTAATAGATAAAATGGATGAACCATATCTCAAGGTGGACACCCTTGGAAATCCCAGTTTCTATTTTGAGGAGGAGTTAGACACAATCAAGTTGGTGGACAAATTGCGCTGTGACTCTACTTCTGCTCACTTTGAAGATACGCTGGGGATTATAAATATCCATACTTCCGAATCCAAACAGATCTTAGTTCACATAACGGAATTTTATAAGGGGCCGCACGGTTACGTGCCACCTTGTAGCGCCACGATCGAAGAAGATCTGGATACTTTTTCCACCTTCTCGCAGGTCACGGTCGAAGAGGCTTTTACCACTCTAACCGTGAGCAGTCATCTAGGTTTGGATCTGGATTTTCTTCAGATAAAGATGATCGACCACAGTTTTCAGGATACTTTGCATACCGTAATTTTCCCTGATAGGGTCGATCATGGTGACTCGAATACCCAAAATGTAATCCTTGTCGACAAAACATTCTCCAATCGATTGGGGTTTCAAATTAAAGTATCTACTCCCGGGGGAGAGCTTCAAATTCTGGAGGATAAATATCTGCTTTTAGATTTTTGCCTGGATAGTTTAAAGGTTCTCCAAGGAACAGCTAAAGTTCCCTCTTTTGACTTATCCAAAGAGGAAACGATATCCCTCCCCACTCAAAGCATCATCGATAGTGCTCAGATTAGAAGTGGAAGGCTCTGCTTGCACCTGTATAATTTCACCAATTTGGGAACAGATGTGTATATTGATTTTCCTGAATTAGAAAAAGATGGCGATATCTTATCTGCTGTGTGCCACCTGCCAGCTTCAAGCTCTTCTGATCTGGCTCCTGCTTTGGATGGATATACGTTCAGACCAGATAAGGGAAATAAGACCACAGTCCTAACAAGAGTCTGGTCGCCCGGATCAGGAGAGAGTCTTGTTGATTTTAAGTCTTCAGATTCAGTCAGTGTGATTGCAAATCTCTCCGAGATAATCTTTAGCCAAGTTTGCGGAATAATCGAGTCAACCCAGGTGGAGATTGAAGAGATCACCAGGGAGTTAGAAATCCCATCGGGTTTTGAATCAGCACACCTAACCAGTGCCAGCTTGAATCTGGAAATTCATAACGGAGTTGATCTTCCAGCTAATTTGTCCGTGGACATCCGGGGGGAGAAAGGACAGAATTTAAGCCTCCAGGCTGAGATTGAGGCAGGAGGTCCATTCGGGACGGCAATCACCTCCATATTCGAAGACCAGTTGGAATCCCTCTTTAATCCCGTCCCCAAAAAGCTTACCGTAACAGGAGAGTTCATCTGTGGAGATGGTCAGTCCTTCGGCATAGTTCAGGAGGAGGATTTCTTCTTTGGCAAAATATTACTCAACTCCCCTTTAGAATTAATTCTGGACTCGTGTCAGATTGAAATAGAAAAAGACTCCGACGAGGTAGACGATGAAGTGAAGGAGATGATAGAAGATCAAATAAACTTTGGCAAAGTGATATTAAAAGTGGAAAGTCATCTCCCTCTGGAAACAGAAGCAAGAATATTCTTCTCTACAGATCACGAAAATCTGTATTCCAATCCGGATCTGATCATCGGTCCGGTGACTATTCCTGCCGGTGAGCTAAACTATGATGGTTCGGTGAAAGAATCAAATTCGTCTCAGACCGAGATCAATTTGAATTATCAGGACCTTCAGGTGTTTAAGGGCACACCCTTTTACATGGCGGGATCAATTGATTTCCCGGGAACCAACGGAGAAACGATTAAAGCCTCGTCGGCAGATTTTATAAGAATAACATCTTATTTAGAGCTGAATGTGAAAAACAAAAAGGATTCATCCTGAAGGAATAAAGTGACATGAAGTGTAAACTAATTATACCGGCATTAGTTTTGATCTTGCTGACTACCCCACATGTCTTCGCCGCAGGGCTATCTTCTGGTAGAAGTGTGGGAATGGCTGGAGCTTATACTCAGATCGCCCGGGGAGTGGAGTCGGTCTTCTGGAATCCCGCCAACTTAGGATTTTCAAAAGGCTCAGAAAAAAGCTTGATGCTTTTTTCATTAGGCATAAATGCATCCAACAATAGCTTCAATCTGAAGCAATACAACCAATACAACGGTAAGTTTCTCACTTCAGCGGATAAGCAGACCATTCTGAATTTGATCCCCAAAGAAGGGTTCAAGTTATCGATGCTCGCAGACGTGTTAGCTTTCGGTTTATCCTGGGGAAATTTTGCCTTCACCGTTTCGGGAAGAGGAACATCCGATCTTTTGCTTCCCAAAGACCCCATTCATATTCTCTTTTTCGGAAACGAAATCAACGATACCATACTTCTTTCCGGCTCCGATGGAGAAGCTTTTGCTTCGGTGGATATAGGTCTTTCCTATGGTAGATCCGTTTGGAAAAAAGATGAAAAAGAAATTCTGTGTGGAATAAACGCAAGGTACATTCGGGGGTTGATCTACCAAAAGGTGACCGAAGCCGAGGGTGAAGTCTTCGTCTTAGAGACCGGAGTAAACGGGGATGGCAATTTCCTTGTTCAGTCAGCTGGCGGAGGGAGAGGATACGGACTGGACTTTGGCTTAGCTTTTGAATACAAAAAGAATTGGACCTTCGGCTTATCTTTCATCAATCTGATAAACCATATCAAATGGAATAAAAAGACCGAGAAGAAAGTTTATCAGGTGCAAATAGATTCACTTTTGGCAGAAAACTTTGATTTAGATTCCTTGGTAATTGAAGATTCCTATACCGAAGTCATTGAACCTTTTACCAACCACACACCCACTCTTTTGCATGTGGGAGTGGCTTATCAGGGGAAAAGGTCTCTTGTGGCTGTTGATCTGAAACAGGGTTTTAAAGAGGGGATGGATGTATCCAAGAAGCTAACCCTCTCTCTTGGGGTAGAATATTGGATTTTAAGTTTTCTGGATGTGCGGGGTGGTATTTCTATCGGAGGAGATGAAGGTGTAACCGTCGCCAACGGACTGGGATTTAGCCTGGGGGCATATAATCTGGACTTTGGCATGGCCATTCATAAGGGTCTGTGGCCCACCAGAAGCAAAGGAATCAGTTTAGCCATCTCCAATGGCTTCTACTTCTAAACCAAGAAGGGGGGTGAAACGAATGCGGAAAACCAGACATACTCGCAAGACCACAACCCGGAGAAAGAAAGTGACTCGTCGTAAAAAGACCAAGAAATAACACTCCGGAGCTCAGATCGGGTGGTGTCCCGAGCCCGATTCGGTTCGGGACACCACCTTAGAAATTGTAAAAAATATCCTTTTCGAGTTAAAACAGATTAACAGAAACCTTTGACAGGTTTTAAGTACTTGATAAAAAGGGGGAGAGAAGATGAGAAACGCAAGCAAAATATATCTGATACTTATGATTATGTTCTTTTTAAGTCTGACCAGTTTAGAATCCTTTGCCATGCCACCTCATCCTGATCTAGAAGATAAAATCAAGTCAGGGGAGGCTGCCGTGCCCAAGCATCTTCTCAGTCCTCGATTTGCGCAGGATACTGGGATTGACCAGCCCAGCATGCATCCGATTAGTGAAACCTACCCTTTGGGCACGGGTCCGGTGGGGAATTTCAACGTCTTGGTCCTTCTGGTGGATTTTAGTGACAACCCGTCTGGAGTTAATGCCTCGTTTTTTGATACCCTAATGTTTGAAAATCAATTTGGCTGCGTGCGTCACTACTATCAACAGGTTTCCTACGGGGTGCTGGACATTGTGACGGTCGATTTACCTTCTGTCACCGGGTGGCAAACTGCTCCGCAGACGTATGCATATTACGTTGACGGGCAGTATGGGACAGATGGCGACTATCCTAACAACTGCCAAAAGCTGGTAGAGGATCTGGTTGACCTTGCAGACCCCTTGGTAGATTTCTCGCAGTATGACAACGATTCTGACGGATACGTCGATGCTCTTGTCGTGGTGCATGCGGGCCCAGGGGCGGAACTGACCGGAGATCCCAACGACATATGGTCACATAAGTGGGGAGTCACATGGTCCTGGTCCACCTCGAATCTGAAGGACGGGGTGCAGATATGGGACTACTCCATGCAGCCGGAGTACTGGCTGTCTTATTATGACATGACCTGCGGGGTATATTGCCATGAGTTAGGTCATGTTTTCGGGCTGCCCGACTTTTACGACACAGATTACACTTCTTACGGAATAGGAGATTGGAGCCTGATGGCAGGGGGAAGCTGGAACGGCTATCTGGGAAACTCCCCTGCATATCCAGATGCATGGTGCTTAGCCCGGCTGGGATACGTAACACCCACCGTGGTTGCCAGTGACACCAGCGGAGTCCAAATTCCTGCCATCGAGAACACACCTGCTGCCTACAAGCTCTGGACCAATGGCTCACCTTTAAATGAATATTTTCTTGTGGCTAACCGACGGCAGACTGGGTACGATGCCGCACTTCCGCATGAGGGGCTTTTAATCTGGCATGTGGATGAGAACATTGGTGACTATGGAGCAAACAACAATGAATGGTATCCAGGACACACTACTTTTGGCCACTATAAGGTGGCTTTGGAGCAAGCCGACGGATTATGGGAACTGGAATCAACCGTCCCCTTTGGCGCTGTGACCTATTTGAACGACCCCTATCCGGGAACCTCCGACAACAGAGCGTTCAATGGAAGCTCAGTTCCTAACAGCCAAAGCTATGCGGAGACGGAGACATATGTAGCAGTGGAGAATATCTCAAACTCTGCTGATACCATGACCTGTGACTTTTTTGTCAGCCCGGCAGACGTGGGAGAAGAATTAACGGAAAACTCCCCTGCAGGCTATACATTGGGACAGAACTACCCCAATCCCTTCAATCCTTATACTGAGATTGAATATTCTCTTTACCGGGGGGGACACGTCAGGCTGGAAATCTTTAACCTTTTAGGACAAAAGATTCAGACCTTGGTGGATCAAGAACAAAAAAGAGGAATCTATCGGGCAATCTGGGACGGCACCAATCATCAGGGAAGAGTTGTCTCAAACGGAATTTACTTTTACCAGCTTTCAACGGATGCTTTTGAGATATCGAACAAGATGATCCTTTTAAAATAAAATCTTTGGGGATGCATACGTAAAGGAGCAATCCATGAATAACTTCCTGAGGCTAAGCGACGAAAAAACAAAGAAACAAGGGCGGAGTGGTAAAATCCCTCTCCATCCGCATATCACTCCCGAAAGAATCGAGAAGCTCAAAAAAACCTTTCAACCATTCTGGATGAGAGGGATGATACCACACAAGAAGGTCGCAGACGAAACCTTGAATAGAAGGAATAATTTTAGCCATATCTGAAAAGGAGACAAATTTTGGGTTCTTATCACCAAAGCGAGGTTTAATGAGTAAGAATACAAGGAGAGTCGCCAGAAATCAGGTTTTGCTATAAGTCGGAATGGGGAGGCCGGAAGAAGGCTCAAGTCTCCTTCAGGATGAATCCTTTTCCTTCGACCCTGAGGTCTAAGGACCGAAGGGCAGGATGAATCCTTTCCTTTGTCTTTGAACTCATAGATTCAAGCTTTAAAGACAGGATAAGGAGAAGCTTTCCGAGGCTCGAAAGAAAAGACTCTTGGGCTCACTTTAAGTTTTTTCCCGATTTTTCCCCGAATTTCAACCCTGACCTGGCGGCTCTCATTTTATATAATATTCCACCAACCATACAAAACCCGAAATCCTTGCAATAGCGTCGCAACTTAGCGTACAACGCCTCTTCTTTTCTTTAAGACAGGTTTGGATGCTACATGTTTTGAAGAAATGTTCGGAATTACAACTCAAAAAGGACATCATTCTGGTGGAGTTCCGGGCGCGCGCAAAAACAGAGAGAATTGTCTTTTTGTAGTTGCCCAATTCATTGGGCGTCTTGTCTGCTCGATGAATCGAGCAACTAAACAGAGAGAATTTCTCGTTCGAGGCAAGCTTAGACGCTATGTTTTCCGAAAAGGTGTTCGGGAATGTATCCCGAATAAACCACTCAGATAGAATTGCTGTGCTTTTAGAAGCGGCCTCCATATCCAAAATCAATGGGAGATTCTTTTTACGCTATGCTTATTTATGATACCCGGTTCCTTTAAGGATGGAAAACGCCCGGTAGATTTGTTCCAGCAAAATGACTCGTGACATCTCATGGGTGAAGGTCATCTGGGAAAGTGAGAGTTTAATGGAACAAGGGTCCAAAACCTTTCGGGATAATCCCAGAGCTCCACCCAGGATGAATATGAATTCGCCATATCCTCGGTTCAAGTTTTCTTCCAATAGCCGAGCAAAGCTTTCCGAACTTATATCTTTTCCCGTTATGTCTAAGGCGATACACAAGCTGGGTCTTTTTGTATATCTCAAAACCTTTTCGGCTTCTGCATCTAAAATGGTTTCGATTCCTCTGGATTTGGTGATCTTCTCCTCTTTGATCTCTATCAGTTCCAGCTCCACATATTTTTTCAAAAGCTTCTGATAATGTAAAATCCCCTCCTTAATCCAACCTTCTCTGGTCTTACCTATTGCGACAACTTTGATTTTGACCACCTTGAATTCCTCAACTGTCTTATCAATTTGCTAGAGCTTTTTCCAGGCTTGAAGGAACTTTAGCCTTCCGATAGAATAATTCTACTTTCCGATGACAAAAAACTCCCTTTCTATTTTGGTCTCATTTCCCGCTCGATCCTTAACCTGGATGGTGAGTAAATGTTTCCCTAAAGTCAAAGGGACAATTGGACGAGCAGAAAGGATTTTCTTTTCTGGATCATATTCCGGTATCATCCATTCTCCATCGATTTCCACCAAAATATCTTCATCGCTTCCGATGTCAGAAAGATCGTCTTTTACCACTGTTGTGATTCTGGGTTTTCTTTCTTTTATCCTCTTACCTGGCGAGATCGAAACCTTGCTTACCTTCGGCGGCAGGGTATCCTCTAAAAGGGCAAAGACGGAAAGATGTCTTACTTCTCCTTCCACCAACCGATTCAAGGTGTCCAATTTTTGATCTACAAACCTCCAGGACTTCTCCCTGGTCAACTCATAAAGTCCTAATTTGTATGGATCACACCCTTCCTCAGGATAGCTTAAAGAAATTCTTGTCCTTCCATTGAATGGAACCGTGGATGGCTCAAATGAGTAAACCTTTCCTGCCAGCTTATGTTTGGGTTCAAATTTCTTCTTCTCCGCATGGATAGTCACATTTATATCTTTGTATATCATTTCTGGTTCAAACTCAATTTTTGCCTTACCATCTGAACTTATACTCATTCCTCCAAAAGATTTTGTAATAATTGCAATAGGAATGGTCTCCTTCATCGTCACTTTATCGCCATACAAGCTTACTCCATCAATCAGGAAGGACATCTCCCTCTGATTTTTCAAGAAAAATGGAAAAACCACACAATAGCTTCTTTCGTCCAATTGCTCATAGAAAAGGGGATCGAAATTAAATCCACCAGATTTAAGCGAAAGCCTGGGCGCCTCTCTTAATATCTGGCTGAACTTCAAATCGAAGATGAAAAAATTGTCTTTGAAACTGTATTCAAAATCTAAGTCTAAAGAATCCTCTTTATTTGCCCTCTTTAGTTGATCTGCATTGGCAACAAGAAATTTCTGTTCCGAGAAGGCGCCGAAGCTGTCTTTCATCTTCATCCTGAACAGAACAGGTTTATCAAGCTTTTCTCTTAATATTACGGTATGTTCTCCTCGACTTTCACCGATCCTTTCTCGTCTGACTTCTTCCCAAGATATATGGTTAAAACTGCTTTCTTCCACAATGATCTCCTGAACCAGATCATCCGGATCATCAAACCGCACTTTTATCTTTTGCTTGTTATTTTCTTCTGTAAGTGAGCAGGAAAGAATCAATGGCCTTTGATCGAAGATCAACGAAGAAGCTAAAGAGGAGAAATTGCCAAAAGCATCAAAGGCTTTAATTTCTACTTGGTGGGGTCCTGGTTTTAAAGCCTTGGCATTGATTTTTCCTCCTGGTGGATCATATATGAGAAGATCGTTTCCCTCCTCCAAGTAAAGTTTATAAAACTTTTTCCCTTGTTTTTGCCACAGCTCGAAATCTCGATCCAACTCGATTTTGTGTGTATTTTCAAAGGAGAACTGGTCATATCGTGAGGCAAAGACCAAACTATCATCCAGATAAAGCTCCAGACGATAGATTCCAAAATTAAATCTGGAATTATTCATTTTGTCATGAACCGAAAGCTCCAAGCCGATTTCTCCCTCAGCCATCGGGGTTTCCTCTAATCTGTAGATATTTTCATGGTCATCAAAGAAGAGAGGTAAAAGGGCAGGTTCAGACGAACTATTGACTCTTGCTTCTATTCCCAATGGCCTTATCACCAGATATTTCATGATAGGAGGAACTTTATCTTTCACAGAGAAACCTGAAGTTAAAGGATTTATGGGACATCCACTTGAATCTCTCAGCTCAAAATGAAGATGCGGTCCTCCCCAGCCGCTTTCTCCGGAATAGCCGATAAGTTCCCCCCTCTTCACTCTTATTTCCTTTTCTTTTAGAAGAAAATCGGTGCGATACCTTCTGGTTTTAAGTTGTCTTCTCGTCACAAACTTGGAAAGCTTTTTGGAGAAACCCGAAAGATGTCCGTACACCGCAAAACGTCCATCATCCAGCTTGAGATAGACCGCTTTGCCATAACCCCGCCAGGAGGTAAAGAGTCGATATACATAACCAGATTGACAGGCAAACACCTTGTATCCTGTCCTTTTTTGGGTGGGAATATCGATCCCCGAATGGAAACGGAAATCGCGGTGATCAGCGAACATGGAGGATAATTCTTTTGTCTTCTCTATGGGCCAGACATAGCTGTGGTGGTTGGCTTCTGCAAAAACGAAAGAAAACTCAAAGGGGAAAAGACAAAATACCAGCGGGACAAGAAGACAAATAATCCGTTTCATCGCAGATGAATGGTAAGAAACAGACTGGTATTTGTCAAATCCTTTGTACATGATCTGCCGGCAAAGTAAAATGAGAAAAAAGTATTTTCGGTGTCAGGCTTTAGGGACTATTGAAAAACCCTCTTGTTCGTGCGAGAATTGGAATTCTCGCACGAAGGCGGTTCGGGAATTTTAATTTCCGCACCAACTTAGCGTTTTACATTCTCGTCACAACTAACCCTTTTACCTAATTAGTTGGCTTTTTCAACAAGCCCTTTAGCCCTGACCCAAAAGTAGCTTGGAGCCTTCTTCTTATATTTGGTCTGTCCAAAGCGGACAATCCAGTTCATCTTTATGGCCTGGAGTGTCAAGCTTCAGCTTGACTGAAGATCTAATAAAGGCAGAGGTCCAGGTTAAACATTTATCTGGAATGTCAAGTCTCAAGGGCCTTGTAAAATTCGGGTTTGTCAGCCTGAAAAAAATAAAAATTTGGCGTCGCACCTCCATGGATATTGAGCATAAGTGAAGAGGTACGACGCTTTTTTTTACAATCCGGTTTATCTTTTTAGTGTGGTTGTTAAGAACCTGAATTCTTTTTTAACTAATCATTTCATTTATTCGACTTTTACCTTGGTGATCGTCTTTTTCTGATTCAAACTGCTGGATTTATCGATGTCCACGATTTCTACGTCTTCGGCATATCTTTTAGTCTTGTATCTGGTGATCTGTCCAATCTTTTTGACGATCTTCACCATCCGCTCCACCTGATTTAACACCTTATTCAGTTTTTCGATTAAGGGATCGTCTTCCGAAAGCTTTGCCATGACCAATTGAAGATTTCCCAAGATGGCAGTCAATGGTTGGTTCAATTCATGGCTAGCGGCTCCAGCCATCTCCACCACCACAGATTCTTTTTCTTTTTCAATCAGTTTATCCTGTGTCATCCTTAATTCGTGATTCAAATTGGCCAGCTCATCCTGCATTTTCTTCATCTTGATCAAGTTTCTAACCTTCAAAGGAAGTTGAAATCTTCGATCGTCATCACCTAACGGCTTGGTAAAGTAATCATTTGCTCCCAATTCTAAACCCTTCTTGATAGCCACCGAATCCTTGAGGGCAGATGCGATTATTACCGGGATGAAAGCTGTAGATGGATTCTGCTCGATCTTCTCCAAAGTTTGGAAACCATCCATTCCGGGCATCATCAGATCTAAAATGATCAGATCAATCTTTTCCCGCTCCAGTAGTCTTAACGCTCCCTCGCCGCTTTCTGCCTCAAGAAATTGATACCCCCCCTTGCGCAGGATAGTCTTTAAAATCTTTAAATTCATATCCTCATCATCGACTAAAAGTATTGTGGACATCTTCTCTCCCTTTCAGTTGGCATTCTCGATTTATTCCTCAAACTAACAAGAAAACAGTTTTCTCCTCAAGCCTCATTCCCCGATTTATGAGTAGAGCAGAGATGACCTTTGAGTCCATTATAATATTTATCGGCAGTTGTCGGGGTAACTTTTCAAATTTATTTAATCAGACCTTTTTAAGGAAAAGAGATGAAAAATAAATCGCACTTTCTTGCATGACTGTTTATTAATGCAGATCCGAACTCCCTTCCTTTTATCATAGAGATTCTGTTTTCCATCATCTACCATCAATCAAGACGAACATACATTCCGACAATCACCTCCGTTATCCTTATATGCCAACACCTCTTTTCCTCTCTTGTGGGTGACAGCCCTGATTTTTTTCAATAGGACTTTTTGGTCAACCGGTTTTGAAAAAAGTGAGGGGGCAAGATCGAGTTCACTCAGGGATAATTCATTCTCATCTAAATCTTGGCCGGTGATTATGATAATGGGAATATTACGGGTGGCTGAATCTTTGTGTAAGATGTGGATTATCTGCTTCCCGTCCTTCAATTCCCCCCCTATTTTTTGGGGAAGGGAGAAATCAAGGAGAACTATCTGGGGAAGAAGACCTTTTGCCAAAGTTACTGCATCATCCGCAGTTCGAGCTAGAACGGTTGCAAATCCCTCGGCTCGCAACAATTCATCCAACCAGCGACTGAACAAGGGATCATCCTCCACGATCAAAGCCAATGAATTTTCCTTTTCCCCACGGATATTCTCAAACTCCTTTTCTTCATGGAGAGATTCTCCATTTTCGGTCTCTCGATAGATGGGCACTGTGAAAGAGACCTTGGTTCCCTTTCCCTCTCCCAAGCTTTCCAGTTTTATCATTCCTCCCATCATCTCCACCAAATTCTTGGTTATGGTAAGTCCCAAGCCGGTTCCTCCATGTCTTCTGGTATAAGAGCCATCCACCTGTTTGAATTTCTGGAAAAGCCTCTCTTGCTTCCCGGATGGGATCCCTATTCCGGTGTCCTCAACTTCAATTAATACGTTCCCCTTTTCCTCCTGGACTTTAGATCTAACCACAATCTTCCCTTTATTGGTGAATTTGATGGCATTGCCCACGATATTTATCATCACCTGTCTCAATTTTCCAGAATCTGCGTAGACTTTTGGAGAGGGATGATTTTCATAAACGAAGGACAGTTGCAGTTTTTTCTGCTGAGCCTGCACCTGCGCCAGTGAACGAACCTCCTCGAATACGCTTTTCAAGTCAACCTTTCCTAAGTCCATTTCCATTCTGCCAGCTTCGATTTTAGCCAGGTCTAATACGTCGTTTATAATGGAGAGTAACTGCTTGGCGCTTTGTTGTGCATTACGCAGAAATTCTCTTTCTTCTTCCCGGTCACCGCAATATCCATCCAGGATCAATCCCAAAAATCCAATGATCGAATTCAGAGGGGTTCTAAGCTCATGAGAGGTGTTGGCCAAAAACTCACTTTTGATCTGGCTGATCTCCTCTAATTTTCGGTTTAGTTTCTGAAGTTTCTCTTTGGTCTTCTTCACATCCTCAAAAAGCAAAGCATTATCTATGGCTATCCCTATTTCATTTCCCACCGAGGAAAAGAACTCCAGTTTTCTTTCGGACAAACTCCTTTCAGACTCCCAACCTAAGTTCATCACTCCTAAAACCTCATCTTTTGATTTTAAGGGGATGGATATGTGGCAACACAGCTTCTTCTCCTGAACGGTAAAGTTGTTCAATCTGGGACAATTGATCATATCCAATAGTCGGGGCTGTTTAGATTTTACTACTTCCCAGCACAAGCAGTTGTCCTGAGGCAACTCCAACTCCTCTTTTGCAAACTTCCGGGATAATCCCTGATGAGCCAACAGCTTCAAACTACCCTTGTGCTCTGGATCAACTAAAAAGATCCACCCGGCGGAAGAACGGGTCAGGCCCAAAATAGTTTTTAAACTTCGCCCCAGAATTTCCTGCAAATTAAGGGTCTGGCTGACGGTGGAGGCAATGGTATTGAGTGTAGAAAGTTCGCGGTTGCTTTGCAATATCTCCTGCTCCATTTTTTTCTTTTCGCTTATGTTCCTGCACATTTTCAGTATTCCCACTGGCCTTCCCTGAGGGTCTTTGATCAGAGAGGCGGAGATCTGTGCGGGAAATGTGCTTCCATCTTTTTTGGGCTCTTCCAATTCTTCACTCCAGCCTCCCTCCACAAAAATCTGCTGAGTTGCCTGATCTACCAGCGGCCAGTAAGATTTTGGGTAAAAATCTCTCTGTGATTTTCCTATCATCTCGTATGGCTGATATCCATGCATAAGGGCGAGCGAACGATTGACGAAGAGGATTTTTCCATTTAGATCAATCACTGCCGCACCGTCGGTGGCAGATTCCACCGCCAAGGAAAGTAAACGGATATTCTCCTCTGTTTTTTTCTTCTCGGTAATATCCTCAACGATAATGGTGTATCCGGTGAGAACTCCCTTTTCCCCTTTCAGTGGGGTGATGGTGACAATGGCTTGGAAAGTCTGTTTGCTCCTTCGAATCAACTCGGCTTCGCCTTTGTATATCCCTGCCTCCCTGGTATGTTCTAACAAGATGAAGACAAAATCGTTATCCTGGGCAAAAAACTCCTGAACCCACTTCTTGTTCACTACCTCTTCTGCTTCATAGCCGAAGATCAGCTCGGAGCTTTTACTGTAAAAACTGACCCTCCCCTGGGGATTAATGGTTATTATAGCTCGATCCACCACACTTTTGAAAATGCTCTCCAACTGATTCTTGGCTTGAGTGAGCTCCTGATTCATTGAATTCAAGTCTTTTAACATTCTGGTGATGGTGGCTGCATTGGCCGCAAGTTCCTGGTTGGCTTTTTTCAATTCTGTCGTCCTCTCCTCCACCTTTTGTCCCAGGGTGTGACTGTACTCTTTTAGTTTCTCTTCAGATTCTCTCAAACTCTTACTCATACAATTGAATGTATTAACCAGAACCCCCATCTCGTCTGAATGCTCAAGGGAAAGTTGAACTCCCCATTCCCCTTTCGAGATCCGCAAGGCAGCCTCTCTCAATCTACGAATCGGCTTGGTTAAAAGACCCGAGAGATAGTTGGACACTAAAATTCCCAGTACCAAAATCAAGAAGTTCAACCCAATGATAAGCCTCCTTCTCTGTGTCATCTCCATCTCAAGTCGCTTTAGACTGAAACCAAGCATCAACATTCCTAAGGTTCGTTCACCTGCTTTGATGGGATTAACCACGCACAGCTGGTCACCCTTCATTAAAACTTTTCCCACGGTATCGGATGGCACGGGAAGAAGTCCTGGTTGGCTGGAGATCGACTTTCTTGAATGGAAGAAAAGGGTATCGTCACATTGATAACGGAATAATTTGACAAAACAAATATCTTTATCCTGAAAAACTCCTTGAATTATTTGCTCTATGGACTGACTGTCATCAAAGTCCTGGACCAGGCTCAAATTATGTGCCAGCATTTGGGCTATACTCTCTCCCTTAGCTTTCATCCCCTCCAGAGCCAATTTTTTCTGTTGCGTCGGGAAAAAAAGGAAATTGAAAATAATGATGCCTGAAAGGACAATGAGAAGAGCCACATTTATCTTTGTTCTTATGGGTCTATCAAAAAGGAATTTCCGGACAGTCATTTCTTTACCTGTTGTAATAGAAGAAGATTTGCAAAATTTCTGTTCTCAAAGAATAGGGTATCCACCGAACTCGACATCCACAGCCGCTATCTTCGATCACAACGTTGCTTTGGATATTTCCGACCCATTGTATATTGACGGATGTCGAAAATACTTGTTTTTTTAGCTAAATCGGCAGGTTTTAAGGGGTGCTTTAACATTAGCTTGGTTTCTTGATTGACAGAAACCCATTTTTTCGAATAGCAGGAAGAAGAGGGGGAACCTGTCTACTAAATTTGCGAACGCTCATGTATTTCACCGATATTTCAGAATTACATATGAAAATCTATACAAAAAAATGTGTGCACTCCACCGCATTTTGCAAAGGCTACTTTTTTCATACTGTCAAGCTAATTGTGTAAATTCGTGTTTAGGCACATCCTGGGATTGATTTAAGACATAAGCTATTAGACCATAAATGATTCTCTCTGCGCTTTTGA
>LJUX01000039.1 GCA_001304155.1 candidate division Zixibacteria bacterium SM23_73_3
AGAGGTAATTTAACTTTCTCCCTTCCAACAAAAACAGTACTTGAGAGGAGGAATGGCCCCTCAAAGAAAGAGTCTGCACCTGGCCTAGGGATCCGGAGGAGTTCATCTCTCCGGCAGAGAATTTTCTAAGAATCTCACCCAGGGAGAGGAAATTGAAGTTCTTCAATTTGGAGGAACTCAGGAGAGTGGAATGGGCTGGGATATCCTTAAGATGCTCCGGATAGCGTGTAGCCGTCACAATAATAGGTTCAAGCAGATACGTTTTCCCATTGGTGGTAGGCTCGGGTGTCTCCTCAGCCCATGCTCCCATTGAAAGAAGCAAACTCAGGCATAGGATGAAAATCTTTTTCACCTTTTTACTCCTTACTTTTAAAGGTTTAAATGTTCAAAAGCTTAAAGGTGATAAAAACAGTAATACATAAAAAAAGAAAACCCAGCCTTCACGGTAAAGCTGGGTGAGATAAAGTTTCCCTAAGAACTCTTCCCGCGAAGAGCTATCCAGTTTCAGAATACAGGGACAGCTGGATTATTACCCCCTGGCTGGGCTGAATTTTTCATTCCGCCTCAACTTCAGGGATTTGATCTGGCAGGTCTCCTGACTTTGTGGCTTCAAACCTACTTGCTTTGCCTTCCCATCCCAGCGAACTGCGGTTCACAGTTCACGGTTCATAGTTCATGGTTAAAACCCTTCGCCATGAATCATCAGCCATCCATATGGATCGGGACAGTGGTTTTTTAAAGCTTTCGTAGCCACTTACAGTAGCGGGGCTGTGGCGGAATTCCACCGCCTTCCCTTAAACCTCTCTTGAGGTACCAAATCGATTCTAACTTTATCAGAGATCAAATCTACTTTTTAAGTATATTTTCTTTAACTTCAAATGTCAAGAAAAAATTTACTGTTTTTAAAAGCGTAGCTGATTTTATACCCCTTCTTTGCAGAGTTAGGTTCGCCACCAGCAAAAGGATAAAGGAAATTGAGGCGAGTTTTACTTGACAAATAAGCTCTTATTTGTTTTATTATAGAAGGACTTGATAGACAGGTATCATGAATCCGAGTTTTTGCTTGTAGAACAACTCTTTTTGTCACAAATCAGGTCTTTCCTTTTTAGCTTTCGTTTGGTTTGCTTCAAAGATGGTGCAAGCATGTAAGAATTGATTTAATGTTTTCAACTTTTTTCGAGGTTAAAAGTCTTCAACATATTTTGAGAAAGGAATTTTATGCGCTTCGTGATCAAGCTTGCAATTTTTACGGGGCTATTGAGTTTACTATTTAGTGTATCTGTCTTTTCTCAGACCATCCTGAATTCTTTTTCCTCTCCAGGTCCCGAGCCCAGAGGGTTAGCCTGGGATGGGACCTTCTTATGGTGTGCGGAGTATTCGTCGGGCAGGATATATAAATTAGATCCCTTAACCGGTGACAAGCAGGGCTCATTTTCCTTTCCATTACAGAGTGACTTTGGAGGAATCACCTGGGGGAGTGATGGTCAAATATGGGTGGCTAACGGCAGTTATATTTACGAAATTGACCCGACTTCAGGTGATACACTCTCTAATTTTTCTTGCCCTGGTGGGTGAGGTGCCACATCGTGTGGACTGACCCGTGTGGCCAGTTACCTGTGGGGCTCAGATCGCAATTATCTTCGGATCAGAAAGATGACCACCTCAGGTGGAGAGCTCTTCTCCTTTTACGCAGATGAAGAAAACCCCAGGGATTTAGCCACCGACAGCACATTCCTTTGGCTGATTACCTCAGAAGGAAGGTTAAAGAAATTTACCATGGAGGGTGAAGCGGTTGATTCGATAATAGGCTTTTTCTCCAGTGGCTGGGGATTGACCTGGGAAAACAATCATTTATGGGTCTCTGATCCGGTTTCCGACTCCATCTATCAAGTGAAGATACCTCAATATCAGAAGATAATTCCTGACAGTGTAAAGAGTTGGATAGATAGGGGGGATAGTCTGGTTATATTGGACGTGAGGGAGTTATACGAGTTTGAAAGCTATGGCAGAATTCCTCATGCGGTGAACATGCCCTGGAATTCGGGTGTGCTGGATACAGCCTACATTCGGCTCTCCTGGGATGACACCATAATTGTGGTCTGTCGAAGCGGGAGCAGAAGCGCGCTGGCAAGTGACTTTTTGGACGAAAAAGGGTTCGAGCATGTTTACAATATGTTAGGAGGAATGAACGACTGGCATTATCCTGTGGAGGTGGGTGGTCACGTTTCGGTCAATGCCACCTGGGAAATAGACAAGAGTCCTTTTGTGGCATGTGCTGAGGTGATCGTTGAGAGTGGAAAATCTCTTACCCTACAGCCGGGAACAAGCGTAGAATTTGAAGGATTCTTTTCTCTGGAGGTTTACGGTACCCTTTTGGCACAAGCGACAGTTGATAGCAATATTCACTTTACATCGCATGGTTCTCTTCGTGCCGGCTGGGAGGGAATAAGAATATATGAGGGGGAGGGTTCTTCTTTCGACTATTGCAGAATCGACAGCTCTGGAAAGGGCGTTCTCTGTCTCAACTCCTCTCCCACCATCACAAATTCATGGATTTCCGGGAGCGAGACCTGCGTCCATCTTTCTGGTCCGGACGCCAATCCATCTATCGAGGATTGTGAATTGGATGGATCTGATGACTGTGATGTCTTAATTCTGTGTGATTCCTCCTCAGCACCGAGTGTAACCAACTGCTTTATCGTGGGTGGAATAAAAGGGGTGGTGGCAAAAAATGGTGCCAGCCCACAGTTGAATTACAACAATATATTTAATAATGGCGATTATGGTGTGTTAAATGAGGATTCAACGCACATACTTGATGCCCAATACAACTGGTGGGGAGATGAGAGCGGGCCGTTTGATCCGGTAGACAATCCTGAAGGTTTGGGTGACAGGGTAAGCCAATGGGTGGACTATACCCCCTGGCTCAACTCTCCCATGCCCTATATCTGTGGCGACACCAATGGGGATGAGATCATAGACTTAGGGGATGTGCTTCATCTGGTCAGCTATCTATACAAAGGCGGCCCGGATCCTGATCCTAAAGCGGCTGGAGATGCTAATGGTGACGGAATGCTTGACCTGGGAGATGTGCTCTTTCTGGTCAGCTATCTCTACAAGGGTGGACTGTCACCAGACTGTTAGTTCCCAGCCGGTGAACCTTTTGAGTGTGTAGTTGTCATTATAGCCTCAGCTTTTGCCAAGCTGGGGCTTTTCTTCTTTGAAGAATCATTCAACTGAGCCCCTTATGATCTGGAGTTGAGAATGAAACGCTCCTCTCACTTTTTGAGGAACTGCCACCAAAACTACTTGACAACCACGCAAAAAAACGTATATTAATTATAGTCCAATCGCTTGAAAGAGGAAGAGCCATAACCCTTTGCTTAAGCTTTTTTCTGTTCTCCATTCAGCTTTTGTCATCGGTTTGCTGAATGGAATGAGATTGTTCTCGATGTTGTTGGGATGGCGAGAACAACGAACAATTTAACCTTCAGTCTGATCAAAATCAGACGATAAACCTTTCAAGCGAAGGAGTTACAACGATGAAATCAAAAAGGGTTATTTGGGCTTTGTCTGTTTATTCTATTATTTCTTTTTGGCTTTTTACTCTTGCATACAACTCTGTCCAGGCACAAGGCTTGAGTCAAAGAGTTGAGGGAATTGAATGGGAAGGTGATGATCCTGCCAGTGTTTCTGGATTGACCTTAAATCTTCAGGATGATTCCGCTGACGTGGAGGTGGGGCATACCATCGCTTATCCGGGGAGCAAGAATTTCCTGGTAACTGTCAAATTAAAAAACCCGGTATCCATAGCTGGTTTCGATTTCGAAATCATCGTCACTCAGCCGGATTTGACTGATTTTTCCACCGTGCGGATATACGTCGACAGCATGGACACCTGTTCGGCACCGGAGGATACCTGCTGGAAGTTTTTCCCGATAAGAGAATGTTTGGTCGTTCCCGGGTCCTTAATAGAGGGCTGGGCTTTTTTTGAGGCTCATGGAGCACCCGGAGACACCACCCAACCTGACTGTGATCAGCTATGGATATTAGGTATAGATATTTGGAATCCCATCCCCCCTCAGACCAATTACATTACTCTTTTTGAATTCGGCGTGGATGTTTCCTGTGTGCCCGACTCCCTGACAGATAGAACAGTGACGTTTTTTATGACCGGACACCTTTCGGATCAATTCGGACAACTGGTGCCATTTAAGTATCATCCCGGCGATCTGACCATTTGGTGGAGCGTTCCCGGAGATGCAAACGGCGACAGTCTGGTGGATTTGGGAGACGTCCTCTTTATTGTCAATTATCTGTATAAGGGCGGTCCGGACCCATGTGTGATAGAGGCGGCAGATCCAAATGCAGATTGTAAGGTGGATCTGGGAGACGTGCTTTATCTGATCAATTTCCTCTACCGGGAAGGCCCGTCGCCTGAGCCGGGGTGTGCCCACTGAAATTGATTTTTGAGTTTCCTTGTTTTTCCCCACCATTTGGCTGGCAGAAGTCCTTTCCGGCTGAGCCTACCTAATTAACCCCGCCACGGGGGCGTTGGAGTTGGAATAAAAAATCCCAAAAGCACACTTTTTTTGTTGACAAGATAAAGCTGGTTATTATATTAATTATGGTAATCCAGCAATCAAGATCACCAAGAGATACCATAAGAAAGTTTTATACGTCTCTTCAAGTCTCTATACAGAAGAGAAGAATAGACCTCATATCAATGAACCTTTTTGGATTGGCGGTCGAAAATGAAACGGAATTCATTGATCTTAGTCTGGATGATTTTCGGGGTGTTGCTCTTTTTCAGCGAGAGTTGGGCGGTGTGCCCGGAGGATCCCAATGATAGTGGGGAATGCGATACCTTGTATGTGGAGATTTATCCTCCGGATCAACTACCTTTTTATCCGCCACCTTATTTAGTGCGCTTTCCCATCTTTGTGACCCACGATCTTCTGGATCCAAGTATAGACTCCATTCTGGGTTTCGTGATTCCACTGTGCTATACCCACACCAATCCGTCCAGATATTGCAGTTTGAGCTACTATTGGAATAACACCAACCTGTATCCTCAGTCCGACCTTGACCGAAGCATCTTCCGTCATTTCATAGAGCTGGGGGATACCGTGACGCATAACTGGATGATGGATCTGTCCCAGAAGCAGAATGGGGAGGAGTGGGACACTCGGATTCTCGATCTGGACGGCACCTCTCATTTCTGGCTCTGTTTGGCTGCCTCTGGATCCCAGGACAGAAGATTTGAGGAGGGAAGCCGGGTTTTTCTGGCAACCATGACCTTTAAACTGGAAGATACCCTGAAAATCTGTATCGATTCCTGCTTCTGGCCACCAGCTTCCAATTTGGCTTTCGGAAGAGGAAATGGCCAGGCTTATGTTCCCAGACACCTCATGCCGGTATGCGAGTATATTGGTCCTTGCTGGCCAGGAATCTGGTGTCCGCAAGATGAATGGCGACACACCAATGGAACATTTCAATCAGGCAACTTTTCGGCATGGTGCTATGAGGGGGGCGGGAGCCCGAACGTCTACATCGAGGAAGTTCCGCCTGGAATAACTGACGTTGAAGTGGTTTACACAATTCCTCCGCCTCAAGAATATGTGGAAGGGTATATCGCTTATACAGTTACCGATCATTGCCAAGCGGGTGGGAGAATAAAGCTCGGGGTCTATAACGGATTTTTCAATTGCTGTTTAGACTATTGTGAGTTTTACGTGTGGCTTTCCAACAACCATCCCCCTGTGTTGAATCTGCCGGATACCTGGCGAGCTCTGACTGATTATACCACGAGTTTGTGTGTTTCAGCGAGTGATCCGGATGACGACTCGGTGGCAATCGTGCTGGACGCATTCTGGTATGAACCGGATTCTTTGCAGCCTCCGACCAATCCCCCCTCTTACAATGGTGGGAATCCAGGGTTTTTCACCTGGGTGCCCACCGAAGCTGACACCGGAGCGTGGATCTGCTCATTTTTAGCCACCGATGTCTGTGGAGCGGTAGATACTCACCAGGTAACCATTTTGGTTGGGATCACCTATTGTGGGGATTGCCTTGAAGATGCCTTAATCGACCTGGGTGATCTACTCTACCTGGTAAGTTATCTATACAAGGCAGGACCTTCTCCAGATCCACTGTGCAGAGGTGATGCTAATTGTGATGGGATGATAGATCTTGGCGATGTGCTTAACCTGGTTAGCTACCTCTATAAATCTGGTCCTGCACCTTGCTTTGAATGTTGTCTTGGTATTTCTTCAGGACGATTCTCAGGACCAAACTTATCACATTGATCATAGTGTCGGATTAAAATAGCATTCGAAAGCAAATGTCGATTCGTCCCACTAACCTATTATGGGTGGTGGGACATTTTTTTGTTTGCTTGTTGACAAAGTTTGTATATTTTTACCCCAATGCGAGAGTGCAAAGCTTCAACCTTACCTCAGCAGATTTTTTGGGTAAACGCGGAGCTTCGCATTTTCGGCAATAAAATGAGGAGGTGGTTTTGGAGAATATCACCAGGATCCTTTTTGATCTTTTGATTATGTTTGCCGCTGCCAAGATCATGGGGGAGATCTTTGAAAGAATCAAACAGCCGACGGTGATCGGGGAGATTTTAGCAGGGATGCTTTTGGGACCTTATATCTTCGGTTTGATCCATCCCCTCCAGGTGGAAACTTTTCACGTTTATCAGGTATTAGCCGAGATCGGGGTGATCATACTTCTGTTTACCATCGGGCTGCATATCAGGGTGGACGACATATTGAGGGTGGGACGGACTTCATCCATAGTGGGTGTTCTGGGTATAATATTGCCTTTTTTCTTCGGATATCTTTATACCCTCACCATGGAACATACCACAGTCGAAGCCATGTTTATCGGAGCGGCCATGGTGGCTACCTCTGTGGGCATAACCGCCCGGGTGTTTGCTGATCTGGGAATCTTAGACTCCCGGGTGGCTAAGGTGATACTGGGAGCGGCGGTGATCGACGACATATTAGGGCTTCTGGTTCTGGCGGTGGTTACCGGAGTGGGCAAGGGAGCCATCTCCTATGTGAAGATAACACTGATTACCTTGGAAGCCGTAGGATTCATCTTTTTCCTTATTATAATAGGTAAGAGGTTGATCTATCGGGTGGCTCCTACCCTGAATTTTTTCAAAAGCAAAAATGCCCCCTTTGCCTTAGCACTTCTCCTCTGCCTGGGTCTCTCCGCGGTGGCAAGTTATATCGATTTAGCCGCCATCATTGGAGCTTTCATGGCAGGGATGGTGTTGGCGGAGTTGAATGCGCAATTCCGCTTCTCTGCCAAATTTGAATCCCTATACGATTTTCTGGTCCCCTTCTTCTTCGTGGTCATGGGAACACAGGTGGATTTGTCCGTTTTCACCAAATTCAATCTCATCGGAGCGGCACTGATTCTTACCCTCTTCGCCATTTTAGGCAAGCTGATTGGATGCGGGTTGGGAGCTTTCAACCTGGGCTTCAAGGAGGCTTCGGTGGTGGGGGTAGGCATGGTGCCCCGGGGAGAGGTGGGAATGATCATCGCCTCCATCGGATTGGGAATGGGAATCATCTCCACCGACCTTTATTCCATCGTGATCTTCATGGTGATTGCCACCACCCTTTTGACCCCTCCGGTTCTGGCAAAGATGATATCTAAAAAATTCGTCAAGAAAAAAGAGGCGGAGAAAGTAGAAGAACTTCCTGTGGATTTATAAAGTAAAAAGTTCCTGTCAATTTTCCCGGAGATTAAGGGATTAAATTCAATTAGGTAATTTTTCAGAGGGCTTCGTTTTGGATTTGGAAAAAAAGCTAAAAATAATAGTGCTAATCCTGGTGGTGGTGGTCGTCTTTGGAACCGTAGGATACAGCATCATAGAAAGATGGAGCCTACTGGACGCTCTCTATATGACTTTTATCACCTTGTCCACAGTAGGATTCAGAGAGGTATATACCCTCTCACCTACCGGAAAGATGTTCACCATTCTTTTGATTTTGGTGGGGGTAGCAGGGGCGGCTTACACTTTGAGGACAATAGGAGAGTGGATAGTGGAAGGAGAACTAAAAAAGCTGTTAGGGAGAAAAAAGATGCAAAAAGGTTTGAAGGAGTTGACAAATCATTATATCGTGTGCGGTTGCGGGAGAGTGGGAAGGAGAATAGCCAGGGAATTATTTACTCGCCGGATTCCCTTTGTGGTTATCGACAACGATCTTTTAAGGATTGAGCAGGCAGAGAAGGATGGCTTTCTTTTCATTCAGGGGGATTCCACCGCTGACCAGACATTGACGGATGCGGGGATAGAGAGAGCTAAGGGGCTTATAACTGCAGTTGCCAACGAGGCGGATGGCGTGTTTATCGTTCTCTCCGCCCGCCAGCTTAACCCCCAACTTTTCATCACCGCCCGAGCAGAGTCGGATGAAGGAAAAAAGAAACTCTTGCGAGCTGGCGCCAATAAAGTGATTTCCCCTTATAAGATCGGCGCAATAAGGATGGCTCTCACTACCTTGAGACCCAATCTGGTCGATTTTATGAAAGTGGTCACCTTTGACCGAGATACCGGACTGACCATTGAGGAGATCGAGATAAAACCGGGTACACCCCTGGTCGGATCCACCCTCAAGGTGTGTCCTATACGCAAGGAATTTGGGATCATGGTAGTAGGTATAAAGAAAGTAGGCAAAGACGTTTTTTTGAATCCTTCGCCGGAGACGAACATCGAGGCAGGAGACATCCTGATCGTGATCGGAGAGAAGGAGGGATTAGAAAAATTAGAGGAGCTGACCGGCGGCTGAAAAAATCCTCAAGAAGGGAAAAAATTATGTCTGAGTTGCGACTGAACAGAGCCACCAAAGAATGGATCATCGTAGCCACGGAAAGAGCCAAAAGACCCCATCAGTTTCAGGCCGAATCTGGTAAGGAAAAACTTCCTCCCTATGAGCCAAGCTGTCCTTTTTGTCCGGGCAATGAGAAGAAGACCCCGCCGGAGGTATATGCACTCAGGAAAAAACGCTCTTTCCCCGATCAGCCCGGTTGGCGAATAAGGGTGGTGACAAACAAATACCCGGCACTTGATCCGGAAGAGAAGATGGCAAAAATTTCAGGCAAGTTTTTCAGAACCACATCCGGTGCAGGAAAACACGAGGTGATCATCGAAACTCCTCGGCACAACAAGAGCATAGCCACTATGAGCCTAAAACAGGTTGAGGAAATGTGTTTGGTTTACTTACGAAGATATCTGGTCTTAGAAAAAGATAAAAGGTTTAAGCTGATCATAATCTTCAGAAATCATGGGGTCACAGCTGGCACCTCTTTGAGACATCCTCATTCCCAGTTGATAGCTCTCCCTCTGGTCCCGGCAAGCATAAGACATCTTCTGGAGGAAGCCATGAGATATTATGATGATCATGGCAGTTGTGTCTTCTGCGATATGACCGACGAGGAACTTACGGCCCGCAAGAGGATAATTCTGGAGAATGAGAAATTTGTGGCTTTTCATCCTTTTGCCTCCCGCACACCCTTTGAGACCTGGATAGTGCCCAGAAAACACAATGCCGGTTTCGGAAACATTTCCCAAGATGAAGTAAAATCCATGGCAATGGTGCTGAAGCACGTTTTAAAAAAATTGTATGAGAAGTTGGGCGATCCGGACTTTAATCTTTTGGTTCGTACCGCCCCCCTCAAGGACGCCTTTGAGGATTATTATCACTGGTATGTTCAAATTCTGCCTCGTTTAACCACCCCGGCCGGCTTTGAATTGGGCTCCGGGGTATACATCAATTCCAGCTTGCCGGAAGAGACCGCCAGATTTATCAAGAAATGAAATAACTTATTGATAAGCTACACCAAAAGATACTTTTTGTTGGTTCGGGGTACCTTAACCCGAACCCCAAGAGTTACGATGTGGGGGTTCATCCTGACTTCGTCCCCAAGGACTCAGTCCGAGGGAAGGGCATCCCCCAATAACAGCGTTTCCTCCTTTGGGTTTGATGTGAACAACACCTCCGCAGTCCGCCGACTGCAGCCAGGGAATGTGCCCTGCCTAAGATGGGGCTGCTGCCGAGTACTCGGTGGCCGCACCCTTCAGGTGCGCTAGGCATAAAAAAACGCTGATGTATATTTTTATATTATCTGCGGTTCGAATATGCCTGCCAGCTACGGGTGGAAGGCCTATTCGACACACTTGCTTTCCCACCGTGGGAAAAGATGGAAAAATGAGCTTAAACGAATTGACCAGCAACAAATTCATGTGTTATTAAGCAAGAAAAATTGAACTTTTTTGCTGATGGCAACGTAAAGTTCAAGAAATTACCCTGTTCTCAGGAAGACAGGTGAGCCATCTAAAAGGCTAAAGAAATTTGTGCGCTTTGCCGATAATTTGGATGTGTATTTTAACAGGAGAAATCCACCAAGTGAGGAGTGTTTTTTTTCAAGAAATTTCAAATGATGAAAAAATCCCAAATTCATAGGAACGAAAGAACGTCCCCTTCTCTCCTCAGATGCCCAGCACACCGAGGGGTGGCGTCCGTAGGAGCGAACCACACGATTCATACCGCGGGAGTTTGAGTCAGGACTGACCATGCCGGTTTTTAATAACGTTATGATCCCCTGCCAATTCTAAGAATTAGGACAGAGATTTTGATTGGAGCGGATTAAATTAGAGAGAAAGTATCGAAAATTACAGTTTATGAAAACCAAACGATTGTTGGAAAATATGCCTAACTTTAAATTTTTCAAATTCTTAAGATTTTTCTTGACAAAAATTTGAGGGGGGTATATATTTGTGACCAATTTGGCAACTGGGTAGATGATTACGTTACAGTTTTTTAGATATAGGAATTTGACTTACTTTAGGGCAAATAAAGAAATTGGATTTTGTCCTTCTGAGGGTTAACCTTACAAGGTGAACCTTCAAAGAAAGTTAAAAGTTTGTGGAGGGGAGAGTTTTAACTTTTCTTTCTTCTTAATTTCCGTGCACTTGGCGGAGAAAACAAAAAACGGCGAAGTGTATATATACTCGTATCAGGGCCAATGAAAGGGGTGATGTATCAGGATCGATGGCAAAAGGTTTGGCGGCACAAAGAGAGTTGTTTTTTAGACAGGACAACTTCAGAAGAGAAAATAAAAAAAATCTTTTTTAAAATGAAGGAGGTGAGGCAAAAGGGTAGAAATTGAAAACCAGGAAAAAGAAACCGATTAATTTAGGGTGAGTTCACGTAGAGAAAAAAATCGCCCTAAAGAGTAAAACCTTTATAATTTAAGGAAGGAGGGGATGTAAAAAGATGATAAAAGAAGAAACAAAAAACTCTTTTAAAAACTTTCTTAATCCATTTTACAAAGGAGTTTGTAAAATGAAAGCCTTACGCATTTTTATGATGGTGGCGCTTCTGGCCATGCCGCTATTTGCTTCGAGTGCCTGGGCGGACTTTACCGCCGACACGGTTTATACAGCCTTTGCCCGAATAGGCGCTACTACCACTAACCAGCCAATCCTTGGATTCACCATTCCTAAGGTTGGTGACGACACCCTGAAGACCGTGGCTTTAAAGAGCTACAACGAAAGAGCTTTCTCGGTCAAGCTGGTGAAGCTCTGGGTGGAGACCAACGGCACGGCTGGCTGGCAGAGTGGAGACACTCACCTGAAGACGTTTAATACCAACGGTATGCGATTTGAGACCCAGGATACCATCGTAATTGGCGGCCTCAATCGCATAATCAAGGCGGGTGCGGACACTTTCTACATTACGGTGGACGCCCACACTGACAGCGTCAATGCCAATGCTTACTTTTATCATGAGCACGGTCTAGAAGTGGTCATCGAACCGGGTTACATTCATCTGGGTCTTAGTTCACTCCAGTTGAACACCAACCGGGTAAACAACAGCGGGTATGTTGGTGGCGTCACTCCGTACTTCACCGCCTTTAAGCTGATATTCGATACCCAGGGACCGCCTTTCACCCTCGACTGGTGTTTCGCTCACGATGGCTGTAAGACCGACACCATTGATCAGTTAGATACTCTTTGCATCCAGGCGGATACGACGGCGTTTGTGGATGAAGGAGACGCCATCGACGGTGGTATTGAGATCGACTTATCCGCGTTTTGTCTGGCATCCGATTTCGAGCTCACCCATAATTCTCCCGTTGACTGTTTCTCGGAGGGGGGGAACGACGGTTGGGATAGCTGCTTCGGCATTCCGGATACGCGTGATTGCCCCGACTGCATTGATGTGGATTCGGGCTATGTCCTCTATGCCACAGCCAAAGATAGCGCCGGAAACGAGACCACGGCGTCTCTGTATTTCGACAAACCCATAGACACCTGCAAGCCCAACATCGACTCCATTCACTTCTTCATAACTTATGACGCTAACGACGACGGCATCGGGGCTATCGGAGACAGTCTGGCAATCGTGGCATGGGCTCTGTCCAACGCCGACTTCGAGGTCGACTCCATGATAGCCAACTTAAGCGCCTACTTCCCCAACCAGCCATCCAAGAGATGGCAGAAGCTGGATGACGTTACCAACAACAACCGCCTCTTCCGATTGAAGTTCATGCTGGAGGAGGAGTTGGTGGAGATGGAGGATACGACTTCGGAGAACCGGATCACCATTTGGGCATGGGACAATGCCTGCAATTACGACACCGCACAGCAGATGCTGAATGCCCCTATAGATCTGCAGAGGCCGAGCTTCGTGGAATGCTATTACTTCTGGCACTGGGATATCGACACCTTTGACTGCATCGGAATCGGCGATTCGGTTCTGATAGGCGCAAACCTCACCGGAGCAGACGATCTGGTTTCGGTGACCTGCGACCTGGTGGAAGCAGGCATATATGGTGCGTCCAATCAGACTCTCTACGATGACGGAGCCGTCGAGCACGGCGACGCCACGGCTGACGATGCCATATACAATTTGCTGTGGGAGGTAGGAGAGCCACCCATAGAGGACGGCAAGGATACCAACAACACCGTGCCTCCGACCGAAGACTATAACTATACCGTGCTGCTCAGAGCCGAGGACGGGGCTGGAAACTGGGATACCTGCAGGACTCCGCGATTGAATCGAATCCTGGATAGCAGACGTCCCAGGTGGACCAACCAGGAGAAGATTTACATCAAGCAGATGCCGGATGCCAAGCTGGCAATCTTCTGGCCCACCAGCGACGTTACCCCGGCCAACTCGTGCAACGAGAAGGACGCGATATTCTTCTTCGTGTATGTGGACTCCGGATTGGGCTGGGAAACAGACCCAATAGGAGCCACGTTCGATACAGAATACAAGTCGGACACCAATATGTGGGTATCCGAGGTCTTAAGCGACGGCAAATACTATAAGTTCAAGATGAAACAAGAGGACGACTGTGGCAACTTCAGCCTCTTCTCCAAGGAGATGGGTATGGCTGCTGACGGTACTCCTCCTCACGTTTGCATAGCGGTGCCGGATTCAGGCCTGACCTTCGGCGACGACTTCGTCATCAAGGCTGTGGCAGACTCAGTCTCCCACGATGTGGACAGCGTCTGCCTGTGGTACAGATTCCGTCCCGACATAGAGGACCCGTTGTTTCCTCCGGGACCATGGACGGAATGCAGGAGTGATCCCTGCTGCTGCATGATGAATCCCGCTGATGGTTATATCTTCACCCAAACCTTCGACTGTATGTGGGGTTGGGGTTACACCGGTTGGGTGGAGGTAATCCCGGTAGCCTGCGACCTGGCTGGCAACTGCCAGGATACTACCATGGGCTTCGATGACGCTTGCTTGGTGGTAGACAACGATGTGTTCAGACCCGGACACTTCCTCTTCTACTGGGATACCCTGGCACCGGGAGTTATGGTCACCGAGGTGGACAGCGTCGCGTCGCCGCAAACCGCTTGCGGATACGATGTCTGGCGTGACAGGATGAACTGGGTGATCTTTGACGTGGAAGGCGCAGAGGAAGGCGAGTTGTTCGAGGTAGAGGTGCGCGGTCCCACCAACAGTACCGACTATACGATATTCCACGAGGACAACCAGGCAATGCCTTGCACCGTTTGGTTCAGCGTGGAAGGCTGGGATGAGGGTACCCAAAACCTCTACATCTACGTCAAGGATTATGATAATGGCATTACGGGCAATGCCCAGGTCCAGATTTGCGTTCCGCCGGCACCGCCCGAGAACTGCATATATATCTCCAACCCGGTGGAATGGCAGAGAATCCCATGCACCGGAACCAGTGGAGCGATGTGCGTTACCATTACAGCCCAGAAGTACGATTATGACTACTGTGGAAGTGTCACCTTTACCGAGGCCAGATTCCAGTGGTCTCCCACCGGGTCAGATCCCTGGTATACCATCGACGACGTAATTGGTTCAGGTCCCTGGACCACCTGCTGGGATAATACCGACTTGGTGCAGGATGGTGACACCATCTATTTCCGGGTCATCGCTCATGACGAGTACTACATGCCGGATACCTCCTACATGGTCAAGGTGTTCGTGGATTGCGAGGCGCCTGGTGTCACCATGCGCTTGGAGGACGTCTACTACACCTGCAGCAACGAGACGCCCAAGGTAACTTGCGAACCGCTGATCGTGAAGGCGGAGGTATTGGATACCATGGTAGACATATACAGCGTTGAGCTCTTCGTCAAGCGACATTCCGATCCTGACATCTGGGGTTACTGGAACAGCGTTGGTAGTTTGGTGCCAGCCTGGAGCGACAACATCTGGATGTACGATTGGGCTCAGCCGTGCTGCGTGGAGAGGGCTCCTTCTGCTGGCGGCGGCAGCCAGGTGAACGGCGGTTGTATGTGGCCCAATGACTACTGGGACATCCGGCTCGTCGTGACCGACGCCGCGGGTAATATCATGTTCGACTACGACGGAGACGGTCACCCCGACGACTCCACCTTCAACTCAGCGGTGACTTTTGGCGTTGCCATGACCGTGTTCATGGACGACGAGGCACCACAGCCTGCCATATCAATGGTGGCTGATCCTGCCGCCTCGATATATAACGTCAATCCCAGCTACCTGTTAGGTGGAAGTGACAAGGCCTACGTTCAGGCGGGCCATGATATCACCTCCGAGATTTCAGTCCTGCCATCTGAGGATACCTGTGAAGTGATGAAGGTGGAGTGGTTTATGGATGTATGCGTTGTATACGATTCCTGCTGGCGACATGTGGGAACTTCCACTGATCCAAATCACTACCCGGTCACTTTCAATCCACTGACGGATGGAATACTTGATCCGTACGAGTTGGAGGACGGTTGGTGGTATGGTTGGCTCAAGGCAGTGCTTTATGACAGCCTGGGCAACTCCAAGGAGGATATCATTGATCTGTTCATTCTGGACATTACTCCGTCTCAGGCGGTCATAATCAACCCGCTGAACGATTCCTATGTCCACGGAGACGTCCAGCTATCAGTGCTGGCTTTGAACAAGTATCAGATCGCCAAGGTCTGTTACGAGTACAGTTCAGACGGTGAGACCTGGCTACCGATCAACGGTGGTTATCCCAACGCTTGCATCACCGGGACCTGCGACTCGTTATATAATGAGTTCGACCATGTCTGGCACACCATGAACACCGTAGATGACGGTGCCTACTACCTGCGGGCGGTAGCCACCGATTGCGACAACAACGTGGACGACGATCCGCCCACCATCATGGTGACTGTGGCTAACGAACTGCCCAGCGTGGTTCTGGAGGATCCTCGCGAGTGCGAGCGGGAGTGCCCCGATAGTCCGTTGGACACTCTGGGTTACGTTGGCGGTACGGTCACGCTTTATGCCACTGCCAGTTCAACTGTCCCGGTGGATCGGGTTGAGTTCCAGTACAAGAGTATCTTCGGCTATCCAAGCACTTACACCGATATCGGCACTGATCACTTCGTCAGTGGCGGCAAGTACTCGGTGGAGTGGAGCACTGGCTCGCTGGATGACGGACGGTATCACCTGATAGCCAGAGTATACAACGCGGCTGGCAGGTATGCCGATTCTGATCCCATAACCATCAGCGTGGACAACAGCGGACCGTTTGCTCAGATTGTTTCCATCATGGGCGATCCCAATCCGGATGGTATGAACATCACCTTAGGTGACGTAATCGACATCGAGTTGGTGGCCATCGATTCTACTTCGGACGACGGCTGGACTCGATGTTATAATTCCGGACTGGTAGGCATCCAGGTATGTATTGAATCCTGCAGCGGAACCCAGTACACCAAGTGCTTCGAGGTCAGTCCAGTCTATGACGGATTCCACACCGTACAGTGGAATACCTCGGGCTTGGAGTTTGAGGGTTGCTCTGGCTGCTACAAATTCTTTGTTGAAGCCTGGGATTGCCTCGGGAATGTAGGTCAGTCCAGCACAGCGACGGTCTATGTTTCCGACGTCACCGCTCCGATAACTACCATTGGCGGATTCGATGGAAGCTACATATATGGATACTCATCGGAGAAAGTGTCCACCCTGCTGTTCGAGTATGCCGACTCTGGAGCTACCGACTGGATACCCATCGGCTGGTCATCTTATGTGGGTGCATATTGCAATTACCTATATAAGACCTCATGGGATCCTGTTGCTCTGGATGATGGCACTTACCAGATCAGGGTGATCTCTCACGATACCTGCTCCAACCAGGACGACGATATGGCTCCGGTGGCTTACTTCAAGGTGCTTAATAGCATCATAACCCCGTACAGTTTTGAAATTTTATACGATCTCTCCTTTGAGAAGAACTGGTGCACGGGAGATATGTTTGGCATCGTGAGGCAGATTGCCGAATATGGCACTCCGGTTGTGATTGCGCGATATGGAAGTAGCTATGAGTGCGTGCATATGCAGTCCGAGATAGGTAGTCCCACTAAGTTTGCCGGCTCTTTCGACGCTACCTCTATCGCCTCTGGTGGACGGGCCAAGTTCTTCAGCTCGGTGACCGTTCATACGGGTGAGATGGAGCTGTACACCGGAGAAGTACCGCCCACGGTGACCTATCTGACTGGCGCCAGTTTCGATGTGGTCAAGGTGAAGACCGATCTGGGTACTCACGGAACCTATCAGGATGGTTGCGTGGAGGTCACCATTCCGGATGGAGCGGTTGATTCTGACCGTTATATCTGGGTGGCACCCACCATGATGGAGTGGGCACCGGTGACCCAGCCAGACATCCTTCCCATCGGAGACGATAACGGCTACGCTACCCACGTCTCCTTTACCGACTGCAACTATTGCTGTGACTGGTTTACAACTCACTTTGGAGGAGACCAAGGACAGGCGGCTGGTGCAGGAGTTGCCAATGGCGATTGCTGCTTCAACAGCGGCAAGTATGCCAAGATAAAGATGTGCTACGACGCAACGATCACGGTGGCTGAAGAGCATCTGGCAGTTGCCTGGTGGGATTGCAACTCAGGAGAATACAGATTTGACAATATCTTCTATCCTGCCACGGTGGGAGGATTCGATACTGAGAATCATACGGTCGAATTCGCCACCACCTGCCTGAAGGGCCCGTTTGTGGTGGTCCAGGTGCTGGAGCGTCACTGTGAGGGCACCATTTCGGTCAACATGCTGGAGATTGAGCCATACTGCAATGGATACACCAACACCATGCCCACCTTCAAGGCTCTGATCACCGACAATGTACAAGGGACCGGTGCCATAGATCAGGGAAGCATTAAGTGGAAGGTGGACCTGTTCAATCCTGGTCAGCTGGTAAGAATATACAATGGTGAACCGAGTAGCTTCTGCGATAAGTGGATGCCGGGATTCGGTTCATTCCAGGGAGCAGGCTACGACGAAGTTTCAGGCATATTCAGAGCCGGATGGAACGATCCAGACTTCTACCATTATGGCAATAATTGCGATGGCTGTTACTATGTGTATTACACCGGTGATTACTATTATTACTGTAATCCTATGAATCCGCTGGCTGCAGGTGACCATATGGCCACAGTGACTGCTATGAACACCAACATCCAGACATGTACCGACACCGTGAACTTCGCCGTGGATGC
>LJUX01000084.1 GCA_001304155.1 candidate division Zixibacteria bacterium SM23_73_3
GTGAGGGGGAAAATCAGGCCACTTTGAAAAGCCCCCTCACCTTAGTCCTCTCCCCAGAGGGGAGAGGAAATCAGATTTTTGCCAAATGAAGAGTGAGTGGATATGAAACACGCTGATTTCGTTCATCTGCACGTCCATACCCAATATAGCTTGCTGGATGGAGCCATCAAATTAGATGATCTGATGGCACAGGCAAAAGAATTCAAAATGCCTGCCTTAGCCATCACCGATCATGGAAATATGTTCGGAGCGGTGGAATTTTACCAAAAATGTATGGCTTCCGGAATCAAACCCTTAATCGGCTGTGAGGTGTATGTGGCGCCACAGGACAGAAGAAAAAAGGAGCCGATAAGGGGACTGCCGGATGCTGGTTATCATCTCATCCTTTTGGTCAGAAATCAATCCGGATATAAAAACCTGATGAGGTTGTCCAGCATCGGTTACTTAGAGGGGTTCTATCACAAGCCGCGTATAGACAGGGAGGTATTAAGACAACACACCGAAGGTCTCTTAGCCCTTTCCAGCTGTCTTCGCGGAGAGATCCCCAGCCTTCTCTTGGAAGGGAAATATAATAAGGCACGGGATGTAGCTGAGGAATACAAAGATACATTCGGAGAAGGAAATTTCTTCCTGGAGATACAGAATCACCAGATCGAAGAGGAAAAAAAGGTGATTCCCCTTCTGGCAAAATTGGCGGAAGAGGCTAATTTGGGCCTGGTAGCCACCAATGATTGCCATTATCTGAAAAAAGAACACGCGCCTGCTCATGACGCCCTTCTGTGTATTCAAACCGGAAAGAAGATAACGGACACGGACAGGCTCAAGTTTGCCAATGACCAGATGTATTTCAAATCCCCGGAGGAGATGAAAAAGCTTTTTGCGGATTTTCCCTCCGCTGTTGAGAACACACTGCGGATTGCTGAGGCATGCAATCTGGATTTAGAGTTTGGAAAAACTCACCTGCCCGAATTCCCCCCACCTCCCGGCTTTGATGATCTGGACTCCTATCTTGAGTTTCTGGCAAAAAAAGGCTTGGCGCAAAGGTACTCCAAGGTTACTCCTGGCTTGGAGGAAAGATTGGAATACGAGCTTAAGGTGATAAAGCAGATGGGATTTGCCGGATATTTTCTCATCGTCAAAGATTTCATCGACTATGCCAGAAACAAAAGCATCCGGGTGGGTCCGGGAAGAGGATCGGTGGGAGGAAGTTTGGTAGCTTATTGTTTGGGAATCACCAATTTGGATCCCATCAAATACGGACTTTTATTTGAAAGATTTCTCAATCCGGAGAGAATCTCCCTGCCGGATATCGACATAGACTTCTCGGATCGAGAGAGGGACAAAATCATCCGTTATGTGATCAACAAATACGGGGAAAACAACGTTGCTCAGATCATCACCTTCGGGACCATGGCCGCCCGGGCAGTGATTCGGGATGTGGGAAGGGTTCTGGATATCCCTTACTCGGAGGTGGATCGAATCGCCAAAATGATCCCCTGGGTTCCCGATATGACCCTCAGAAGAGCCCAAGAGCAAAGAGGAGATCTTCGCACTCTGGTCAAAAGCGATCCTCGAATAGAGAAGTTGATGTCCTATTCGGAGATATTGGAAGGCTTGTGTCGCCACGCCTCCACTCACGCCGCTGGCGTGGTGATCGCCCCCAAGGCGTTGAACGAGTACGTTCCCCTCTACAAAGGCAGTAAGGGGGAGATAACCACTCAATATGATATGAAAGGCATCGAGGAGATCGGACTTTTGAAGATGGATTTCTTGGGGCTTCGAACTTTGACCGTGATCGATGATACCCTGAAAATGCTAAGAGAAGATAAGAACATCATCTCGGACATAGATTCTGTCCCCCTGGACGACAAAAAGACCTTTCAGCTTTTTTCCAAAGGGTTGACAGTGGGGATCTTTCAGTTTGAAAGTTCCGGGATGAGAGAGTATCTCTCCAAACTCAAGCCGGAAAGCTTGGACGAGTTGACCGCCATGAATGCCCTTTACCGCCCCGGGCCTTTGGACAGCAAAATGACGGATGAATATATCGATAGAAAGAGGGGATTGAAAAAGATCGTATATGAACATCCCTTGCTGGAGCCTGTTCTTAAAGAGACTTACGGCGTTATCGTGTTTCAGGAGCAGGTTTTGAAAATCGCCAGCGATTTAGCCGGGTACACTTTAGGCAAAGCCGACATCTTGAGAAAGGCGATGGGAAAGAAAAAGGCAAAACTGATGGTGCAACAAAGGGAGGAGTTTAAGAAAGGGGCTAAAGCCAAAGGAATAAAACACCCGGTGGCGGATAAGATATTCGATCTGATGGCTACCTTTGGAAGATATGGTTTCAACAAAGCTCATTCGGCTGGATATGCCTATTTAGCATATCAGACCGCCTATCTTAAGGCACACTATCCGGTGCAGTTTATGGCAGCCAGTATGTCTTCAGAGATAGGGAACACTGACAGAATTGTGGTCTTGATGGAGGAATGCAAGAGAATGGGAATTGAGGTCCTGCCGCCAGATGTAAATGAGAGTGGGGGGAGGTTTAAGGTGGTGGAAAACAAGATAAGATTCGGATTGGAGGCGGTAAAGAACGTGGGTCATGGTGCTATCCAAGCCATAATAATAGCCAGAGAAAAGCTGGGCAAATTCAAAAGCCTCTTGCAGTTTTGTGCTGAAGTGGATCTGGGTGCAGTCAATAAACGGGTGATAGAAAGTTTGATTCAATCAGGAGCATTTGATTCGGTTTCTAAACATAGAGCCCAATTGATGGCATGCTTAGATGTGGCAGCAAACTATGGACAGGCACTCCAGGAAGACAAAAAAAGAGGTCAGACCTCCCTGTTTGATCTTGCCGGCGAAATTAAAACTACGCCGGTTCCTAAAATGGCGGACGTTCCAGAATGGCCCATAAGCGAGATTTTGTCCAAAGAAAAGGAGATGCTCGGGTTTTATGTCTCCGGACACCCCTTGACACGGTATGAGGAGGAGCTGAAAATCTTTGTGACCAGAGATACCCAGACCATTGAGGACGCCAAGGATGGAGAGGAGCTTTATATAGGTGGGGTGATCACCCAGGTAAAAACCAAAATCGACCGCAAAAAAAAGCAGATGGCTTTTGCCACCTTAGAGGATTTCGTGGGGAGGGTGGAGGTGGTGATATTCTCCGATTGTTATGAGAAGAACCGCCGGTTCATAAGAGCAGATTCCATGGTTTTAGCCAGGGGAAGAGCTTCCACCAGAGAGGGAGAGAAAGCCAAATTGGTGGCATCAGATATCATAAGCTTAAGCAAAGCATACCAGAAGATGAAGCCTCCCATGCATATCCAGCTTGTCTCCTCCGGAACCAGGAAGGAGATTCTCTCCCTTCACCCGGGTAAATCACAGGTGTTCCTGCACGTAAGAACAGACGATGAAGAATTGAAAATGCGGCTTAAGAACATGGAGGTGGAGATCTCCAGGGATCTCTTGGCAAAACTGAAGAGCCTGTGCGGGGACAAGAATGTATACCTGAATCGCAGCTGAAAAAGCGTGTTCAGGTTGCGTCGGGAAATCGTTTTCCCGACGCCATACTCGAACAAGACAGACTCACCATCGGGATTACAAAATCCCGATGGAACAAGCATCGCTGTTGGTCTGAGTGCCCTTCAGGGTGTCCTTCGATCCCGAAGATCTTCCTTCGACCCTGAGGTCTCACTTCGTGCCGCACTTCGTCCCCCGCCAGAGGCGGGGTGTCGAAGGAAGCGCACTCAGTGCGAGGCAGGACCGAAGGGCAGGATTGAGGGGAATCTCTTCCCTCGGACTGAGTCCTTCGGGACGAAGTCAGGATGAACCCACACCTCGAACCTTCGCTGGTAACGGACAAGATGTTCGTTACCAACCAAGAGTAAATCCTGCGTGTTTGCCAGATTCCCTAACCTAGCGAGCTTTAACCCAAAAATTGAATTCACAATTGAGAAAAGGATATTATATTTAAGCACAGAATGAAAAACGAGATTCAATGGTACTTCTTTGAGTCATGAAGCTTTTTCAGAAACAGGAAGTCAATCTTTTTACCATAGCTTTAAACACCTTTTGCCTCTACTTCGGATTTACCGTTTGGAGGGTGATATTCAATAATTTCGCCAAAGAGGTTTTAGACATCACCCCCGCTCAGATAGGAATCATTCAGTCGGTTCGTGAAATTCCGGGACTTTTAGGCTTCATGGTGGGGGCATTGGCTCTTTATGTGGCTGAGGTTAAGATCGCCACATTGAGCATTGTCCTTTCTGGCCTGGGATTGATACTGGTGGGATATGCCGACTCGATTTTTATGCTGGGGGTGGGCACTCTGGTGATGAGCGTGGGATTTCACGCTTTTCTATCGTCCAACCAAGCGCTCCTGCTTCACTTCATCAAGACCAGGGAATCGGGAAAAGCACAGGGAAAGATAAAAAGCACGGAATCTGTAGCTGGAGTAATCGCCACCATCTGTGTCTTGGCGGCTACCCTCTTTTTTGGCTATCGTCAGGTATTAACTTTTTTTGGGACAATCGTCTCTCTGGTGGGAATATATTTCACCTTCACACTCAAGTCCAATCGGGTCAAGGGAGAGGAAAGAAAGGTTCGCCTTAAAAGAAAATATTCTCTTTACTACCTTCTGAGCTTCCTGAGAGGATGTCGCCGTCACATTTTCACCACCTTCGCCATCTTCCTTTTAGTCGCAAATCACCAGATCAGCATATCCACGGCAGCGCTTCTGTTCTTCATTTCCAACGTGATCACCATCTATACCAATAGGTTGATGGGAGATCTTGTGGAAAAGTGGGGAGAAAGGATGGTGCTGGCGGGAAGCTCCTTTCTGCTCATATTCATCTTTTCCGGATACGCCTATATAAGTTGGCTTCCCCTTCTGGCTGTTTTTTTTGTGGTGGATAATATTCTTTTCGGGTCCTCCATAGCACTTCATTCCTATGCCAGAAAGATCTCGGATAGGTCGGATCTTACCAGCTGTATTTCTTTTAGCGTAACGGCAAACCATATCTCCGCGGTGATTCTGCCGGTTTTAGGCGGGGTGATCTGGGAATTCTTTGGTTTCAAAAGCACCTTCCTTTTTGGAGCCGCTATCGTTTTCATCGATATGCTCTTTTCTTTGAGGATAAAAACTAGGAAAAGTATTTGAAATACTACTTGGAGAGAGAATAAAGAAGCCTCTTCTTCAACTTTGAGGTTTGTAAGCTGGCTCAGCCTGAGGAAGAAAAGCTTTCCTTTCTTCATAAGCGGGAAGTTTGATCACAAACAAGGTATAGGTCCCCTCATCACTGTAGACTTCGATGCTGCCACCGTGGCTTTTCACTATTTGCGCAACCGAAAATAACCTTAAACCCAATCCACTTCTTTTGGTGGCGAAAGGTTCTTTGAAGAGTTTTGAAAGATCAGCCGCGCTTATACCGATCCCGTTATCTGAGATCTGAATCTGCACCTCATGCTTTTGACTTGCCCCACCCACCTCTATGGTGATGGTTGGTGTGCGATCCGAGACCGTCTGTAAGGCAGAGGCGGCGTTGTCTAAAATGGTATAAAGCAATTGTTGCAGTTGTGGTTTATTTGCTTTCACTTTTGGTGTGTCTTTTTCAAAATGGGTGGTAAAGACGATGTGTTGAAACTTGCTCTGCGATTCCAGTGAAAGCAATTCCTGCTCAAAGAAATTCAGCAGATCGAGGGGTTCTTTGGTAACATCTAACCAGGTCGACGGAGCCAAATCTGAGATTAAGCCTCTGATATTATCCAGGGCATTTCTCATGATGTTCATCGTGTTCTGTGATTTGGTCAAATTAGTTTCGTCCAGTTTAAGTAACATGGTGTCAAAAGCTTCAGTCAGCGTTTTCACTTCATTCCCCAGGGTGGTTATTATCTCTTCTGCTATCTGTTGTCTTGAGGTTGACTCCTCCTTGGTCCTCTCCTCCTGTTCTACGGATCCTGAGGGCTTGTTCGACCATTCTTCGCTTTTTGATATCTCAAGTTTCTGCTGCAATGCACGGTATGCTTCCTGAAGCCGTTCGTTTTTCTCCCTCATCTCCTCAATTACCCGCAGGTCAGACTGCTTAATACGTGAGCTTAACACTTTGACGATCTGATAAGCAATTAGAGGATGGTTATTGAGAATGGTTAGAAAATCTGACCGGGACAGTTGGAAGACTTTGGTTGCCTTAATGGCGTGAGCGGTTGCCGGACGGGGAGACTCGTCCAGAAAACCCGATTCTCCGAAAATATCCCCTTCCCTTCTTAAAGCTCGACTGGTCTCCTCCTCTCCGTCCTTGGCTGTCCGGGAAATCTTTATTGCCCCTTCTTTGATGATGAATAGAGTATCCCCTAAGGTTCCCTCTTTAAAAAGCACCTCATCCGAAGAATAAGTTTTCTCTTTGAAAAAACCAAATATCTTCTTCAAGCTGGAAGAATCGAGCGTGGAAAAGATGGGCGTCTTGCGCAATAACTTTATTGTCTCTGCAGACATATTACCCTCTTTAATTTAAGGAAATCAGTCCCCTTTTTATATCGTCACCTACTGAGGCAGGCTAAAATGTTTTTTGAATAAACACAGCTGGTATATTGTTTCTTAAATAATGCTACAACAATTTGTCATTGCAAAGCAATCTTTAGGGTAGGGGCGATTCCCCGCCTCTGGCGGGATGTTCCACATGAATCGCCCCTGCTTCGCCGAGTTCCCTCGATGTGAACAGTATGGTTCACACCTCGCTTACCCCCTCACTTCGTCCGGGGTTTTAGCTCGGGACAAACCTCGCAATGACAGGTTAAAATTTAAGGCTATTTTGGAGACATTCGACTGGAATACTAAAATGCGTCTTTGAAAAAGAAGAGCCCCAGCTCATTGAGAACTGGGGCTGATTTGGTGTTGTGGCAGGACCTCAGTTTCGACACCCTTTAAAACCTGCAAAGAATACGGGTTTCTTTAATTTCCTTATGCTTTTTCCTTCTCCTCCTCCGCCTCTGGCGGAATCTCCGATATCTCTCTTCTCTCCTCTTCCTCTTCGGTCTCGGTCTTTCTTTTTAAAAGATCATCATCATCCTTTTTCTTTCGCAGGATAATGTAGGTAACGGTTTGTCCGGTGCTTATTATTGCCAGGCCATAGGAGAGAACCATAAAGATGATAAATATCAAGGAGATGGCAATCAAGAAGGCAGAGATTTCGCCAGACCAGTTAAGATAGATCCCGGGCCCAATCTCAGGTAAATGAAATCGGAAGTTTAACCCGGCAAAGATATTGGAGAAGTAATCCAGAAAACGTTCGGGAATGGTAATATAGGAGAGGGCTTGTTCAGTGATATCAGTCAGTTTATCTTTCATGAAAACCCCACAGGAGAGATGTATAAACTGGACGGCTCTAAATGAGAAGTAACCGAAGATGAAGATCCCTAACTTGGACATCAACCCCACAAGTCCGGTATAAACAAAATACCGCCAGGCTTGGTTCCACACGGTGGAGAAGATCTGAACGATGGTCTCAAAGGTATCCTCCTTCAGTGTAGCCACCACCGCTGGAGCCAAAAGCAAAGAGACGAAGAAGATGAAGATGACGTAAGCTAAGCATAAAGCGGCGGCAAATAAGGGGATGAGATAGAAAATGCCGATGCCCAACTCCCCCAGGTAGGGTATCTTTCCTAAAAGTCCGACTATTATTCCACAGATTATCAAAAAGGCGATGAAGGCTAACATGGAGAGAGGTGACAGAAAAGCCGGGGCAAAGTGTTTCTTTAAAAACCGGAAAGCCTCCTTGGAGGAGTAGAAATCGTCACCTTTGAGCTGTTCGTAGGTAACCTTTGCCACCATGGTGCTTGCCAGAAGCCAGCATATTAAAGCAATCAGACAACCAAATATGAAGATCAGCCAGCTATACCATTCAGTAAAGAGGAAATCACCAAAGGGGAAAAGCCCACGATATTCCCAGGTTTCAGAAAAGGAAGAGCCGCTGGAAAGAAAAGCCAAGTAGGTGAATACAAGATATCCCAAATATCCCACCAGAAGCCCCATAAACTGAAGAAGAATCTTCTTGGCGGAAAGCGCCAGGCGGGGAGCCCGGAAAACGTCCCTCACATCAAAATAGAATTTGGTCATGTAAGACCTCCTGTTTGGAGATGCCAGAAACCTGCTCTTATTTTGAAAAATAAAATCAGTAATTTATAACCCCACTCACTCATTTTGTCAAGAGAAATTTCTGGATTAATTTTAGTTCATACTGTCAAGCTAATTGTGTAAATTCGTGTTTAGGCACATCCTGGGATTGATTTAAGACATAAGCTATTAGACCATAAATGATTCTCTCTGCGCTTTTGA
>LJUX01000085.1 GCA_001304155.1 candidate division Zixibacteria bacterium SM23_73_3
TGGGCCAACGGGGGACGATACTGTTGGGATGGTGGCTGTGATTGGGGGCGGGGGTTCATTCCTGGGTCTGCTGGTAGCTGTACCGGAGGCTGTTTGGCCGTGGGTAAGAAGGAGACGGTGGAGAAAAGAGTTGGGAGGGGAGGATTGGCGGGACATAGGGTGGGTGGATCGTAGGCTGGGCGACATGAGAGCGAAGTTTTCGGAGATTAGGGCGGGGGTGGCGCGGGAGACGGAGGAGGTGGAAAGAGCGATCGAGCGTATGGAGGAAGGTATTGCTGGAGAAGTGAAGAAACTGCAAGAAGTGGAGGTTGACGTGAGGAAGGCGCGCCAAGAAATAAGAGATCTGGAAGCATTAGGAGGGATGGGGGAAGCTCAGGTTGAGGGGTTGGCGAGAATGTTGAAGAGACGGCGGTACGTGGACTATGGAGTGGGATTCGCCTTAGGTGTGCTGGGCTCTGCGCTGGCTCAGGCGATGTGGTTGGTAGTGGTAGGGAGGGAATGAGGAGGTGTGTGGAGGTAGTTATGTCGAGAATTCTGTAATTGATTTTTGAACGACGCAACCTGAAGGTTGCGGCTACCATCTAACGGTTTGTAAAGTTGTGGAACCAGATTTAACGTATAGGCTTTGGAATTCTTAAGCAAGAGTTGTTTCCCCATGCGATTTGTTCATTTATCGGATAGCCATCTGGGGGCAAGCGGATTTTCTCGCAGATTGTCACCCTCCGGATATAATCAAAGAGAGGAAGACATCTGTAATTCGTTTGAATCTGCGATCGATCAGATAATTCAGCTTAAACCAGATTTTGTTTTACATACGGGTGACCTTTTTCACGCGGTAAGACCCACCAATCGAATCATCAATTTTGCCATAAGACAGATTTTGCGAGTGGTTAGTTTGCAGATTCCCATGGTGATTATCTCAGGCAATCACGATACCCCCAAACAGAGAACCGTCGGTTCGGTTTTCTCATTTTTCGAGGTTTTCTCTCCTTATCTTCATCTGGTTTACAGGAACCAGTATGAGCTAATAAAGCTTGATAAGACCGCCATCCACGCCATCCCTCACTGTCTGGATCAAGAGGATTTTGCCAAAGAAGCGGCAAAGGTCAAGCTTGTCGGCGGACAGAATGTAACCTTCAATATTCTGATGCTTCATGGGGTGGTGGCAGGAATTCGTGAGTTCTCCATGGGGGAGCTGGCGGAACAGGAGATTCCTTCCTCCTATCTGGAGATGCCCTTCGATTATGTGGCACTGGGACATTATCACCGCTTTTGTGAGGTTAACCCGAAAGTGTATTATGCTGGATCCACGGAGAGATTGTCCATGGCAGAGTTAGGACAGGTGAAGGGGTTTGTGGAAGTAGAAATAGAGACGTCCACAGTCCACAGTCCACAGTCCACAGAAACATCTTCGCCAACCCTAAAGGTAAAATTCCATCAAGTCCCCACCAGAGATATGATCGAGCTTCCTTCCTTAGATGCCAGGGAATTAGATCAGGAACAGGTCTTGCTGGAAATTGAAACGAGAGCCGAAACAGAGAGGATTGAGGAGAAGATAGTTAGACTAAAGGTAAGAAACGTTCCGGAGCACATATACAATTCCCTGGATTTTAGAAAAGTTGCCGAGCTTAAGTCGAAGGCTTTCCATTTCGACTTGAGATTTGAAAAAAAAGAAGAAGAGGCGAAGGATCAATCCACCAAAACCTCCATTGGCAAATTGAACGTAGAATTCGAACAGTTCCTGAAGCAGGTGCCGGTGGAGAATCTTAAGAAAGACAGGCTGCTGGAGTTGGGTTTGAAGTACCTATCGACAGAAGCAGTGGGCAGGCAAAACTTTAATTCAGACTATGAACCATGAACTATTAACCGATTTTACGAATGCATTTAAGAGGTATTCGATTAGAAAACTACAGAAGATTCAAGTGGGCGGAGCTTGAGTTTCCGGATGGGATAGTGGGAATCATCGGAAACAATGGTGCCGGCAAATCCACCCTGATGGAAGCTATTGCCTGGGCTCTGTTCGGCACTGATGCCTCTCGTACCAGCAAGGATCAGATAAAATCCATTTTCGCCCGAAAGGCGGACGTGTGTCGGGTTATTTTGGATTTTGAGATGAATGGAGATAACTTTCAGGTGGTGCGAGAACTGAAAGGAACATCACTTTCTGTGGATGCCTCGGTCATCATAAACAAAAAGGTTTCAGCCAGAGGAAACAATGCGGTCAATGAGCTTATTCAAAAGACCCTGGGTATGGACTTGAAAGCTTTCATGACCTCTTTCTACGCCAAACAGAGAGAACTGAACGCCCTTTCCGATTTTCAGCCATACAAGAGAAAGGAACTCTTAGCCCGCATGTTGGGAATCGAAACCGTGGATGTGGCTTTGAGAAATTTAAGGTCGGACAAAAGGGAATTGGAGTTGAAGCTTGATTTCAATCGTTCCCAACTAAAGGACAAAGATGAGCTTCGTGCACAGAAAAAAGAAAAAACAGAAACCCTTTCCCTTTTGAAAGATAAATCGAAGGTCACAAAAGAGAAATTTGATTCTGAGACTTCTGGCTTGAAAGAAGCTGAAAAGATATGGGAGGGGCTGAAATTAAAATATGAAGAACACTTCCGCTTAAGTCAAAAAAGAAGCATCACTCAAACAGAGAAACAGAGCCAAAAAAATCAGCTAAAATTACAAGAAGAGGAGCAGGCAAATCTGATAACGCTTGATTCTGAAGAGAAAAAGCTGGAAGAACTGCTTGCCCCTTATGAGGAGATTAAAAAGAAAGTTTCTCTTTTGGACGAGCAGAGGATAAAAGCTGAGCACCAGAAGATCACACAAAATCAGAAAAAAGACGCAGAGGCGTCGCTAACTTCGGATCAAAGAAGATTGGCAACACTGAATAAAGAGCTTGAACCAAAAGGTGATATTGAGAAGAATCTGAAAGAGACTAAAGAAAGGCTGGTCTCAATTGAGAAGGAGCTGGAAGAGGAGCGAAATCTTTATATGAGGATGGAAGCATCTTCAAAATCTGCCAAGGACGAGAACAGAAAATTGGAATCTCAGTTGAAACATATAGAGGAGCTGGGTCCCGATTCGGTATGCGATCGCTGCCTGAGACCCATGGGATCTGATTATCACAACATCAGGCAGCATCTTTTAAATGAACAAAATAAGTTGGAAGAAAGATTACAGACCATAGAAAAGGAAAGGGAGAGGATAAAGAAAAAAGGGCAAGATTTGAAAAAAGCAAAACGGGAGCTGGAAGCGCAAAAGGAAAACCTGCAGAAATCGTCAGAGAAGTTTTCCAGATTGGAAGGGGAGAGGCAGAATTTAGAAAGGAACGTAAAAGAGAAAGAGAAAACTCTTGCCTCACTGGTGGAAGTTTTGAAGAACTTAGGTGAAGTGGAATATGACCCTTCCCATCATGAAAGACTTAGAAAAGAATCTGAGGGTTTGGAAAAACTGAAGCAGAAATCAACAGAGATTGTCTCCCAGCTAAAAAGACTGCCACAGGTGGAGAAGAAGATAAATGAATTGAAAGAGAAGATACTTAAGTTGAGTCGAGAGGAGAAGAAAATAGAGGAGGCAATTGCCAAACTCCGGTTTTCCGAGGAGGAATACAAAAATGTGGAAAAAAGTTTAGCGGAGAAAAGAGAATTCGTGCATGCAACCGAGTTGACTCTAAAGGATATTAAGCACCAAACGGAGATGGTTAAAAAAGAAATTGACCAGATTGAGGAGGAGATCAAAAACACCATCCAGTTGGAGCAGGATATAAAAGGATGGGAGGAGGAACAACGGTATCTGGAGAAGCTGGATTTGTTGTTTTCAGATTTCAGGGTCTCCTTGATCGGGCGGATCAGACCCACGCTTTCCCGCTATGCCAAAAATCTATTTTTAGAGCTATGTGAGAACAGATATGAGGATTTCGAACTGGATGAAGATTACGAAATCTACATCTATGATCAGGGGGAGAAATTTCCAATAGATCGCTTCTCCGGCGGAGAGACCGATTTAGCCAATTTATGTCTGCGAATTGCCATCTCCCTTCTGATTTCCGAATCCAGCCAGGTTGGTTTTTCCTTTATTATCCTGGATGAGATCTTCGGCAGTCAGGACACGCTCCGAAAGGAAAACATCTTAAACGCATTAGCTCAGTTGAAAAATAGATTCAGACAGATATTCTTAATCACCCACATAGATGATATCAAAGATTCGGTGGAAAATTTAGTTTACGTCACCGAAAATCAGGAGGGCACCAGCGATCTGTTGTTGCAATAGGCGATGAAATTCACTGATGCGTCGACATCAATAAATGCTAATACCAAAGACCTTCGGCAATCACTTTTCTAAGCGTCAAGAAAAGGCAATCCCAAATTCATAGAACAGAAAATCTGACATGAAAACAAATTTCCTTAAATCCAGATGGATACTATATGTCGTTTTTGTTTTGACCTCAGCTTTGTTGATTCTTATCCTTTATCCTTCTTCAAAAGAGATAAGGGTGAAGGAAGTGGAGGATGGAGACACCGTGATTTTAAACAACGGAGAGAGGGTCAGGTACATCGGGATAGATACACCAGAGAAAGGAGAGCCTTTCTTCTCAGAAGCCACAGAAGCCAAGCGGAAAATGTTAGAGGGGGAGAAGATCACCTTGGAGTATGACGTTGAGAGAAGGGATGATTGGGGAAGGATTTTAGCTTACGTATGGGTGGGCAACATTCTGATTAATGCGGAGTTGATTGAAAAGGGTTGGGCTTTGGTATATACCTATCCCCCTAATTTAAAATACAGAAAATATTTTTGCTCTCTGCAAACACAGGCAAGAAAAGCAAAAGTCGGCATATGGTCGCTCCCGGTGTCTGAAAAAGAAAAATATTATCTGGGGAATAAACGCTCCTTTCGATTTCACCGACCTGACTGCAAAAGTGCTTTGCAAATGACAGAGAGAAATAAAATCGTGTTTAAGACCAGAGAAGAAGCTTTGGATTCCTGTTACAGCCCTTGTCGAGATTGTAAGCCATGAGATGGCCAAGTGAGACTCTCTTGAGTTGCAAGTTTTGAAGCATCGACATCAGGAAGGACTGTGCAGTCAGCCGCTTTAAGTAGATAAAAATATATGCCGCTTGCCACCTCCTTTCCAGAATTATTCCTGCTATCCCAGATCACTTCATAACTCCCCTTACTCTGTTTTGTATTGATTAATTCCCTCACCTCCTTTCCCAAAATGTTATAGATTTTAAGAGTGGTGTGGATGGGGTGGTTCTGCCTACTGTATACTGTATACAGGTGACTGAATTGAAAGGATTGGGGTAATTTTGAAAAAGGTTAAAATTGGATATGAAGTGATCCTGCAAGGAATCCACGGATGAATTGGGGGAGGAAAAATAGTATATCTCTAGCGAATCATCATCCAATAAACCTTGCGACATATCGAATGCGGAGAAGGCGGCATGTCCTTTGTCTTCCGAATCTAATACAAACCA
>LJUX01000040.1 GCA_001304155.1 candidate division Zixibacteria bacterium SM23_73_3
ACGCTAGCTGCGCAGAAGACTTAAGACAGCTTCCATGTCTTCGGGTAGCTTAGAATCGAACTCTTGGTATTCTTTTGTCCTGGGATGAACAAAGCCCAGTTTTTTGGCGTGAAGAGCCTGCCTGTCGATTGTACTCAAAAGCTTTTGAGCAAAAGGACGCTCCCTATCATAGATGCCTTTGATCCGCTTACCTCTCCCCCCATATTCCGGATCACCCAACACCGGATGATTCAAATAGGAAAGATGAACCCGGATCTGATGAGTCCTGCCTGTTTTCAATCGGATGGACAAAAGATCACACAGATCAAATCTGTCCAGGACTTGATACTGAGTTAATGATTCTCGCCCTTTCATTCGGGTCACCGCCATCTTTTTTCGGTCCTTCGCGCCCCTTCCGATAGGAGCTTCGATGGTTCCCTCCTCAACTGGCATATGTCCCCAGGTTATGGCAAGATATTCACGCAGAAGAGTTCTATTTTTTATCTGCCCGGCTAAACTTAGATGAGCCAGATCATTTTTTGCTATCACCAGAAGTCCAGAGGTGTTCTTGTCCAGCCGGTGCACAATGTCCGGTCGCAAAACTCCGTTTATTCCGGACAGATCCTTGCAATGAAAAAGGAGAGCATTCACCAGAGTATGAGAGTAGTTTCCCGCCGCAGGATGAACCACCATCCCTGCCTTTTTGTTCACCACTAAAAGATCAGAATCCTCATACACGATATCCAAAGGTATGTCTTCCGGCTCAAGGGAAGGTTTCTCTGGTGGTGGAACTTCAATTTTAATTTTCTCTCCCCCTTTTATCTTGTAGGAGGGCTTTATGGAGTTGCCATCCACCAAGATATTATGATCTGAGATCAATTTCTGAATAAAAGCACGGGAAAGGCCAAGATCCTTCTGAGAGAGGAAGATATCTATCCTTTTTCCCGAAGCAAGATGAATGACCACCAGAACCATTCCTATGAGGACAAAGCTGTCCGCTAAATTGAACACGGGCCAGCGATCAAGATAAAAACCGGGGGATTTGAGAAATAAAATTTTTGTTGGAGGAAGTGAGACATTAAAGAAGTCGAAATCCAGAAAATCGACCACCTCTCCGAAGCGGAAGCGGTCGATTAAATTCCCCACCGCTCCTCCCAGCACCAAGCAAAGTCCTATCCGGAAACTTTTTTCTTGTGTTTTAGTTTTGAAGAAAAACCATAAGGTAATCCCTATGGCTAAAAGAGAGATGAAGGCGTAGAAATTTTGACTTCCCAATCTGGTTCCAAAAACCCCACCCGGATTTAAAACCAAGGTGAGCCGGAAAAGATTACCCAGAACCGAAACAGACTCACCCGGTGGAAGAAGGCAAATCACCGCAGTTTTGGAAAGTTGATCGGCAAGGATAACCAGTATGGTGATGATCAGAAATCTCAGGGGGGGTGTCTTAGGATTTTTTTTGATCAAACCATCTCCTACGGCATGCACTATGTGGTGTGATAAACCCTATGCTTCACTACGGTACATACCTGCGGACAAAAGCCCTCATCGAATCTCTTTGGCTTTTTTGAGCTCCTCTTTCTCCTTGCAGGCGATGCATAGCCTGGCATGAGGCACTGCCTCCAGTCGGGCAACGCTTATCTGTTTTCCACATTCCTGGCATTTTCCGTAGGTTTTGTCCTTGATGCGGTGCAAAGCCTCATCTATGTGATGAAGAAACCTGCCGCTTTTGGAGGCTAATTGAAACGTTTTTTCCCTTTCAAAGGAGTCGGTGCCCTGATCCGCCATATGGGTGGAGTAAGAGGAAATCTCTCCTGATGCGTCCTTAACAGTGCTGTTCAAGCCGGATTTCTTTAAAAGTCCCAACTCCTCCAGCAACTCCGTCCGTTTGGCTAAAAGCAAGGCTTCGTATTTTTGCAGATCTTTCTTCTTCATCTTCTTCCTCCACTTAAGATCTAACTCTTTCTATTGAGATCAATGCCTTCTCTCCATTTATGTCCCACTCCTCAGTGCGTTCCCCTTCGGCTCCAGAAAGAGAGAGTTCTGAGGCTAACGTCTCTTTCTTGATGTAATCCTCAAATGTCGTTATGGCCGCCTTAAGCCGGGGAGTGGTTTTGATATTCGCTTTTATTCTATCCATCACCTTAAAGTCTGCCATCTTGCGCATGTTTTGAATCTTGTTGACCAGCTCTCGGGCAAAGCCCTCATCCTCAAGTTCTTCAGTTAAGATGATAGATAGCGCCACCTTATACTCGTTTTCCGACTCCACCACCCAACCCTCCCTTTCCTGCTCCGAGAGTTCCATATCCTCCGATTCCAACACCAAGCTGGCTCCGTCTAAGTCTATCTTCAATTTGCCCTTATCTTTGAATTTCTTAAGCTCATCCTGGCTCAAAGATTTCATCTTCTCTGCTACTTGATTGGCTTTCTTTCCCCATTTGGGACCCAGTCGATCGAAATTTGGTTTAGCGTAAAGCTGGGTCAGGCGGGCATCTGCACCCAAAAAAGAGATCTTCTGGACATTGAGTTCTTCTTTTATCAGATTAAACAAAGACTTTAAATCCTCCTTGGATTCTCCTTTGGGAAGAGCGAGCATTATCTCTCCTAAGGGCTGCCTTATCTTTATTTGCGCCCTGCTCCGAGCTGCCCTTCCTAAGATGACGATTCTCCGTAAGTTGTTCATCTTCTGTTCCAATCTCTTGTCGACATACTTTTCCACAGCTTCAGGAAAATCTGTCAGATGCACGCTTTCTGGGAATTTTGCGTCGATCTTGGTGCAAAGCTCTTGATATAGTTCCTCCGCTATGAAAGGAGTATAGGGGGCGATCAGTTTACACACCGCCACCAGGCACTCCCACAAAGTCAGATAGGCGGAGATCTTATCCGGGGTCTTTTCGGATTGCCAGAACCTTCTCCGGCTCCTTCGCACATACCAGTTACTCAGATCCTCTACCACAAACTCCTGAATCTGGCGGGCGGCTCTGGTTAGATCGTAATGATCCAAAGCATAGGTGACCTCCCGGGTCAAGGAATTCAACTTGGACATGATCCACCTATCCAGATCTGTTCTCTTTTCCACGTTGATCTGGTGCTTTGAAGGATCAAATTGGTCGATGTTGGCATAAAGGGCGAAAAAGGAATAGGTGTTTCTTAAGGTACTTAAAAACTTCCTTCCCACCTCGGTTATCACATTCTTGTCGATTCTGGTGGGGAGCCAGGGCTGACTCACCCACAGCATATACCATCTGAGCGCATCCGCCCCCTGAACATCCAAAACCTCCCAGGGATCTATCACGTTTCCCTTGGATTTGTGCATCTTAAAACCATCTTTATCCTGAACCAACTCTATCACGATCACGTTTTTGAAAGCGGATTGATCAAAAAGAAATGAAGAGATGGCTAAAAGGCTGTAAAACCATCCTCTGGTCTGGTCCACCGCCTCGGAGATGAACTCGGAGGGAAACTTATCCTTAAAATCATCCTTATGTTCAAAGGGATAATGCCATTGAGCATAAGGCATGGATCCAGAGTCAAACCAGCAATCGATCACCTCCGGAGTGCGATGCATCACCCCCTCACACTTGGGACACCTCAGAGTGACGGTATCAATCATTGGTTTGTGGAGATTTATCTCCTTTTTAAATGAAGCTAAGCATTCATCTTCAACGGCTGAGCCGAGAAGTTCTTTGATGCTGCCTACGGATTTTTCCTCTGCGCAACTGTCGCATATCCAGATGTTCAAAGGCGTGCCCCAGAATCTTTCCCGGGAGAGAGCCCAATCCACGTTGTTCTCCAGCCATTCCCCGAATCGCCCCGAGCCCATCTCCGGCGGATACCAGTTTATCTTCCTGTTGTTCTCCAGCAGCTTATCCTTATAGGCTGTGGTTTTAATATACCACGACTTCCGGGCATAATAGATCAAGGGGGAGTTGCATCTCCAGCAGAAGGGATAAGTATGAACATACTCCCCTCTCCTATATAAGAGATTTCTTTTCTTCAGATCCTCCATTATGCCTTTATCTGCATCTTTTACAAACATGCCTTTCCACGGGGTGACCTCGGAGGTAAACTCTCCCTTGGCGTCCACCGGCTGAACTACCGGCAGACCGTATTTCTTCCCCGCCTCGTAGTCGTCTGCTCCGAAGGCGGGTGCCATATGGACGATTCCGGTCCCCTCCTCCACGCTGACGAAGTCTGCTAAGATCACATAAAACGCCTTGGATCTGTCGGTCTTCACAAAAGTGTATAGCGGTTCATATCTTAGTTTCTCCAAATCCTTTCCCTTGAATTCTTTCTTTATCTGGTATTCACCCTCTAAAGCCTTCTCCATAAGTGCTCGAGCTAAGATCAACTCCTCTCCCTGATGCTCCACTTTGACATAATCGATGTGCGCGCCCACGGCTAAAGCCACATTGGAGATCAAGGTCCAGGGCGTGGTGGTCCACACCAGAAAGTAAGTGTTCTCCTTTCCTTCCAGCTTCATCTTGACCGACACTGAGGGGTCGGAGACCTCCTCGTATCCTTGAGCCACCTCATGGCTGGACAGGGGGGTGCCACATCTGGGGCAATAGGGGACTATGCGATGCCCTTGATAGATCAATCCCTTCTCCCAGAACTGAGAGAGAATCCACCACACGCTCTCTATATATTCGTTTGAGCAGGTGATATAGGCGGACTCCAGATCCAGCCAGTAACCGATCCTGCGGGTGAGCTCGTCCCATTCCTTCTTGTAGCGGAAAACACTCTTTTGGCACTGGGCGTTGAATTTGTCAATGCCATATTGCTCAATTTTCGCCTTGCTGTCCAGCCCCAACTCCTTCTCCACCTCTATCTCCACCGGAAGTCCATGGGTATCCCAGCCCGCCTTTCTTTCCACCTTGAATCCCCGCATGGTCTTGTAACGACAAACCAGATCCTTAATGGTGCGGGAGATCACGTGGTGAATGCCCGGTCTACCATTGGCAGTGGGAGGTCCTTCGTAAAAGACGAAATCCGGAGCATCCTTCCTTATCTTTATGCTTTTATGGAAAATATTCTGGTTGTCCCAGAACGCAAGTATCCTTGCCTCCATCTCCGGATAGTTGAAATCTTCTTTGATCTCTTTGAACATTAGTAGGTTCCGACCTTTTGTTAAACAATTGTTTGGTGACAATCACCGCGTTGGCCCAAATGGGTCAGCCAAGGCGTGAAGCCTTGGCTACGCGATCCAGTTATATTTCAATTTTTGCAAACCATGCCGGGATTTCACACTTCCTATCATAGTAAAACTTAAAACTCGAATGTTTGTAATCCGAGATGTCTTTAGCCAAGCCAGCTCTAACCGGATTCTGATGAATATAGTTCAATTTTTCTAGCAAGTCGCTCTTATTCCGAATCACATGATCATAGAAACCTCTTTGCCAAAGCTTCTCCTTTATCGGAGCGCCATCTGACATCTTGAAAGCAGCTATTCCTTTGATGTCGTGCATTATGTCAGACAAATCGTTATTTTGGGAGACGATTATCAAATGACAATGTGCGGGCATTATCACAAACCCATTGATTTTGAAATCATATTTAGGATAAACCTCATCCAGAGCTTCATAAATCTTGTTCACCCTATCATCAGAGACAAAAATCGATTTTCGCTCATGAGTATCTGTTGTGATGTAAACTGCCTTATTTGAATAATCAAAATTTTTTAGACGACGCATTCTTGTATTTTAATGATGATAAATTTATTTTCTCGCGTAGGCACCCGTACGGGTGCTAGCCAAGGCATGAAGCCTTGGCTACGCGATCTTTTATTATTGAACTTTAAACCTTCATCTCCTCTATAACCCGGGTCATGATCTTTTTCAAAAGCGGCTCTGCTTTAGCCGCCGTTGCAAGAATCTTTTCCATATTCATTGGGCCCAAAGCATCCGGCAACCCCATGTCGGTAACCAATGAAAAGCCCAACACCTTCATGCTTTGATGCCGTGCCACGATAACCTCCGGCACAGTGGACATTCCCACCACGTCCGCTCCAATAAGCCTTAAAAATCTGTATTCTGCCGCAGTCTCCAGATTGGGACCGGCAACCGCCACGTAAACTCCCTTTTGTAATTTAAGCCCTAGATTCAAAGCCACGTTCTCTGCCAGGGCAACCAACTCCGGATCATAGCAACAACACATATCCGGGAATCGGGGACCCAAACTTTCGTCATTGGGACCAAACAACGGATTTGAGCCTAAAAGGTTAATATGGTCCGAGATGACCATTATGTCCCCGGCTTTGAATAAGGGATTAAGTCCCCCACAGGCATTAGAGACCACCAGGGTGTTTGCGCCCAAAGCCTTCATCACCCTTACCGGGAAGGTCACCTGCTTTAAGTCGTATCCCTCGTAGTAATGAAATCTCCCCTGCATGGCAACCACATCTTTTCCGGAAAGCTTTCCGAGGATTAGCCGCCCGGCGTGACTCTCCACGGTGGAGACGGGAAAGTGGGGAATCTCCTCATAGGAGATTTTAACCTCCACCTTGATCCCTTCAGCTAAAGAACCCAATCCCGTTCCCAGGATAATGCCTAACTGTGGGACAAATTTGGTCTTGTTCCGGATGAACTGAATGGCTTGGTTTATGGTTTCTTTAAGATCTTGTGTATTCTTCATTTCTCCCATTTTATCGTCCTTGCAGAACTTTGTCGGGTTTTCTAAATCTTGATCTCCTTATCTGAATCCGACTTGGATTGGCCGTGGCTGCCAGCTAACTGAGGCTCTTCTTTATACGGTCGATCTTCCTTCTCCATTGATTGCAAAATATTTCGATGAGTGTCCAGCAACGATTTCAATCGGATGATGTATTCTTTTTTTAGATTTTCAAGATCAGCTATCTGCTTTTTTAGTCTGGAGAGAAGGCTGTAGCTTTCTTCCAGCTTACTTTCGGCTTTCATCTGTGTTTCCCTCATCAAAAGCTGAGCCTCTTTTTGTGCGTTCTCTCTGATCTCCTCTGCCGATTTCTGGGCAGTTACCAGCGCCTGTTTGAGGTTTCCCTCCAGGTCCTTGTATCCTGTCAGAGTCGCTTCCACTGAAGAGAGCTTTTCTTTTAACTGGCTGTTCTCCTGGAGCAAATCCTCCAGGGTGGAGGATACCATCTCCAGAAAGGCATCCACCTCAGAGGGATCATAACCTCGGAAGGATTTGCCAAAACTTTGATTTTTGATATCTACCGGTGTGATTTTCAACTTTTACCTCCAGACTTAATGTGCAATTTTTTGACTCTATTATCGGCAATAATAAATAAACATTACCTCGTTTCATGTCAATTATTTCAAACCTGCACTTACATCATACAGGCTTGCCACCAGAAAATATTTTATGAACAAAAGCCCAAAGATGGCAATTATCGGCGACAGATCCAACCCCACCCCGCTGCCTAAAGGGAGCAATCGTCTGATGCGCCCAAGGACCGGATCGGTGATCTTGTCCAAAAACATCATCCCTGGACCGTACGGATTCGGATTAAACCAGGACAGAATTGCCCGGATGATAATGACAATCACGTAAAGACTTATAGCTAAGTCCAGAAGTTTGGCAATGGCAAAGACTAAATTGGCTAACACGAGGTCATCTCCTATCTTCAATAACCTCTGGGACCAAATATTCCGGTGCCGACACGAACCATATTAGAGCCTTCCTCTATGGCAACCTCGAAGTCGCTGGTCATTCCCATGGAGAGGTAGCGCATTTCCACATTAGGTATGCTGGCAGATTTTATCTTTTCAAAAAGAGTTTTCAATCTCCTAAAGCAGTGTCGGGAATCCTCCGGATTGTCGGAAAAAAGTCCTATGGTCATCAAGCCTTTGATCTTAATACCCTCTAATTTCGAGATAGTTTCAATTAAAGTCAAGACCTGTTCAGGCTCTATCCCGAATTTGGTCAACTCACCAGAGGTATTCACCTCCACCAGCACATCCATTATTTTTCCTTTTTCTAAAGCTCTTCTGGAGATCTCTTCTGCCACACGAACGCTGTCCACTGACTGAACAAAATCAAAAATTTCCACCGCTTTTTTGGCTTTGTTGGTCTGAAGATGACCCACCAGATGTTTTTCCACCTTTTCGGTTATCTCCTTAAACTTAGCGTCTGCCTCCTGAATCCTATTTTCGCCGATGATCTCTATTCCGCGGCGAATCGCCTCATTTATCCTGTGCGGTTCCACTGTTTTGGTTACCACAACCAGCTTTATCTGATCTACACTCCTGCCGCTTTTTTCCGCCGCTTTCTGTATGCGAGATCGAATGTCTTTGATGTTTTTGCCTATCTCTGACATTTTAACTTTGCAATATAATATCAACTACTCTGAAAAAACAACAACTTTCTGATGTTATTTGTGGGAAACGGAAGTCAAAAGGTCCCCCCTTGCTGGCATGGGGGAGAAATAGCAAGAGGTGGGTTCAAGAGTGGTTCATGAGGTGGCAAGTGGGAGTGAGAGGAAGGGGGCTTGCCCAGTCTAGGTTGAAAGAAAATATGGACACATCCTTCATATGATGGTTTTTTGGATGGTGTAAGAAACCAAATAACCAAGGATGAAGAGATGTGTCCGATCAAATATTACACAAATATGCGACTAAGTAAAGACCCCAGATTACTCAGATATGAGATGGTCAGATATGCCCGGGATAACGGAGTTAAGCCCGCGGCTAGAGCCTTTAATACTACCCCTAAAACAGTACGCAAGTAGCTTAAAAGGTGGCAACTAGGTTCTCTGCGGGGATTGGAGGATCAAAGCAAAGCTCCAAAGAATAAAAAGTCAGGGATCGATCCAGATCAAAGACAAAAGGCCATCCAGCTGAAGCGAAAGCTTAAGTCCCGGGGCGCCTTAAGGATAAAAAGAGAATTCAATCTTAGCCTCTCTGAAAAGGCTATCCGTTCACGGTGAATCCGTTCAGGATGAATCCGCAAGATTTGGAAAGAAGAAGGACTGCTTAAAAGGAAACGGCGCAAGCACAAAACCAAAAACGACTTGAGACAGATAAAAACCAGATGGAGACTCTTCTAACAGATCGATATCGACACCAAGCACCTGTATGATATCCCTGAATACTGGATCCAGATGAAAAGACACAATCTGCCCTCATTCCAGTACACGGCCAGAGGTGGTCTCCGGAATCATGTTTGTGAGCTATGCCACCGAATGCACCCTCACATATGCAACCCTCTTCGCAGAGATTATAATCAACCACCTGAAAAAATGCGGGGCCGACCTTACAAACTCCCGCTTCCAAACAGACAATGGTCAGAATCCATCGGCTCATGGTCAGCCAAACACCCCTCCATCTTCATCCAAACCGTCAACTCAGAAAAGGGGCTGGTGCATGATACCATCCCTCCAGGCGCTCATACCTACCAAGCCGATATCGAGACCGCCCATGGGATAATCGAGAACGAGTTCTATGAGATTGAAACCTTCTCCTCACCCCAAGCCTTCTTGGCAAAAGCCACTCAATATGTCACCTGGTTCAATGTCGCCAGAATAAACGGTTACAAGGGAAATAAAACCCCCTGGGAAATAATCCATGAAAGAGATCCAACTATCAGTCCACAAATAGCTATTTTTCAGGCTATGTCATTAGACCAAATCTGGAGAAAAAAACTTGCCAGATTAACCAAAGGGGGGTATGATCTTATTCCGTATCCCTACTTTTCTTTAAAATCTGAAACTGATGAGAAAATAAAAGCCTGCATCCAGTTTCAACTGGATACAGGCTTATCAAAAACAAACAAGCTTTGAATAGGTTATTTCCTTCTCGTCTTATGCAAATCCGAAGTCTTCTCTTTTATCATTCCCTCCAGATCTTCGTTTGCCAGCATCATATCCAGCATTTGAGCCGCTTTGGTTGAGTCTGCCAGCAAAGATTCTCTGAGTTTGTTCATGCTTTCTGGATCCTCCATTACCATCTGGACCAATTGTTCTTTGGTTTCCGGAGTCTCCCAGATTTTCTGCATGATAAGCTCAGACATCTGAGGATCAGCCATCAGTTGTTCCATGGCTTTCTCCCGACTGCAACTGGTGAAGATTAAGAAAAAAGCCAGACAGACAAAGATCAAAGAAAAAATCGTGATCTTCTTCATCTATTCCACCTCCTTCTTGAAATAGAGTTTGTTTTCTTTTCTCAAAGTTTATTTTTTTTGACTGGGGTTGTCAAGTAAATTTTGACGTAATTATGTAAAAGTTTGGATTCAATGACAAAGTTCTTTTGGGCATTCACCGACAAGATGGGGAAAAGGATGGATGTGTAGGGGCGAACCTTCAGGTTCGCCCTCACCACGGGTGGAGCTAAAACTCCACCCCTACATCTTTTTTATTGTAATAATGTAGCGGAGACCTTTTGGTCTCCATCAGGCTTAGTCAAAGGCAATGTCCGGAGGCTGGATGATTGCCCGTTTCAATGCGGGACTACAACAGACGCAGGGGAAATGTTGCCCAATACATAATCGACACGATCTCCAACAAGGATGTTTACTTGATGGGCACGGGAATGAAGGAGAGGACGAAGATGAACATCGCCAGCCAGCCAATCACCTTCCGCTTGGTATCTAAAGGCACCTGATCGTTCAAAGTAGGCGGATGACCAATTTTGATCAACAGGACCAAAGCCACCCAGACAAACCAACCAAACCACAAGAAAAATCCCAGGGGGATCAAGGCTAAGGTTGCCACTGTAGCAATCCTCCGCTGGTTTCTCCCCAAAAGGGCATACATGATATGACCACCATCCAACTGTCCAATGGGCAAAAGATTTAGCATGGTGACCAAAATCCCTGCCCAGCCAGCAAAGGCGGTGGGACTTAAAAGCACACCGTATCCTTCAGGAACATCTTTCAACACCAACCAGGAAAGAAATTTGAATATTAACGACTCTCCCAGAATCAGTCCCTCCCCTGAAACCTCCTCCACGATTTGAGAATGTGATAGTCCGATGATGATAACAATCACTGCGACAACGAAGCCGGCAATGGGACCTGCGGCTCCCACGTCCAGAAGATCCCGGCGGGTGCGGAAAGGAGATTTTGATCTGATCACCGCACCGAAGGTCCCAAACAGCGTGGGCCCGGGAATAAAATAGGGCAGACTGACCTTGATTCCAGCCCTTCTGGATTGAACATAATGCCCGAACTCGTGAAATGTTAAAATCAAAAGCAAAGGAACCGCAAATGAGACACCCTTGAAGACGAGGAGGGGATTAGAAAACGGATCGGCCTGATTCATGTATGCGCCAGCAAGTAAGGTGGTTATCACCGTTAAGAAAAATAAAATTATGTTAGTCCAGGGAATCTGTGTCTTTTTCAGATACTCCAGCTTTCCAATATGAAGCACCACCGGGCCGGCCGATTGCGTCGGATCAAGCTGGTCGAACTCCACAAAATAACCCAGAGACAAAAGCCTGCTTTCAACCATCTCCTTCCAGTTGAAAATAGAAGCATGAGGTAAAGCCTTGATGAACATTTCTTTCCTGCTGTGATAGATAGTGTGAATCTCTAATATGTCGTATAGAGTTTCCCTGATGGTCTGTATCTGATTTTGTATGTCGATCTTCTTGCGCTTCCACATTGATCATTCTCCTGCGATTTCACCTCTACCCCACCTGGTTTAACTAACATTCTCTAAATCCTTCAGCCTCTCTTTCAATTTCTCTCTGGAGATGGTTTGATCCAGATGCAAAAGATAGATCTCAAAGTAATTGTCTGGTTCTCCTTTTCGTTTGCCTGCAAAGACGATCGATTTCCCATCCGGGGCGAAGGAAGGGTATCTTTTTGTTCCTCCGTCATAGGTCAACCTCATTTGGTTAGAGCCATCCGCATCAATGACATATAGATCCTCTTCATCAGAGTAACCAGAAACAAAGACGATTCTCTTTCCGTCGAAAGAAAATGAAGGAAAGAAACAATCGTTTCTTCTATCGGTGAGACGTCTCCAGCTTTTGCTATCTGTATTTAAAAGGAAAACGCCCCTGGTGTTCCAACCAGCATGAAGAAGGACTTTCTTTCCATCGGGTGAGAAGCTGGGACAATATGGCAGAACCATCCCTCTGGGTCGCCTGATCAGTCCAATTTTTTCATCCCAAGATTTTTTTAAAGAAATGCTGTTACTTTCTCTGGTTTTTAAATTCAACCTGTAGATGGAGTTTCTTCCTCCCGGTCGATCACTCACAAATATTATCTCGGTATCATCCGGGGAGAAGCTGGGGAGACCATCATAAGTATCATTGTGGGTGAGTCTTTTCACCTCATTGCTGTCTGAATCCTTTATAAAGATATCCCGATCAACGTTGAAGATGGTGTCACTTATATGAGGCGATGAGTTCTCTTTTTCATACACTACGAATCTACCATCATGAGAAAAATGGGCAAATCGCTCTGAAGTTTCATTCTCTTCTTGTGAGGAGAGACATGTCTTGTTCTCTGCATTTGCATCCATGACAAAAATTCTACTTTTCTTTACCTCAATTTTTTTTAGCCCGTAATCTTCCAAAAAGTAGCTGGTATCGGAATGAAAGATGATTCGTTTGCCATCGGAAGAGAAACTGGGGGCATCGTCGCAGAAAAGATCATTGGTCAGCCGGGTAATTTTGAATGTACCTCCAGTAAGGTGGGCAATGCTATCAACCAATTTTTGATTCTCGCTTTCCTCCAGGACGAAGGTAAACTCTGCGAGGGCTGGCTGAAGATTTTTATCTTTCCAACTCACCCTTCCCTGTTCAAATTTAATCTGACACAAAAGCTCTAAAGCTTCCCTGCTTTGGGGATCAAGCTTTAAACTGATTTTGCACTCTTTTTCAGCCAGATGATAAATCCGGGTTTGATGATATACTTTCGCCAGAAGAAAATGTGCCCGAAAGTCGTCTTCATCCTTTTCAATAGCCAAAAGCAATGGATAGATGGCAGATTCTGGTTCATCCTTATCCAGATATCGGCAAGCTACTTTAAGGCACTCTTCCCTGCTGGCAGCTGGTGAAATTTTTGGAGAGAAATGGGTAAGACTGAATCGGACAATGATCACCAACGCTATGCAGATGAAGACAAAAACTGAGATCAGTAAGGTTTTCTTTGTTTTCATACTTTTAATATACGAAAAGGAAAGGTTAAGACAAAAGAAATACAATAAACAGAGGGTCAAAGTTCATTTGTTCATTTGAATCCGTGGGACTTAACTGAGATTAAACAAAACATAGGTTTTTTAAGAAATTCGATTCCTTCCTTTTAATGTGAAGTAATGCACCCCGCCTACCTGTATTCGCTCATTTGTGCTCGGATAATGAACAAATTCCTAAATAAATCCGGCACTCGGTCACGTTCTGCATTGAGTAATAGCTCCTTTTGAAATTTAGTCTATACTCCTAACGTAGATCTATTTACTGAGATGATGAAGCAGGAATCTTTTAAACCTCACCCCTTTCCTCTCTCCTTAAAAAGGAGAGGAGGATCGGAACCAGAACCTAACTTAAGTTAGGTTCTGGAAACAAATAAAACCGTCCAAAAACTAACAAGCAGAAGTTAGGTTTTTTTCAAAACCTCCTGTTCCAGAAGCCTTTTTTTATAGAAGGAGATGATGTCTGATCTTCTCAAGATACCCAAGAGCTTTTTGGGGTTGTGTTTATCCACTACTGGCAATCCATCGAAATCTCTCACTTCAAATTTTGATAGGGCTGAACCCAAATTTTCATCCAAGGTAATGGGGGAGGCATTTGTTGACATGATGTCCTTTACGATCACCAGATCCTCCAGCACCCTTTTGGTCATCACCGATCGGATATCCTGAAGGGTCACTATGCCCTCCAGTTCCCCTTTGCGGTTTAGCACCGGAAACACGGTTTCCCTGCTCTGCTCTACGAATCGTAGAAGTTGAGAGAGGGGCATGTCTTGAGGAAGAGTTTGCCAGCTGGTGGTCATAACCTCTTGAACCAAGATGCCCTCCAACAGGCTTTTGTCCTTTCCCGCCTTTAAGGTTATGCCTCTGCGCACCAACTTCAAAGTGTATATTGATTCTCGTTTAAGGTGGTTAGCTAAAGAGGTGCTTACAACTGAAGCTAACATCACCGGGAGAATGATCCTGTAATCGCCGGTCATCTCAAAGATGATCAGCATAGCAGTGATAGGGGCGTGGGTGGTCCCCGCCACCATCGCACTCATTCCCACTAAGGCATATGCGCCGGGGGTGGCAGTAACTCCTGGGAAAGCAAGATGAACCACATTCCCAAAAAATCCTCCCAACACAGCGCCCATGAAAAGCGATGGCGCAAAAATTCCTCCGGATCCACCTGAGCCTAAGGTTAAAGAAGTGGCGGCTATTTTCATAAATACCAATAGAAGTAACACCCAGATTACCGTCTCCTCATGCAACGCCGAATTGATGGCCTCATAACCCACTCCAAAGAGTTGAGGATAAAAGATACCTATTATTCCTAAAATCAATCCACCTAAAGCAGGCTTAAGAAAGTTGTTGATCCTCAAGGCTTCAAAGATATCTTCGCTTTTGTATAAAACTTTTATAAACAAAACGGAAAAGATGCCCCCCACCAATCCCAAGCCTATATACATGGGCATCTCCCAGACACTCACCAGATCGTAAGGAGGGACAAGAAATGCAGGATAGTTTCCCAGAAATGCACGAGAGATGACTGTGGCTGTCACCGAAGAGATGATCACCGGGCTGAAGGCATATATAGTAAAGTCACCTAAAATGATCTCCAATGCAAAAAGGACTCCAGCTATAGGCGCATTAAAAGTCGCCGATATCCCAGCCGCAGCTCCACAGCCCACCAGTATTTTCACCCTTTCTCCTGACATCTTGAACATCTGACCAACCGTGGAACCCAGAGCAGATCCTATCTGCACAATTGGACCTTCCCTACCGGCTGAACCACCGGAACCGATACATATGGAGGAAGCGACAGATTTTGCCAGGGCGATGAAAGGCCGGATGATCCCTCCTCTTAAGGCTACCGCTAACATCACCTCTGGCACGCCGTGTCCTCGAGCTTCTTTGGCCAGACGATAGGTGATGGGAGCAAGCAAAAGCCCTCCAGCCATGGGAATCAAAGGTATCAGCCACTTGGAGTGAGAGGTTATTTGAGAAAAAAGAAGAGTGCCGTAGTCAAAGAAAAGTGTATGGAAGGCTCCAATGAGCCATCGGAAGATCACAGCGCCAAAGCCTCCACCCACACCAACCACCACCGAGAGGATGATCAAAATTCGCTGTTCAGAAAGCTTCAGACTGCCAATCGATTTGGAAAACCAGGTAGTTATCTTTGTACTAACCTCATTTAGCATATCCAACAAAATAAAAAAATTCTAAATACACACCATTTAGAAACTAATTTACACCTATTTGGTGTTGCACTACTGAAAAGTTATTGCCTTTTTTGGTTTTGGATTTGTGCTGATTGTAGATTCATGACGCCCTTATAATAGCGGAAGTGTAGCGGCGATCTTCAGGTCTCCAAAATTATGGATTAATGGAAGGCTGAAGCCTTACGCTGTATTTGGAAATAATTTTGGATGATCTTTTTAATTTAGAACTATGTTAGGAAAATCGTCACAAGAACATCTCACCGAATCTTCGTGCAAAACTGAGCGCAAATAATCTCATCAGTGAGCAATTGACCTTCTCCATACTCTGCTCTCCTGCAAAGATGACCGAGGCTTTTGGGCTTGAATCTCTTTACTTCTGGGCAAATTCGCTTTTCAAGCCCTGCTTCTCGAATAGCATCACGATGGCTTTCTTTTTTGTCCTGGAATTATGCCAGTTCTTCTTGGGAACCAAAAAGCCCTCTCCCGCCTTCAGAGTCACCGTCTCAGAGTCCAGTTCGATTTCGATCTCCCCGGAGATCACATAGAAAAACTCATCGTAGGGGTGCCTATGTTTCCGGTAGTCCCCTTCAAACAAACCTAAGAACACGTGTGACCCATCTACGTTAACCAGAAGAAAGGGAGTATAGGGTTTTTTTATCTTTTCCGCTTCCTTCAGGACATTGATTTTAGGCATTTATCCCTCCATTTAGAAATTGGAAGTTCATCCTCAATAGGTTGCCAAAGTTTTCTATGTGGATCGATTTAAGCACAGGCTTGCCGCATCGACCCCCTACGGATAATATCTTAAGTGACGCCGCTCAACCTGCCAGCAATTTTTTTCCATAATTGCAATTTTGAAGCAAAACGCAACTCTCACACCGGGGATTTGTTGCCTTACACATGTTTCTTCCATGCTGGATCAAATTCAGGTGAAATTGATAGATCAGATTTTGAGGAATAAGTTCCTCCAAAATTGCCTCTGCTGCTTTGGAATCTGTCTTTTGTGGAACCAAGCCTAACCTCTTGGAGACCCTCAAGACGTGTGTGTCCACCGGCATGGCGGGTCTTCTTAAAGAAAAGAGTAAAACACAGGCTACAGTCTTTTCTCCCACCCCCTTGAACCTTCTCAGGTAGGCTTTGATCCTCTCCGTTCTCCACTTTTTCAAAAAATTCATGTCTAGATTATGATTTTCTTCATAGATCTGATTGAGAATGTCTTTAATCCTTTGAGCTTTAACATCCGCCAATCCCCCTGATCTTATGGTATCGGCAACACTTCTTACCCTTGCCTTTCTAACTTGATCCCACGTTTTGAACTTTGATCTTAGGTTGAAATATGCTCTGTGACTGTTATGATCTGAGGTATTCTGGGAGAGGATGGTGGCGATCAGCTCAGAGAGTGGGTCCGCATGAACTCTCCATCTCTTTTTTCCATAGCTCCTCTCTAATTTAAGCAAAAGACTTCTTATTCTTTTTTGTAAATCTTTTTTCATCCCCGTTTATGTTGGGGCAGGGGTTAAACCCTTCAGGACGAGCCCCTGCCCCAACCAGGCTTGAAAAATCCTATTGGCGGGGCTAAGTGCCCTTTCCTTTGACCCTGCCTCGCACTGAGTGCGCTCGGCACGAAGTGAGGTCTTCCTTCGACATCCCGCCTGTGGCGGGAGACGAAGTGCAGGACCGAAGGGCAGGGTGAATCTCTTCAGGGTGAACCCCGTCCTATGGTTAATGAAATATTATATCCCATAGAGGCGGGAATTTATCCTGCCCCAAAGGAGAACTTCTTAACAACCCTCGATGTTGTGCCATTCTTTTGCTTGAAATTTTGGTATACAAGTGTGAACCATACGGTTCATTCCAAAGTATCCTGAAATTAGAATCCAAACAGTGATTTAAGTGCCGGGATGGCGAAATCGACCGCAAAGGCAAGGGAGACTAAATACATGAGCCAATGAACTTCCCTACCCTTTCCGCTCAAAAGCTTGATTAAGGTGAAGGTGATAAAGCCGAAACCGATGCCATTGGAGATGGAGTAGGTCAATGGCATAACTATCATGATCAAGAAAGCAGGGAACGCTTCATCGAATTTTTCAAAGGGGAGCTCTTTTATGATGGAAAGCATCAAAAAGCCCACGATGATCAAAACTGGAGCGGTTGCCTCTTTGGGGACCACTCCGGCAATTGGAGAAAGAAAGATGGCAAAAAGAAAAAGGATACCTACCACCACGGTGGTCAAGCCTGACCTCCCCCCGGCAGAAATTCCAGCCGCGCTTTCAATGTAGGTGGTTACCGAGCTGGCTGAGGAAGCTCCTCCCGCCACCGCGGAGAGCGAATCCACCAGAAGAACCCGATTTATCCGGGGAAGCCTTCCCTTCTGGTCTAAGAATTTCGCCTCACTGCCTAAACCGATCACCGTGCCCAGAGTGTCAAAGAAATCAGATAACATCACCGAAAAGACCAAAATGGTAGCAGTCACCACCCCCAACTTGGAGATGGCATGAAAATCAAATCGACCGATGGTGGAAAAATCCGGCAGGGACAAAAAAGATGAGGGGAGTTTGGCTATGTTGGGATCGGCGAAGGCGGTAAGACCAGAAACATAGTTGATGCAAATTGCCAAAAGGGTTGAGCCAAGGATGCCGATCAAAAGCGCCCCCTTCACTTTGGTTTTAAGTAAAATCGCGGTCAACAAAAGACCAAAGATCGCCACCACCACCCGAAGGTTGTCGAAACTCCCCAAAGCTACCAGGGTGGTTTCACTTTTCTGCACAAACCCCGCCTGAACTAAACCGATGAAGGCGATGAACAAACCGATTCCCACAGAGATGGCTTGTTTCAAAGAGAGCGGTATGGAGTTCATCACCGCCTCTCTGAACCCGGTGATAACCAGAATGGTAATTATAATCCCTTCCAGAACAATCACTCCCATGGCGGAGGGCCAGGAAAGCCCCATCCCCAAAACCATCTGATAGGCGACTATGGCATTAAGTCCCATCCCGGCAGCCAGGGCAAAGGGATAGTTGGTCCACAATCCCATGATGATGCACATGATCGCACAGGTGGCGGTAAGCGAAGCGGAGAAGGGGAGGGCCTTGGCTTTCAAAGCAGGATCACCAAAAAAGCTCAAGAAAAGTGGATTGACGAAGATGATATACGACATGGTGAGAAATGTGGTAAACCCCGCCAAAAGCTCAGTCCGCACATCGGTGTTCAACTCATTTAATTTGAAATATTCTTTCAGCATGACACTTTTTTGAACATTCCTTTTAAGGAAAGAGACAACAGGCTATGGATTATTTCCCATACCTTTTAGCTATTCTGGAAGCTGTTCAATTTATTGGCACAAGCTAACTTCTCTTTATTAAATAACTTCTCTACCTCACTTTCTGTCTTCAAAAAGATCATCGATCAGGCAAAGGATTTGCGAATGACTCTGGTGAAATGGAACCTCTCACCATGGGGGGGTAAAAGTGAAAGTTAAGTTCACGTTGCATATGGAGAACCTTATAGTCGCCTCTCCAAGACAGTCTCATGGAGAAGAACGCATCGACCGTCTTACCATCTCCTGGATAAGCAATGCCACCGAACAGGAAGTTCTCTCCATGTCTGGAAAATGGATAAGCACTCAGAATTTTTTGACTCAAAGGATGACCGACCTGAGAAAAGTAGGTGAATCCAGTTTAACCATCGAACCGGTTGAGGAGCTAACCACAGATTGAGAGCAGATCATGCCTCCCCTCATAACTCAGATACTGAATTCAATAGCCAACGTTTTTACCCTGCCAATTAAGTGGATAGAAGAAGCCAATCTGTTCTTTTATGCTCATCTGGGCTTTTGGGGCCAGCTTGCCTTTGATCTGGTCCTCTTTTACCTTCTCTTTCTGATTGCCTTCAAGGTTACCAAAGCTCTATTCGATGTCACTTTTTACGTGATAGTCCCTTCGCTGGTTCTGTCCTGGGTCTCCTCCTTTGCTTTACCTTTTGCTTTTGGTTCCATCCTGCCGGTTTGTGTGGCAGCTCTGATAGTGATTAATATCTTCCGATCCTGAAAACGATGTGAAATTAAGTTATGGCAACTTGTTTTGTCAACAAAAAAATCAAAGAAGATTGAGGCGGGATGAATTCCCCCCTCTATGTATGAAAGAGCGCTTTTCATCTCATCATAGGACAGGGTTCATCCAGAAGGGCTCGTTGAAAAACCCTCTTGTTCGTGCGGGAATAGGATTCTTTCCCATCCGGGGAATCCCGGTGACTTGCACGAAAGTGGTTCGGGAATTCTCCCGCGAAGCGTCCAGACGGACGCCCGTCTGGGCGGGATCCTGGTGACAATTCCCGAACCAACTTAAGATGAGGCGGGATGAATTCTGTGATCTTCTTTAGGGTCACAGTTCCACAGAACCCATAGGACATGCAACCCATCGGATTCGATGAATCGAACCATATATCTGATTCTTTTTAAAAATCAAAACTGAAGGGAATCTTTCTCCTTTTCCCCTCGCCTCAGCCAAACGAGACAATCACCGCACCTGAAAAAGCCAAAATTATGGCGATGATTCGAATGGCATTGACCGGCTCTCTCAAAAAGATTGCGGCTAAGACGAAGATGAAAACATTGCTGGTCTGATTCAAAGCCGCAGCGATCGAAGCCTGGGTATATTTCATCCCCCCCATCCAGACGATCATGGAAAGATAGGCGCCCAGAAAAGATCCGGGCAGCATGTATTGCCAATTACGTACGGACAACACCGAAGAGATAATCTTCTTTCCACCTGGATGAAATAAAAGATAGATACCCAACCCCACACATCCGGCAAAGAGGCGAACCTCGACTACCCACAACAAAGGAGAGCGATCGAGCAGCGGCTTGATCATCACTATACCCACTGCCATGAAGGCCATTGCCAGAATGCCGAACAAAACGCCCAAGATCAAATCGTGGCGGGAGATGTGTTTTCTGTCCCCTATTCCGGAGACGCCCAGAACTGCTGAGATGATCAAAAAGACCCCGAATATCTGAAGGCCAGTCATCCTTTCATACAAAAAGAGCACCGACAGTCCGATTATGAAAGGGCTGTAAAGGCAATCGACTATGGCTGATAGCTCTGCTCCCAGAAGGTTAAGGCTTTTGAAAAAAAGAGTATCCGCTAGTGCTAATCCTAAAACACCACTTGCCAGAAGCAGGAGGTAATCGTTCAGCGAGGCATCTGGTAATAAGGCAACGCCCAATACCAGAGAGGTAGGCACAAAAAGAACTAAAGCCAGAACGTTTTTGAATAGATTCAACCCCAGAGGGGGAACCGTCTCTCCACTTTTTCTGAAAAGAATAACAGCCGTAGCCCAGATGAGGGCACAGGATATAGCTAATATCTCTCCTAAGTGTGGTAAATGAAGCAACATAGGTGAAGCTTTTGAAGCGAGAATCC
>LJUX01000086.1 GCA_001304155.1 candidate division Zixibacteria bacterium SM23_73_3
GTCCAAAATGGCATCGTCTTCCCTCCTTTTAGAAGTTCAAGCAAGTATAGTGAAAAGGATTACAAAAAGCAACAAAAAAATCCGACACTTAAGATTCATTACATGGTAATGTTTGAATTTGTGTGTAAATTAGACTTCACGATTTAAGGTGCTCCTTCTCCATGAGTTTTAAGCCGCTTTTTTAAAGTATTGGGCTATGGTTTTAATTTTTTCTGTCTTTCGGTCCCATTTGTTATTGAAGTAGAAACACAGACTGAAGATCATTCGGTTACAGCTTTTTGTGTTTTGGAAATATCCCATGACCTTCAAACGTCTTCTGAGCTCTCCGAAACTGCGCTCGATAACATTGGTAGTCCGGATAACTCTGTGAAACTTTGGGGAGAGCTCAAAGAAAGGGATAAGTTTATCAAAATCTCTTTCCAAACATTCCACGGCTTTAGGTATAAGGTTGATCCAACGAGCCTTCCATTGGCGGAAAAGCTTGGCAGCCATCCCCGAACTCTGAGCATACATAATCTTGGCCGCCTCTTTGGTGCAACTCTCCCGATACCTTTTGGGAGAGTATTTGGCTATATTGCGCAACTTGTGTACCCAGCATAACTGATGCGGCACCAAAGCATAAACTTCATCTATGGCGCTCCACAAACCGGCACACCCATCCATGATGATCAACTTCAAATTATGACCTCTCATACCACGAACCTTCAGGTTCTCTAAGAAAGAGAGCCAACTGCCCCGCCCTTCGCTCTTACTCAATCTAAAGCTGATCAACTTCCGGCTCCCATCTGCCTTGATCCCATAAGCCACCAAAATCCAATACCGTTTAACTTTTAACTCCAGACGGACCCTGACGCTTAAGGCATCTAAGAATAAGAACACAAAATCATCCTCAATGGGACTGTTCCGAAAAACTGCTACCTCCTTATCCAAAGCCTGGGTTACCTTGGAAACATAACCGGCAGATACCCTCTCCCCACACAGAGCATCCAAAACCTCTCCCACCTTACGGGTGGATACTCCTCTCAAATACATGGCCTTGATCCCTTCGTCCACCTCCCGTTGAACCCTCTTATACCGTTCAAAACAATCCGGCTGATACTCTCCCTCCCGATCGCGAGGAACTCTCAACTTAAGCAAACCTAAGGAAGTCAAAAGATAACGCTCCCGATAGCCATTACGATAACCTCCTCGGGCCGGTATCCGTTCATACCGCCGAGCTTTGATATGCTCATACAAATCATAAGCCATAATTTGATGGAAAAACTCCTCCAGCAAATATCTGCCCCCTTCGTTCAAGTCCTCCTTAAACATCCTCTTGACTTCTCGTAACTCTCTCATTACATTATGTTTCGAGAAATCCAGTTGTTTTACCGACATTAGGTGTCTCCTTTCCTTTTAAAGTTTTCTTCACTTCCGGGAAGGATACGCCTTTTGTCTTTTTAAACCAAATCCAATTTTACACACTAATATTTACATCACCCTTGGTTTTCCTCCTTTCATATTTTTGTTGACATCGTAAATAATAGTTTTAGATTTAGGTTTTAAGAAAGAAAATGATTCAAGAGTGAGAGATGAAGTAAGCTAAAGGGGTTTTTGTATTGAGGAAAAAATAAACATGAAGATGTTGAGCTTCATATCGAATGAGAGAAAAAAAGAGATATTAGGACTCCTTTTGATCGCCTTGGCTTTGTTCATCCTTATCTCGCTTTTCACCTACGACCGCCAGTCCGATCTTGAGCTTCTGCAAAAAAGCGGGACTTTTGAGAGCTTCTTTGGATCTTTTTCCCAAAAGGTAAACAACCAATGCGGACCAGTGGGAGCTTTGGTCTCATACTTCCTTATCTATGCTTTAGGTTACTCCTCTTTTTTCATTCCCATCTTTTTGATCCTCTTGGGAGTGAGCCGTTTTCCTAAGCTCAGTCTTTCAACGTTATCCAAAAAGATTCTTTTTGTTTTCGTCTTTGTCCTTGTTTCAGGGGTCTTGTTAAGCCTCCCTACTTCGGAAAGTGGGGAGATTGTGGATTTTTCAAGGGTGACCTTGGGAGGTTGGCTATCCTTAGCTTTAGGGAAACTCTGCTTAAAACTGTTTGGAACCGCGGGTTCCTATACCTTGCTGATCGCATCTTTGATAGTCCTTATAGCCATAATTACCCCTCTAAGGCCAAGTGACTTTATCTTTTTGACAAAGCGAACGGTCGAAAGATTGTTTACCCAGGGAAGCAGATGGCGTGAACTAAGAAGGATTCAAAGACAAAGGAAAAGAAGAGAAAGGGAATTGAAGGCAAAAGAGAGACTCAAGGAGACAACACCCATCATCGAGGAACCTTCAATTTCTTCAGAAGGGCAAAGATTTGCTCAAGAAACGCCATCTATTGCCCAGGATTTTAAAACCACTCTAAAGTTGGTTAGAGGTGAGGAGAAAAGCTTAGAGGGGGAATATAAATATCCTTCCCTGGATCTATTGGATGACGCACCATACCTGGCGCCTTCCGTCTCCAATGAGGAATTAAATCAAACTGCAAAAATTCTTAGAGAAACTTTAGCCACATTTGGGGTAGAGATAGAGGGTGATAGAATCGAAAAGTATCCGGGGCCCATCATTACTCGTTATGAATTCAAGCCCGCGGCTGGAATAAAGGTCAATCAAGTCGTAAACCTGGCAGACGATTTAGCCTTAGCCATGCGTGCCCGGAAGGTAAGGATCGTAGCACCGGTTCCGGGTAAAGCCGCCATCGGGGTTGAGATTCCCAACAGAAACCCACAAGTGGTGTACTTAAAGGAGATATTATCCTCAGCCACTTTTCAAGATGCGGAGGCCAAGCTGGCAATCGCCATCGGAAAAACAACCTCGGGAGAGCCATTCATTACCGACTTAGGTAAGATGCCTCATCTGTTAATAGCAGGAGCCACCGGCTCTGGCAAATCGGTGTGCATAAATACGATCACCGCCAGCCTCCTGTACAGGCTCCCCCCGGAGGAGATCAGGTTTATCATGATCGATCCCAAAATGTTGGAGCTTTCGGTTTATGGTGGGATCCCGCATCTGGAAAGGTCGGTGATCACAAATTCAAAGAATGCGGAACATGTGCTTTCCGAGATTGTAATAGAGATGGAGGAAAGATACAGAAGGTTAGCCAAGGCTGGGGTGAGAAATATTGAAGATTACAATGCAAAACAAAGAAAGGATAATATCCTGCCCTATTTGGTGATCATTGTGGATGAGCTGGCGGATCTGATGATGTCCTCCTCCAGCAACCGTACTGAGGCGTTGGTGACACGCCTTGCTCAGATGGCTCGTGCAGTGGGAATTCATCTGATCTTAGCCACCCAGAGACCATCGGTGGATGTGATCACCGGTTTGATCAAAGCCAATTTCTCCGCGCGTGTTGCCTTTCAGGTCGCTTCCAAGATAGATTCCAGGACCATCCTGGATGTGAATGGAGCGGAAAAACTTTTAGGAGCAGGAGATATGCTTTTTATTCAACCGGGTCATCCTGAGCCCAGAAGAATCCATGGTGCCTATATCTCCAGCCAGGAAACCCAAAGAATCGTAGATTTTATAAAGGCACAAGGATATGAGGTGGTACCCATACAGATATTGTCCGCCGAACAGCCAATTGAGATGCCCGAGGCGGAAAAGGAAAAGGATGAGGATCTATTTCGGCAGGCAGTGGAATTGGTCATAAGACATAAGCAAGGTTCGGTATCCCTTTTGCAAAGAAGATTGGCCGTTGGATATCAGAGAGCGGCTCGCCTGATCGATCAATTGGAGGAGGAGGGGATTGTGGGACCTTATGACGGAAGCAAAGCCCGGGAAGTGTTGGTAGATGAGACTTATATAGAAACAGAGGCGTGGGCAAAAAGAAAAGCTCAGGAGAGAAATTAAGGAGAAAAACTTACCTTCTTCTGTTGCATTGAGACTTTGCAATTACAGATGTTTAGCTTGATTGCTGGTGTCAGGATAACAATATCCTGACGCAACATAGAAGCAAGAAATAGCAACGATTTTGCTTTTTGGTGTAACCATAAACTTGTGCATTAGCAACAATTTTGGATTCATCCTGAAAAAAAAGAGACTCAAATGAAAAGACTCTGTTTTCTTTCTTTGACCCTGCTTGTAATTCTTCGTTTTTGCTCTCTTGCTTTTGCCATTACCCCCGGTGTGAACCAGTCGGTTCATACCTCTGAAGAATTAGCCCTCAAGGTGGAAGAAAAATATAGGTCTATTAAGGACTTGTCCATGAATTTCACCAAGACCTTAAAATCTGAGATATTTGAAACTCAGAAAGAAACCAAAGGGAAAATGTATTTGAAAAACCCGGAGAAGTTCAGAATCGAGACGAAAGAGGAGATCATCGTCACGGATGGTAAATTCTTGTGGACTTATTCAGAACAGAACGAACAGGTCATCAAAAGCAGATTGGATAGATCAAAAAACATCTTCAAACCCAATCAATACCTCTCCAATTTCAGAAAGGAATACAATGCAAAATTGACTGGTGAGGAAAAGATAGATAAAACCAAATGCTACAAGTTGGTCTTGACTCCCAAAAAGGAAGACACGTTCATCACCAGGATGATAATCTGGATCGACAGAAAAAGCTTGTTAGCAAAGAAATTGGAATACAAAGATTCAAATGATAATCAAATCACCTTAGTTTTTGACAGGATAAAAATCAACAAAGGCATTAAGGATTCAAAATTTATCTTTAAAGCTCCAGAAGGAGTGGAGGAAGTGGATCTGACTGAATAAGGTCAGAGGTGAAAGGTGTTAGGTATGGGGGCTGGTTGAAAACCCTTTTGTTCGTGCGGGAATTATCATCAATCTCCCCGCCTTTGGCGGGGAGATTTCTTCGCCTGTGGCGGAACCCTGGTGGCCCGCACGGCGGAGACCCCCACCCGTACGGGCGCTCCCAGACGGGGGCTCCCTTTTCGCAGATACATAAGTCAGGCGACACTGCCAATAGGGGTCTGAGCGTATGGCACGTACGATGGTCACACCTCTTCAGCCAAAGGAGTTCTTCACAGGAATTTGGAAAGGAGAAGGCGAGCTAAGCCCACATCCATTACTCAGGTGGGTGGTACCCAAAGAACGCATCCGCTTTTTAAGCCAGCCCATCTGGCTTTCGGATGTGGTCTGGGTAGCGAAAGAGCGCTTAGAATTTTCTTCTGGAGATGCGATTTTGCGGACCATGTTCGTGGAAATCGTGGGCTCAGACCGACTTCATGTGACGGCAGATGATATGCCGTTGGGAGCAGATATCATCCTCCATGAAAAGGGGTTTCGTTTCACTCCGTATTATATCTGGCCTTGTTACAGGGGTAGAAGGTGGCGTTTGAAGTGTATAGATGAAAGCCTGATTGATGAGAACGGTGCCATCCACGATACCATCAAGATGTTCTTCTTTGGTTTTCCGGTGGCCACGATGGCTCTAACGGTTGCTAGGATATGAAGTTGGGAAATTCCCGAACCACTCTCGTGCAGGAATTCCAATTCCCACACGAACAAAAAGTGGTGAATTTCTCCTCTCAGGTTGTGAAGGTACCTCCGTGATTGCTATTCCAGCGGCTTCCGGTAAGTCGCATACCGCTTGACCGTGCGGAAGCCCATGCTTTCATATAGCCGCAGTGCACCGCTGACATTTTCCGCATCCACACCCAGAGCAGCTTCGGTCATCCCTTGCTCCTTTAACACCTTGAAGCTCCGGGCGAGCAGTGCCCGCGCCAGACCTCTCTTCCGCCAGGGTCGGCGCACGCAGATGATTTCGGTATAACCCCGCTTACGGTTGAATTCTCTGTTTTCCTTTTCGTGGATGAAATTCAAGATCATCCCGGCCACTTCATTTCCGTCCCAGGCCACCTGCCACAGATCGGGATTAAAAAAGGATTGCTCCTGCCACCGCTCAAACTCCTCATCTCGCCATCCGATGGCTCCCCAGTGATCCTGGAAAGCTTCCACGGCAGATTTGTAGATTGTGCGATACTGCTCGGGCTTCGCAGGACGGACCTCCAGACCCTCGGGCAGGGGGAGGTCTGGAATATCCTCCAGATTCGGGCGCACCATTTCGAAGGAGTACCTTATTGGTTTGTAACCTTCTTTGACCAACAGAGAGACCCAATCAACCTCTGCATCTCCTGCCCAAACCTCCAAGAAACGAGGTCCATCCTTTGGATGGGCGGAAGCTATTTCCCTCAGTCGGCGCTCATTGTGTTGCAGCATGGCACGACGAATATTCTGACCCCGCCATCGGGGCAGCAGGAGCACAAAGTGGTTATAAGTTCGCGTGCCCTCTGATCTCAGAATCCACCAGACCCGTGCGTAGCCGATCGCTTTGCCATTCATCTCCGCAAAAAGCACATCCTGATACG
>LJUX01000041.1 GCA_001304155.1 candidate division Zixibacteria bacterium SM23_73_3
ACTGCAAAAGAAAAAGCTTTGAAGTTCGCCAAAGAGAAACTCTCCTCTAATCAGGTGAATTTGTCTCAGTATATCTATGCTTCTCCTTTTGACGTGTGGTTTGAAGTCAAATCAGATGATCGGAAAACTTATGTGTCCCCGTTTTCCTTTTCAACCCACTCCGAAGAAGAAGTTTTTGTCGCTTACCAAATTGAACCAAGCTCGATGCAAAAAGAGAAGATAAAAAGTGACTGGGAAGGGATTGAGCGAGGTGAAAGAATCGGTTTTGGCAAGGATCAGTTTCGCATCACCGGCGTGCCCGATTTCGACTGGTCTTATGGGTGTTCTCCCACTGCCTCTGCCGATGTCTTAGGATATTGGGATGCCAATGGTTATCCCCTTCTTATCGACTATTATTTCACTCGCTGGGATCCTTTGGAATACGAGTGGGACTCTAATGTGCCCAACGTTCAACAACAGCTCTCCTGGGCTATGGATACTGACTCCTCCACCGGTGGAACCTCCCTCTCCTGGGCTATGGATACTGACTCCTCCACCGGTGGAACCTCCCTTTCTGACATCGGTCCGGGATGTCGATCTGTTTGCAACCATCCTGCCTACGAAAACAACTACGGCTTTGATGATTATACCGACTACGATCAGAGCCTGGGCTATCTGATAAACGAGATAAGATCGGGGTATCCTGCCGTCTGGAACGTATTCTCTCATCCCACTTATGGAAACCATAGCATGTGTGCCATGGGCTGGGGTCCACCGGATACCACCTATATCTGTCTGCATGATACCTGGAGTTCCACCCCGGAGGAGAGGTTGGTAAACTGGTATGGCTGGTCAAATGAGCGTTACACCGTGGGCATCCGTCCGGGCAGCGCCACGATGTATAACTATAACAACGTCCATGCCTCCAATGCCTCCATGACGATCACCAACTACGGTGCCATTGGGGATGAATCAGGCCAGGATTTTTCGTGGAATGGCACAAACCAGCTTTATGATGGTACCTTAATCTTAGCCTGGGTGGTTCCGGGTGACAGTATGATGGCTATGGATATATTTGCCACCCACGTGAAAGATAGCTGGTATCCCTACGAAGGTCTTAGGATCACGGACACCACCTTTGGAGAGTATGGAGCCGCAGCTTTCATTGATACCATTGGTCTGGGATTGGAGATAGAGCAGTATTCGGTGGGATCATCCGATCCCTTATATGGAGATTTCATCCTCCAGCAGTACCTGATCAAGAATTTGACGGATACCACCGTGCATGCTTACCTGTCCCTCTCTTTGGACTGGGACGTCTTTGACGCATACGATAATGACTCCTACGGGGATTCGATTCACAACATAGCCTGGCACTGGTGTCCCAGCCAGGTTTTGAATCGAAAATACAAATTCGGGGCCATGCGCATTCCCACGGATGATGATCCGGTCATTGGCTACGAGGCAGTGAGCCATCCCTTCTTTATCTATCCCCAGCAGGGCTGGAGGGACGATCAACTGTGGCAGCTCATCACCAAAGCCTGCTGGCAGGATGATTCCTCCGGATACGACATCTCGCTTCTTATGACACCGGGGATGATAGATTTGCCCCCCGACTCCTCTCATTTGGAGTCGTTCATCGTCTTCGGCGTCGACACCACCCAGCATTTAATTGAGCCTGTGTGGTGGAGACCGATGCTTAGCTTCTGTGGTTTTTACCGGGGTGACGTCAATCAGGACGGCATTCTGGATTTGGGGGATATTCTCCATCTGGTAAACTATCTTTATAAATTTGGAGGCGCACCGCTTCCTTTTGTGGATCAAGGGGACGTTAACAATGATGGGATTGTGGAGCTGGCTGATCTTCTCGGTTTGGTGAGCTATCTTTACAAAAACGGGCCTGCTCCGCAAGACGTTCAGCGATTTCTGCCCCAACCATGGAGAGACGATTTCACCAGATCCAGTCTGTTTTTAAGTCCCTATTGGCAGTAATCGTTTTTCACGACATCGGACCGGCTTTGGTTTTTTGATCTTTGTTCGGGCAGGGGTTAAACCCCTGCCCGATCTTTTTTGGGCTCTGTTCTTCTCCGCTCTCCGTTAACGTTTTTCACCAATCGTCTGGGATAACATCCACAAGCAAGTAGAGGTGTCAAAGGCGTCAAAAATTCCAAAAATCACATCGCAAAATCTCATCCGGTGATTGGCACAGAGGAGCAGAAAATCTCAGTTTTTGTTTCTTTTTTCAAAGAAATCGATAAAAAACTGATGTGCAGAAATCGAGCAAAATGAGAACATTTCCGCCCACTCCTTTTAACTGCCTATATTCCAATTACTTAGAGAATTAGGTTGCGCCTTCCTTTTTTTAAAATATAGGAATTTTCTGCATTTTTCTCTTGACAAAGATTCAGGAAACATTATATTTAGATAGACGAGAACAGATTCTCGTAATGAGCAAAAGTATTGGTTTGTAGCAGTTGTTTTACCCCAACCTACAGTTTCAATTAATCTCTTAGACAGGCATCTTTGATGCCGATAAAGGGAAAAGGGATTTTTTTATCCTGATTTCGACTTTAGGCATCAAGTTGTCCCTTCTTTCCCCGCCTTTGGCGGGATCCCGCTTTGCGGGACAAGCATTCAAAGTTGCCTTCAAGGACGAAGGTCGAAAGGAGGCGATGCGATTTTTACAATGAAAAACTTGGTTTGACCATCAAACCAAAAATTTGAAGATTTAACCTTGTTTTAAAGGAGAGAAAGAATGACCAAAAAACTCTTTGTAGTTCTGGTCGTAATTTCAGCCTTGTTGATTACATTCTCCCTGGTTATCGGTGCGAACAAGGCACCGGTGAAACGAACCCCGGTGGTCTATGAGAAACCGGTCATTACGGAGAGAGAAACCGCTACATCTATTCCCCCAGCTGCACCCATCGAGAAGAAGGACGCTCTCTTTATCCAAGGGGCTAAGGGAATTGCAACCTATGCTCCGGTTGGGCCTGTGACGGGCGAGATCCTTTCAGGATTTGGCGGTAAAGACTTTTGCGACCTGTATGGATCACCAGCCTTCGCCATTGAAGACTGGTTCTTCGGCGATGAGTGGTATGCTAACTACCAGGATCCAGAGGAGTTTGACTGCGTGGCTGTGTGGCCGTTTGAAGTCGTAGACGTGGGCTTCAACATCCAGATCCAGCAAGCCTTCTCTTTCGACGTGCAGCCTTACGTGCTGGACGCGGATTTGACCGACCCGGATTGTCCAGTTCCGGGTGGGGTGCTGTGTGAGGGTCCCATTTATACCGTCGACCTTCCTAGTGCCGGGCACTGGGTTATCGGTCTGCCTATAGGCGACGAATGCTGCGTATATGGGCCCTACTTCGCGGCGGTCTACATCGTCACTGATATTGCTGCAGAACTTGCGGACGGCATCGCTGAGGACGATCCAACCGACGTCTGCCGCAGTTACAACGACTGGGGCAGCGGCTGGGTTGATATGGTGGTGGCCTTGGGCTGGCCGGGAGAGATGCTTCTGTGGTCTGATGGATACACCTCGCCACAGAACGATTGCCCCACTGAGGGAGACAGTTGTTTTGCCACCTTGGATCCCTCATACATCAAGGTGCTTCAGGGCGATGCTGCCGTCTTCACGGCGAACGTTTCATTCCAGGGTGAACAGACCGAATGCTACTTGGTAGCAGATCCTGATCCGGTGTGCACGGACTGCGATGTTACGGTGTTCGATCCCAACCCGGTTGTGGATCCTGGCGCCTCTTCGCAGGTAACCGTGCAGACCGCCCTCACCACCCCGCCTGGCGTCTACACCTTTCAGGTCAACGGCTACAGCGGATTCAAGGGCACAGCAAGCATAGAGGTGGTGGAGCCAAGCCCCGATTGCGAGATGTCCCGTGATAACGAAGCCTGGAATTGGTTCTGGAGCGGCTGGGTGGTTGGCGACATGCAGGTAATGTATTTCGATCCGGACGAGCTTTGCGTACAGTGTGGAGATGACGTTTATCCCTTCAATGTCGACAGGATGAAGATAAGACTCTACGACCATAATGGAGCAGCAGGCATCATGGATTACATCTTTAGGATATATGCTTCCACCGGTGATCCATGCGATGGACCACAGCAAGAGCTGCTTTCCTGGCCAGTTGAGGGAGTTACCAATTTCTCGGGTTGGGTGGAGTACCCGTTACCTGAGTTCTTCTGCGTGAACGGTCCCTTCTTCTTTGCCTTAGAGTTCAACTATGAAACCGGCACAACTTTACCCTGCGCCCTGTGGGAAAACAACCCTTACCCGCCGGGTGAGTGCAGCCAGTGGGTATTTTATGGCGGCGAGTTTGTAGAGTGGACCGATATGTGGACAGACCCCAAGGGGTATATGTCCATCAGAGCTGTAGGCACGTGTGTCGACGAGGATTGCCCCCTAACCTGTGACATGGAACAAGCCTCGTACTATGTCGGTTCTTTCAACAGCGGTTTTGAAGCAGGTGACCAAATAGTCAAGTACTTCAATCCTGAGATCTACTGTGAGCCTGAGGTATATCCTTACAGGATCGACGATCTGTGGTTTGTGCTGTATGACTATGCCGGCATGGGAGCAATAGATGTCTCAGCGCGGGTGTATCTGGAGTGTGAGGACAGCTGTGACGGACCAGGCACGCCAATTTATGCGTCCCCTCCCATCACCATCACTGACTTCTATGGTAGCTGGGCGCATGTGGTTCTGGACGAACCGGTCTGCGTGTATGAGCCCTTCTTCATTGGGATAGAACTCCTCGAAGGAGCCGCGGGCTCCACGCCCTCCATGATATTTGACCGTCTGGATAATCAGCCAGATCCTTATACGCCTAATGAGTGCCATACATACATCTATGATGTCAGTGCAGGAGGTGTCTGGAGAGAGCACTATGCTTTCTGGTCAGAGCCGTTAAACGTAGGATATCCCTTCATCGTGGCAAGCGGATTCACCAACGATCCGCAGTGCGATCCTCCAACCTGTCATCCAGACTCCATTGTCCACCTTCCCGGCGCCCCCTACATCTACTATGTCTGGCCAATTCCGGATGCTTACGGGGATGACTTCTTCAATGAAAGATTTCAGATGCCGGAAGATCACGGCGGACGTCTGGAGTACTTCACATTTGAATTCGATCAAGACTACTCGTCAGGAACTCCAGATCCGGACTTCTATGTGTGGATGTCAGATGGTATCTATCCTCTGGACAACAACCCACCCTATCAGGCAATGGCTGATTTTCACCTCACCTATGGGGACATAGTGTGGTCTCCGGGTGTAACCACGGTTCAAGCTTATTCTCGCAACATAACCTTTGACCCGAGTGAGCAGTTCCATATTGGATACTCTCATGCCGACCACGTCAACGACGCCCTGGCTATACTCAGCACTGACGACGTGGGTTCCAATCGCAGCACTGAGTATTGGAACGGCTTCTGGGGCACCATGCAGGATGACTGGGGTTATGGCGTTGATTTCGCAATCCAAGCTTACATCTGTCGGTTCCCCACTATCGCACCCACCTTCAGCCTGAAATGCACTCCAGGTGCGGGCTCCATCACCCCGGGTGATGTGGACGTTGACCTCTATGACGTCGAGGTCAAACAGATCAGTGGTTATGTCGATCCCGTCACCTTGAGCCTGCTGAGCGTGACCCCGCCGGAAGACATCACCGCCACGTTTAACCCCAACGGTCAGCCAACGCCTTACTTCTCGGATGTCTCCATAAGCTGCGGTGCTGGTGTGCCCTATGGTGATTATGTGCTTACCTTCCAGGGTTTAGGAGACGACGGACAGACCGCTACCTGTAATGTGACCTTGACAGCCCAGCCGCCTTATGACGAAGGCGTGGTGTACTTCTATCACGGTGCTCAGAGGACCTCAACCTTTGGGATGATAGGAAACGACGCTGCATCCCCGAACTTCTCCTGGTATGGCCAAGACCCACTATACGCCGGTACTATCGTTTCGGCTATGACCTGGCCGGTTTACGACGAGCAGGAGGAGCATATGCATCTGGTTTACGGCGGTTGCGATTACCCGTTCACGCCTTCGCAGCATCTAGATATTACCCACGAGCCATGGTGTCCGGGAGCTGGCATATATGAGGAGGATTACGGAGAGGTTGCTTACAGCAACTTCTACGGCGAACCGAGCGTGATTCCCGGCGAGTATGACTCCCTGTTTGTGATCGGTCTTACGGATGTGGAGTGCCTCGACTTCTCCATCAAGATCAAGATCTACTACAATCCGACCCCGGACCAGTACATTGACGAGCTGTACGCCGCTATCTTTGAGGACTGGGACGTCGATCCCACTGCATCAGAGGACTGGGGTGATATGGATACCCTGCACAACATAATGTGGCAATATGCCCCGGCTACTCCTAACATCGTCTTCGGAACCATGAAAGCTCCGTTCTATGACGAGTTAATGCATAGCATGGTCTTCATTCATCACCAGACAGAGGTCTATCCTACCACCGCCGACAGTTGCTGGCAGTGTGGTGATGCGACCCCTCCGCAGCCAGGTGGAAAATACCTGTTCAAGCTGATGAGCACGCCTGGATATAGATACCCAGGTTACTGGGATGCAAACCCGGCGGATCGTTCTATGCTGCTCACTGGCCCGCCGTTCTCCTTGAATCCTGGCGAGAAGCACATCGAGGTCTGGATCGACTTCGGTAGGGACTTAAGTGATGGACTCACCTGGGAGCAATGGTATCACAGGGTCTTGAGGTATGCGGGATTCTACAGAGGAGACGTGGATGCTTCGGATACTCTGGAACTGCCCGCTCTGGATATAAGCGACTTGGTCTACTTAATCAACTACCTGTATAAGGGTGGTCCGGCACCTATTCCGTTCGCTGATCAGGGTGACGTGGATGGTAACCCCAATCCAAAGAACGTCCTTTGCCCCAAGGACAACGTGGACTTAAACGACGTTCTGTACCTGGTCAACTACGTGTATAAGGGCGGACCTCCGCCAATTGACTACGTGCGCTTCATCGAGCAGTACTGGTGGAGAGAGAGCTTATTCCTCAATCCCAACTGGTAACAAGCTCGAGACCAGAACTTGACTGGAAAAAAAATCACCCCTGCCTTTTTGGCGGGGGTGATTTTTTTGTTAGGGCTTTCGGTTGGGTGGGAACATTGTTATCCCCATCCAAAGATTCTTCCTACGTTCCCAATTCCCAGGCGGCAAGATATTTCTTTTGTTCCGGGGTGAGACGGTCGATTTTAACGCCCAAAGATTTAAGTTTCAAACGGGCAATTTCAGAGTCGATTTTTTCTGGAACCGCATAAACCTTGTTTTCCAATTCATTGCCGTCCCGCACCAGGTATTCCGCGGAGAGTGCCTGATTGGCAAAGGACATATCCATCACACAGGCGGGGTGACCTTCTGCGGCGGACAGATTCACCAGCCGCCCATCCGCTAAAAGATTTATTCTTCTGCCATTGGGCAGGGTATACTCGGTGACGAACTCCCGTATCTGTCTTTTGCTTTTGGCCATCTTCTCCAGAGCGGGAATGTCAATCTCCACATTGAAATGTCCGGAATTACACACCACCGCATTGTCCTTCATCACCCGGAAATGCTCTCTTCGGATGACATTTATGTCTCCGGTGAGGGTGCAGAAGATGTCGCCCGCTCGGGCGGCTTCTGTCATGGGAAGGACCCGGAAGCCGTCCATAACCGCCTCAATGGCTTTTAGCGAATCCACCTCGGTGACGATCACATCCGCCCCCATTCCTTTAGCCTTGGTGGCAAATCCCCGACCACACCATCCATATCCTGCTACCACCACCTTTGATCCGGCTAAAAGAAAGTTGGTGGCGCGCAAGATACCATCCACGGTAGACTGACCGGTGCCATACCGGTTATCAAATAAGTGCTTGGTCTTGGAATCATTTACCGATATTACTGGACATTTCAACACCCCATGTTTTTCCATGCTTCTTAAGCGAACCACTCCGGTGGTGGTCTCCTCGGTTCCGCCAATCACACCCGAAAGCAGTTTTTTTCGTCTGGAGTGCAAAGTTGAAACCAGGTCCGCCCCATCATCCATGGTTATGTCAGGCTGTATTTCTAAGGCACTCAGGATATGCTGGTAATACACCCTGTTGCTCTCACCTTTGATGGAGAAAACCGGCATATTCAAATCTTTAACCAGGGAAGCGGCTACATCGTCCTGGGTGGATAAAGGATTGGAGGCACATAAAGCCACCTTAGCCCCACCTGCCACCAGAGTGTACATCAGATTGGCGGTCTCGGTGGTCACATGCAGACAGGCAGAGATCCTGACCCCTTTAAGCGGTTTTGCTTTTTTGAATCTCTCCCGGATCAATCTTAAAACCGGCATGTTTCTTTCTGCCCATTCGACTCGTAATTTACCCTGCTTGGCTAATTTCATATCTTTGATATCATGTTTCATGATTTTTCTCCTTCCCAATTGCCGTTATGAGGTGATAAAAGTTCGTGTCCGCCAGGTTCGTATGAATGCATACGCATCCCCTGACTTGGCGGAAAACAAGCAGTTACCTGTCGGGTCTGGGGACCCGACAGGCACAAAAAGAAAATACAAAATTCTTTGGTGTGGTTCACCTAAAGGTGAACACTCCAATTTCCCCTTTCACGCGAATTTTTCAGAGACTTCATATGGTGTGCGAAGAATTTTTATTTTGATGATTAAGACTTTTTATCTTTATGCATCTTTTTTCAAATCTTCCGCCTTATCGGTCTTCTCCCAGGTGAAATCAGGCTCAGTTCTGCCGAAGTGACCATAGGCGGCGGTCTCTTTATAGATAGGCCTTCTCAGGTTCAACATTTCCATGATTTTCGCAGGAGTAAGCTGAAAATGCTTTCTGATCATCTCCTGAAGTTTCTCATGTGAGATCTTTAAAGTTCCGTAGCTGTTTATCATGATGGAGACCGGATCAGCCACCCCGATGACATAGGCTAATTGAATCATCAGTTTATCTGCCAGTCCTGCCGCCACGATATTTTTTGCGATATAACGGGCGGCATAGGTGGCGGAGCGATCCACCTTGGTGGGGTCTTTCCCTGAGAATGCTCCTCCCCCATGAGGCACCATACCACCATAGGTATCCACCATGATCTTCCTGCCGGTCATTCCGGTATCGGACTGAGGTCCGCCGATTATGAATTTCCCTGTAGCGTTGACAAAGTATTTGGTTTTCTCATCCAGAAGTTTCCGGCTAACGACTGGTTTTACGACATTTTCTATTATCTCCTCTCTGGCTTTCCGGGTGATCATTTTTCCGGTGGAGTCCAAAATCTCATCGGTATGCTGGCAGGCTAATATCACCGTGTCCACCCTTTTGGGGATGCCATTTTCATATTCCACCGTAACCTGGGATTTCCCATCCGGTCCCAGATAGGGTAGGATCTTTTTCTTTCTCACCTCAGCCAGCCTACGGCAGAGCTTATGTGCCAGCATGATGGGTAAAGGCATAAACTCAGGGGTTTCCCGGCAGGCATATCCGATCATCAGCCCCTGGTCTCCCGCTCCGCCTGTATCCACCCCCTGGGCAATGTCCGGAGATTGACTGCCGATGGCATTCAAAATGGCACAACCCTCAGCGCTGAATCCAAATTTTGCGTCGGTATAGCCAATATCTTTTACCAGTTTCCGCACCAGCCGGGGGAGGTCAACATAACCTTTGGTGGTTATCTCTCCTCCCACGATGACCAGACCTACGGTGGCAAAAGTCTCACATGCCACCCTAGCTAAAGGGTCCTGCTTTATCAACGCGTCTAAGACCCCATCGGAGATCTGATCGCACATCTTGTCTGGATGCCCCTCGGTCACCGATTCAGAGGTGAAAAAGTATTTTTTCGCCGACATCTTTTACTCCCTTTCTTTCTAACCTGGTAATTCGATGGTGAGTCAAATCCATTTCATATAAAAAATGAATTAGATCAAATCAATCTCAGATTCATCTCCCACATTGAGGCGATGAAATGCCCCTTTAATCTGAGCACAATTTCCTATCAAAGAAGAATCCAAAGTCGAGTCTTCCACGCAAGCCTTTTCTCCGATTATCGAATTCCTAACGATGGAATTCCTGAGAATAGCTTTATCTGCTACGGAGACGTTTGGACCCAGAATGCAATTCTTTACCTGAGCTGTTTTGGAGACAAACACCGGAGGGATGATAAGCGAGGTTTTTAGCTTCCCCTTAAGCCTCATCTTTGCCAGAAGTTGTCTGTTGGTCTCAAGCAAGGTCTCCGATTTTCCACAATCATACCAGCCGGCTATGTTAAAGGTCCTAAACTTTACTCCCCGGTCGATCATCAACTGCAAGGCATCGGTTAGCTGGTATTCGTTTTTGGTCATTATTTTTTTTGTGATTATCTCCCTTAAGCACTCTTTAAACATACGGGTGCTTTTGATGTAATATACCCCTACCACGGCTAAGTTACTGGTGGGCTTCTCCGGCTTCTCAATCAGTTTCTTGACAAACTTCCCTTTCATCTCCACTATGCCGAAACGCCGTGGATCTGCCACCTTCTTTATCCCTAAAACATCATATTCTCCATCAATCACCGGAAGAAGATCTGCTTCGAAAACCGTATCTCCCAAGATTATCAACACCGGCTCATCGTCCCTCATCTCCTCAGATGCCATGTTGATGGCAAATCCCAGTCCTTTAAGCTCTTTCTGTTGTATGAATTTACATCTGAACTTATAGTTTTTCTTAACGTATTCGGCAACCTGATCACCCAGAAAACCGATTATCAACACCACCTCACTTAGTTTCAGTTGCACAACTATGTCCAGAATATGCGCCAAAATCGGCTTTCCGGCTACCTGAAGAAGAACCTTGGGAACCGAGTAGGTGTGAGGTCTGAGTCTGGTCCCGATTCCTGCTACTGGAATTATCACCTTCATTTTGTTTTTTTCCTTTATCCAGAAAGTTGAACAGATCAGAAAAAACAATTTAAAGTTTTTCCCTAAGTTGTCAACTTTTATTTTAAGAGTTTGTAAATAAACAGCTAGCAAGCGGCCCCCCTTATCTACTATCCGCATGAAAAAGATTTGATCTCTTGAAAATGATGTGATTTCTGTTTGACATCTCTATAGAATTGAAATTTCTTGCCTTTTCGTTTCAGTTTTTTATATTGTAGCCGGACCGCCAATCAGATAAAAGAATTGGGGTATGATGGACCACTTCATTTATGTTCTGCAATATTTTGATCCTTCTGGAAGTATTTTGAAACTACATGTGGTAAAATGCGTAACAAATGGGGGAAGTTATGTTTAAAACGGAGGAATCATGTTAGGTTTCAGCAAAGTTGAGATCCTCGTATTTATCCTGACCACAATTCTTGTGCTTTTGATCTTCGACTCTTCTTTTGGAACAGAATTCAAAGGGGTGGATAATTTCTTCTTTCCGGATACTGCCATCATCCACGACGATCTGGTTATCACCGGAGGAAATATCAAGTTAGATGGCATAGTGGAGGGGGACATAATCTCCGCCTGTCGGTCTTTAGTTCAAAACGGTTTAATCCTGGGGAGCCTGAATGCGGTGTCGCAGGATTTGGACGTATTGGGTGAGGTTAAGGGGAGCGTAAGAGGATTTGCCCAGAACATCAATGTTAATGGAAAACTGGGCCGAAACCTATTGGTTTTCTGCTATACTTTAGACGTAAAACCGGACGCCGAAATCGAGAAGGATATCACCGCCTTTTGCGGAAAAATGACTCTGGATGGCAAGTTGGGGGGCAGTCTAAAAGGGGGTGTGGGCGAATTGATCATCTCCGGAGTCGTAAATGGGGATGTCTCGATCGAGGCAGAAAAGATTACCCTAATGCCCACCGCCAGAATCGAAGGAGATTTCAAATACGAAAGTGAAAAAGAAGCCAAGATCGAATCGGGAGCTCAAGTCTCTGGAGAAACCGTCTGGACTGAAATAGATACTGAAAAAGAGAAAAAACCCAAAAGCATATTTACCGGAAAGTCTATTATTATGGAGATGCTTTTCCTTCTGGCTTTGATGGTCACCGGAATCGTGTTAACGCTCATCTTTAAGAAGAACGCTCAACAAGCTAAGCAGGCAATTTCAAACTACTTTTTGAAAACCTTGGGTTTGGGGTTTGTTTTCATGGTTTGTATCCCCATCGCCATTCTAATTTTGCTGATAACCATATTAGGCATACCCATTGCGATCATAGCCCTTTTTGTTTACGCCATCTTAGTCTACATTGCTAAAATTCCGGTGGCAACCTTTGTGGGGGAAAAGATATTAAAGGCTTTAGGAAAACAGGGAGAGCCATCTCTTATTTGGTCCATGCTTTTGGGCCTGGTGGTCCTGACCCTTGTTTTGAACATCCCCTATCTGGAGTGGCCCATTTATTTTGTTGTGCTTTTTACCGGTTTTGGAGCCATAATATCTTCCCAGCGCCGATCGGTCAGCTAAATTTGGATTATAGCTTTTTGGGGTAGATATTAAACTGTCGCCTTTGACCTCGTTTTGGACGAAACGTGTAGGGACGAATCTAAAGATTCGTCCCGCATTCTGCGGGATGGAGCTGAAGTTCCACCCCTACAGTTAATTCTTAATTTCAAACAAAAGTGGTAGCCCCTGCCCATCTGATCGATTCCTCCCCAAATCTATCTCTGATCCTGTCCATCACCGAATAAATCCTTTTTCTTTTATCTATATATTCCACAAAAGGAAGGGAAGTCTGCAAAGACTGCCTGTCTCTTGTAAGATGGGACACACTCAGCCCTAAAAGCCTCACTCTTCTAATTCCTGCCACGAGACCAAGCCCAAGTTTCTGAGCCACCCTGAAGATAATATGTTCGGAGCAAGTAGGACGGGCGATGGTTTCTGATCTGGTTAAACTTACAAAGTCTGAGTACCTCACCCTCAGGGTGATGGTTCGTCCCACAAATCTCTTTTCTCGGAGTCTTCTTGCCACCATACTGGATAAAGCCAGAAGCACAGAGTTAATATCTTCCGGCTGGGTGATATCCTCAGGCAAGGTGCGTTGATGTCCCATCGATTTCTCCGGCATGATTTGAGAGAACACCGGGGAGCAATCAATGCCGTTGGCAACAAGATGAAGCCATTCTCCATTCTTCCCGAACTTTCTTTTCAGAACCTCCACCGGATAGGAGGCAAGCTCTCCTAAAGTATGGATACCCAGACTGGAAAGAACTCTTTCCGTTTTATCCCCTATGCCGCACAGTTTGGTTACCTCCAGAGGGCTCAATATCTCCTTAATTTTATCTCTGGAGATGAGGGTTAAGCCATCCGGTTTGTTTAAAGACGAAGCTAATTTAGCCAAAAGTTTATTGGGAGCAATCCCCACCGAACAGGAAAGCCCAAGTTGCTTTTTGATCTTTTCCTTCAATCTCTTTGCCAGCTGGGCCGGTGGTCCAAACAGCCTCTCACAGCCGGTTATATCCAGAAAAGCTTCATCTATGGAATAGGGCTCCACCTGGGGGGTGAATTGATAGAATATCCCCAAAAGATGAGATGATACATATTCATATTTATCCCCATCCGTTCCGATGAGGAAAATGGCATGAGGGCATAATCTTTTTGCAGTGAGCAGGGGCATTCCCGCTTTTATCCCGTATTCTCTGGCGGCATAAGAGGCGGCGGCAACCACCCCATGCCTCTTCTGTGGATCTCCTCCCACCACCACTGGCTTTCCCACCAGCCAGGGGCGTTCCTTTTGTTCCACAGAGGCGAAGAAAGCATCCATGTCCACATGTAAGATTACCGGCTCCTTTCGGGCGTATTGAGATTGGGCGTTGCTCATGTTAGGTGAAGCCAAGTAATCGTTAATCTCATCTAATTTATATATTCCAGGTTTTCGAATAATCATCGGATCTTTATTCCACCCATATCTTGCTCAAAAACCATTCGGCAGTTCTCTCCTTGTAGGTAAGCTGAAAGAATTGGGAATTATGATCTATAACCGCAAAATGCCTTATCCTGAATTTCCCCTCATTGGCCCTCCACCAACCGGTTATTTTGGTTATTTTTATCACCCTTCCATTCCATCTGAAACGAACGGGAATCATCCTCCCCTTTTCAAATACCACCATCACCTCAACCGGCTGATTTATCTCCTGATCCATGACTGGCAAACTCAACCAAGGTTATTTACCAGAAAGAAATTTGACTTAAAAAACCTTCTGGACGGGTTGAAAAAAACTCTATTGGCAGGGCTAAATGCCCTGTCCTATGCGTGATAAGGCGTAATCTCCCTTAGGGGCGGGAATTTATCCCGCCCTTAAGCATGGCTCCTTCAACAGTTCCTTCTGGTTTACTCCCAACTATCTTTCACATTCTTCTCAAAAGCCCGATCACCTTTCCGGCGATGCGAAACTCGGGACTCTTTTGGTTCACCACAATCGGCCTGAAGGCTGGATTGGCAGGCTCCAACTTCACCTTATTCTTTTGTGGAACGTATCTTTTTACCGTAGCCTCCTCACCGATAACTGCAACCACAATGTCCCCTTTTTCCGCTATGGACTGCACCCTTGCCAGCACATAGTCGCCGTTAAAGATGCCTGAATCTTTCATGCTCTCTCCCTCCACCCTCAAAGAGAAAACGTCTCCACCCGGAAGAAAGGATCTGTCTACTGCGATGGAGCCCTCAATGTTTTCCACCGCCAAAGTGGGCAAGCCGGCGGCAATCCTGCCCACCAGGGGAACCGGCACATAGGCGCTCTCACGGGTATGGTCGAAGGAAGCTTTTGCCTTTCTGGCAAGCTCAATCCCCCGTGAGACCAATGGCTTACGTCGGATATATCCTTTTTTGCCCAAGGCAGAGAGAATAGCTCTCACCCCGTTGGTCGAGGTTATCTTGAACCTCTCTCCTATCTCCCGAATGGTGGGGGGCAGTCCCTTGTTTTCAATCATCTTACGGATGAAATCCAGAACCTCCCTCTGTCTGGGGGTTAACTCCTTTCCCATAGGACCTCCTTTTATGTTGAACCTTGAATCATCAGTATCAATCCTTTTGTTTTATGTCCACTTTCTATATGTAATATACTGCCCATTTGTGCAGTTGTCAAGAAAAAAATTAAGGGGGATTGCATTTTTTTGGTTAGATGCTCGGATGGATAATGCGTAGACAGGTTCGGCTCTAACTCCATATGAATCAGCATATTCCAAATCTGCTCATCGAGTTAGCCAAAATTCTGATTATCCGTATTAGTCCGTATTAGTCCGCAAAAGTCCGTGAAAAACGAGGGTCACCGGATGCAAAACGGATACATCCTGTGTCCGGTGGCCTTCGTGCTATGAACCCTCCTTCAGCATTTATCGTGACCGCAAAAAAGCCTTGACAGTGTATATGTGCTGAGATTATACTTGGACTGTCGGGTTAACTACATCTTCAAAGGGGAGGTTGGCTATGAAGAAAGCACTAGGAATGTTTCTATTGTTGGCGTCACTATCTTTGTTGGTAGGTAGAGCTGGATCAGCGGAATCTTGGAAAGAACTGCTTGACCAAGCGGATTCGCTATCGGATGCTGGGAAATACAACTCTGCCATCGTCGTTGGACAGAAGGCTTTGGAGAAAGCGAAGAAGGAATTAGGGGATGAAGATACTGTGGTGGCACTGGTTTTGGATCGAATGGGCCTTTACCATGTTTACCAAGCAAATTATGGCTCATCTGAGTCACTGTGGAAACGGGCATTGGCTATCAGGGAGAAAGCCCTCGGATCAGACCATCCTGATGTAGCCAAAAGTCTAGATCATCTGGCGTTTCTCTCCTATGTACTCGGCAGATACGCGGAAGCCGAACCTCTCCAAAAGCGGGCGCTGGCTATAAAGGAGAAAGCTCTGGGATCAGACCATCCTGATGTAGCCAAAAGTCTAGATATTCTGGCGCTTCTCTACGGGACACAGGGCAAAGACCAGGAAGCCGAACTACTTCTCAAGCGGGCGTTGGCGATAAGAGAGAAAGCCCTGGGACCAGACCATCCTGATGTAGCCAGAAGTCTAGATAATCTGGCGCTTCTCTACTGTCTTGCACAGGGCAAATACGCGGAAGCCGAACCTCTCTTCAAGCGGGCGTTGGTGATAAGGGAGAAAGCCCTGGGACCAGACCATCCAGACCATCCATATGTTGCCGAAAGTCTGGAGAATCTGGCGAATCTCTACCTGGCTCAGGGCAGATATGCCGAAGTCGAACATCTTCTTAGGCGGGCACTGGCTATCTGGGAGAAAGCTCTGGGACCAGACCATCCATATGTAGCCGGAAGCCTAACTAATCTGGCGAATCTCTATTTTGAACAGGGCAAATATGCACAAGCCCAACCTCTCTTCAAGCGGGCGTTGGCGATAAGGGAGAAAGCCCTGGGACCAGACCATCCCGATGTAGCCGAAAGTCTAGGTAATCTGGCGTTTGTCTACTTGCCCCAAGGCAGATATGCCGAAGCCGAACATCTTCTTAGACGGGCGCTGGCTATCTGTGAGAAGGCTCTGGGACCAGATCATCCCAACGTAGCCGAAAGCCTAACTGATCTGGCGGTTCTCTATTTTGATCAGGGAAAATATGCTGAAGCCGAGCCTCTCTACAAGCGAGCGCTATCTATCTCAGAGAAGGCTCTGGGATCAGAGCATCTATATGTGGCTCCCTTAGGCCGCTGGCTGGCGATTTGCTGCATGGTACAAGGCAAATGCGCGGAAGCCGAACCGCTCTACAAGCAGGCACTGGATAATTTGGAGAAGGGCCTGGGTCGTGACCACCCCAATGTAGCCTGGATTTTAGAACCGTTTAGTTACAATTTTCGTTTACGGGGAAACGCAAAGAAGAGTCTGGAGACGGCCAAGCGTGCTTTTGAGATTAGGAAGAAAAATTTCCGAGATGGGTCGTCAGTTATGTCGGAGAAGGATGCCCTTACTTACTCCCTGTTTATGCGGACTTCAGCCAGCAATTACCTTTCAGTATTTCTCGATTGGGGATTGGATGAGGATACGTTGGTTAGATCAGCAGTAGATGTTATCGTTTCCTCCAAAGGTCAAGTGTCAGACGAGATCTTCGCACGCAACAAATCAATCATTTCCGAACCCGACACGAACCTTTTGCCGTTAGTGGATTCATTGTGCTATACCCGGTTCCGAATATCCAAGCTGTATGTTGAAGGTCCGGATGAGGATAGTCACAAAAGTTACTGGCCTCTGTTGGATAGCTTAAGCAAAGAGAAAGAGAGGCTGGAATCTGAACTGGCATGGCGAAGCGCAAGCTTCCGCCAAAACCAGGAGTTGTGGGAGGTCGATGCGCAAAAGATCCTTAATGCTTTACCCAAGAAAAGTGTGTTGGTTGAGTATCTGAAATACAATTATCACCAAATTCAACCAGACTCTCTCCTACCTCGTGGTTACCTTCCTCGTTACCTTGTAGTCGCCGCGTTTCCACCGGATAGTGTCTTCATCACCGATTTGGGTGAAGTCTTAGAGATTGATTCGTTAATCGATCAATACCGCAGACATTTGTTAAATGTTTCAGCATCTGATCGCTTACCATCGATTGTGGATCAGATTGATTATGAGAAGATAGCCAAGTCTTTGTATGATAAAATCTGGAAACCCATTGAGGAACAAATACCGATCTGGAAACCCATTGAGGAACAAATACCGATGCATGATATACTATTTATTGCCCCTGATGGTGGTTTGAACATGGTATCATTCGCCGGGCTGATGGGTGAGGATGGAAAGTATTTAATAGAGAAATACCCCATCCATTATCTTTCCTCAGGTCGTGACTTAATCCGGCTTAAGGATGAAGCTGAGCCTGGCTCAGGACTGTTTGCCCTGGGTGACCCGGATTACAACGCCACCGCCTTTGCCCGGCTATCAATACCAGAGGGAGCGCCTGAGGATTCGTTGCCAGAAGTTGATTACTATGCAACCCGCAAT
>LJUX01000087.1 GCA_001304155.1 candidate division Zixibacteria bacterium SM23_73_3
CATCCACGGGGATGATAAGATCCACTCCCTTCAACACACTGTATGAATCATAAAAGAAAGGTCCCCCGGATACAGCACATCCTCCCATGGCAATGACATATCTTGGCTCTGCCATCTGCTCATAAAGCCGTTTCACCCGGGGAGCCATTTTATGAGTAACAGTCCCCGCCACAAACATAAGATCCGACTGTCGGGGCGAGGCGCGGAAGATCATCCCGAACCGGTCAAAATCATATCGAGAAGCTCCGGTGCACATCATCTCCACTGCACAGCAGGCCAGGCCGAACAACATATACCACATGGAGCAAGCCCGGGAATAGTTCAGCACATCATCCAAAACCGTGGTTACCAGACCACCGCCGGGAAGATGTTCCAAATAGACGGGTAGTTTTTTGATCACACCCATTTCAAAGCTCCTTTTTTCCACACATAGACTAAGCCGAAGATTAAGATGGCCAAAAATATCAGCATCTCGATGAAGGCAAAAAACCCCAAGCTTCTGTAGACCACAGCCCAGGGGAAAAGAAAGACCACCTCCACATCGAATATAACAAAAATCAAGGCATAAAGATAGTAACGAACGTTATACTGCACCCAGGCACTTCCGATAGGGAGTTCGCCGCATTCGTAACTTTCCAATTTGTCGGGGGTAGGGTGATGAGGACGAATCAGCCGGGAAAGAAAAAAGACGAATATGACAAAGATAACGCCTATTAAGCAAAAGAAACCAACGTATGCGTAATCCTGAAGCATAAATGAGTCTGTCATGAACCCGTTTTTAGCAATGATGGATTTCTTTCATCCTGCTCAAAAAAGTCAATTGCAAGTGAATTTCTTCACAAACAGTTTTAAATAAAAAATGACTTTTTTAAGATTTGTCAAGAAATTTTATGAACTTTTTTGTAGATACCAAATACAAATCCATTATTCGTATGAATAAAGTTCAGCTCCCGCCGGAAGGTTTCGAGGCTTACCATCCATTGCCTTAGCTGAATCCTTTCTAAAACTTAACTTTTGGATTTGAAAGAAGACTGTCTGTGCGACTTTTTTCTCTTGATTTCTGGAAGGTAATAGCATAATATTAAGCACAGAATGATCGTAGACCTACAGAACTTATAACACCTTTTTTGGATGATGGCGCAAGTCAATGTTTTCACGGTAGGCAAAGCAAGAAGGAGGCGCCTTTTACCACTGGGATATTTTTCAAAGAAGGAATGAACTGCGAGGGGGTTTTGACATGAAGGAAGAGCAGGCACGTACATTAGCAGCTATTGTTGTAGGGTGGATCATCGCATTGATTTACTCCCTTAGCGATTTGCAATCTCGTTGGGGTGTGTTACTGTGCTTGTTGGGCATAACGTTCTTCGGGCTGATAATCTACTTATTGGATAAGCGCTCAAAGAAGAGAGAATTCAATAAGAAAAAAGAAGCACTCATTTCCAGTGGAGATTATAAATATGTAGAAAGCTTTGTTAGGAAATACAAAAATGGATATTATGATTCTCATCTTAATAAACTAAAAGATTTACTCGCAGAAAAAGGAATTCGATTTGATGATAAGCAAATCAACTTGTTAATTGAAGAAGAAACAAAGACGCAGGATTATAAAGATTTCAAAAGAAAAATGCTACATCATAAGCCTAAAAAACTAGAAGAATATATAACAAATTTATTAGAGGTGTATGGGGATGACTACTATGCGTATCTACATGATTTCAAGAGGTTACTAAAAGAAATGAAAATTGACTTCGATGAAGATGACAATAAGAAATATCTAAGCACAGATCTGCTAAGAGAAGAACCCCCATACGAATTGAGTGATAGGGTTAGGAGAATTAAAAAAGAGAAGGAGCTTCGCTACTTCGAGGAGAAGCTTATGGTTGAGGAAGAGTCTTATGTGTCAATGGATGACCTAGACCTGATTACAGGTTACGAGTTTGAACACTTTTTAAAAACGCTTTTTGGGAAAATGGGCTATAGGGTGGAGCATACAAAATTGTCAGGCGACCAAGGTGCTGATTTGATTATCAGTAAGTTGGGGGAGAAGATTGTCGTCCAAGCAAAAAGACAAAGTGCCAAAATAAATAATAAAGCTATACAGCAAGCGGTCGCGGCGGTAAAACACTATGGGGCGGATAGAGGTATGGTTGTTACAAACAGTCAATTTACTCGTTCGGCTGTCGAATTAGCAAATTCAAACAACATAGAGTTATTGAACCGGTCCGAGTTACAAAAGCTCATTGGCAAATATTTCTAGTTTAACTTCGATTAGACTACGGAGGTTCTGAAATGACAGGGCTCAGGCCAGATATAATATCCATTTTTATTGGATTTGGACTTGGGATTGCAGGAACACTCTTTGTCGAGCGGATAAAACGCTCGTGGCACAAAAAAGACCAAAAAGAGTATGCAAAGCATGTACTCCAAGCCATATACAAGGAAATCGAAGAAGGCATAAGTCGTTGTAAGGGGCTTATTGATTTGCTGGAAAATAATAAGATTTCTTTTTCTAGAGTCTATACTGCCCTGTGGGATTCGGCTAGACTGAAAATCTCCGAGAGCATCCAAGATGAGGAGATATTACGTCTTTTGCATAGAATATATTATCGGTTCGATCTGATAAATTTTAATATGGAGAGAGATAAATTCAGCGTGGGGGCTGCTTTTGCTAAGGAGTATATCGCGGAAATCGAAAAAAATTTTAATTTGTTAAAAAGCAGAATTCCCTCATAATCGCTACGTAAATTAAATGGATGGTCAACCAATCTTCGGGCTTGTCTACCTGCAGACCTTCTGTGCCTGTGGTTACACCGCTTCCAGAAAGAGGCGTTTGAAAGCTTCCTTTCTCTCCTTTCTTATCAACATAATTATTGTATCCCCTTCCCGGAATCTGGTATCCCCTCTGGGAATTATAACCTCATTTCCTCTCAAGCCGGCGATGATTATACAATCCTGGGGCAGTTTGAGCTTGGAGATTTTCTTGTTGATCAAAGATGACTCTTTGGAAAGCTCGGTTTTGAATATCTCCACCCCACCCTCTTTGAAAGCCAGAAGCGGTATGGCCATCCCGGCATCGATCTTCTCTTCGATCAAGGAAGCGATGGTCTTGGTGCTGGAGACAGTAGCGTCCACGCCCAGGGAGGAGAAAAGCTCCTCGTTCTTGGGATCGTTTACCTTGGCTATAGTGCGGGGTATGAGATAGATCAGTTTGGCTATTTGGCAGATGACCAGATTATCCTGATCTGTGCCGGTGACAGCCACCAGAACGTCCGCCCGGTTAGCTCCCATGTTGAGCAAGGTTCCCAGTTCGGCCCCATCTCCCATTATCACTGACTCTCCTAATTCGTCGGAAAGCTTGCTGAAACGTTCGGGGTCTTTTTCCACCAGGACCACCTCATGCTCTTCCTCCTGAAGCAGTCTGGTAAGGGATAGTCCCACGTCTCCGCCACCTACGATAACTATATACATAAGATCATCCTCGTTTTTTCGTTAATAAATATCGTTTTTTTTTCAAAAGAAGCTCGAGGCTCGATAGTTTAAGTTTGAACCTCGAGCTTTTATTGCAGTTCCACCAATTTCGAGCTTCGTGCTTCAAGCATCGATACGAGAACGGACGCCCTAACAGGGGCGTCTGCCTGCCCGTCTGGGCATCGCAACCGTCAAATCAGCTTCGAATCTCCCATTTATTTCGACTTCAGAAACTGCTGAAATTTTTCCACCGTATCCACAGTCGGGCAGATGATGTCAAGTCCCAGTCCTTCGAAAGCCTTAGCCCTCTGAACATCGTAAATCCGGCTTGCCACCCGGGGAACCTTAAATGTTTGTTTTACCAGTTGAGCCGCTGTGAGGTTGGCATTATCGCTGTTGGTCAGAGCCAAGAAAACGTCTGCTTCCTCTATTCCAGCTTTTTTCAAGGTGTCGTGTTCGACTCCCCCTCCCAGTATCCTTTTTATCTGTGCGTCTTTGGGAAGTCTCACAAACGAGCTTTCCTTTGAGTCTATCACTGCAACTTCATTTCCATCCTTAGCCAGACCGGTGGCTAACATGGCTCCCACCCGACTGCATCCTAAAATCACCACTTTCATATTTGTTCTCCATTCAATTGATTCCCAACAGATGAAGTAGATTAAACTGATCTATGATCTGTTCAATTTGTTTAATCTGTTGGGAATAGACTATTATTCCGGCAATTTATCAATGACCACCTCGCAGGGGGCTTTTCGCAACAGGATATCCGTAGTCTTTCCCCAGCCAGCTTGGCTGCCCCGCCAGGTGGGGCGCATTCCCAAAACTATAACGTCTACGTCATTGTCCTTAGCAACCTTGACTATTCCTTCGCCAGCTTCCCTGGCTCTTTCCAATCTGAGAATGGGAATCAGATTGTGCAATTCCACTATCTCTTTTCCTCTTTTTAAAGCCTCATTTGCCTCTTTCTCCGCTTCTGGAATATGTGCATTCAGCGGTAGGGTTCTGGGAATTTCCAAAACGTAGGTCAACACAATCTCTGCCTCCTGTTCTGTTCCCAGGCGGCAGGCTAACTCTATACCCTTTTCCGAATAAGGCACTCCGGATGTGGGGACCAAGATTCGCTTGAAAGCTCCCACCGCATGGCGGGCAACAGCCACTGCCGGCTGAATCTGCCGAGGGGGATGGAGCATCCACCACAACAATGCCCCTACAGATATGGTAAACAAAGCAGCTAAGGCTGCTCCCAGAAAGGTCACATTTGGTTGCATTTTCGTCTCTTTTTAAAATATTTAATAACGAAATTAAGCCGATAAGCACCCAGAGTCAAAAATCCACCACCTACAAGCAGGGTCATTATGGTGATGCTGCCACTTACTGATCTAATTAAAATTAGCGCTCCCAGGATCACCATAAGAACGCTGGTTAAAATTTGGTAATAGTCCGTTCTGGACAGTCTATCAGGCATGGGCGAGGCAGATTGACCAGGTCTAAAAAAACTCATTTTAATTCCACCCTCTTTTTATCTCTTTCAGCCAAAGCCAGTTTATACTGCTCCAATAGATCGAATTCCTCTGCCGAGCTTAGCACGTCCATCTGTTGTTTCTCCCAATTGTGGTCTATGCTTTTGAAGATGGGCAGACCCTGGGACTTTCGGTACCAGGCGTAGTAGCCGAAACAAAGCAGAATCCAGGCAGGTCCGGCAATTCGCCCGATGCTGTGGGTTAGGACCACCATGAATAGTATCGTGGCAACTCCTAATGTTCCGATCACCCCTAAAACAGGGAAGAGGACTTTTCTCCCTTTGTACTTGAGTTTAATATTCAAAGGCATCTTATAAGGTCGCGGGGTCCAGGGCTCGGAAAATCGCAATTTAATTAGAGCAATGAATACCATGGTATATCCCAAAGTTGCCCCGAAGGCATACATGTTTGCCAATGTGTCCATGGCAGAAGGGGTAAGAAAGGATAAGATGGTTTCAATTACCCCGATTCCAGAAAACACCAGAATGGTGCGGATGGGGGTCTTATATTTTGGATGAACTGCATCAAACCAGGAGCTGATAAT
>LJUX01000088.1 GCA_001304155.1 candidate division Zixibacteria bacterium SM23_73_3
CCTACGGATATCTTTCAGAAGAGGAGCTACTGGAAAAGGCACATTCGGATGCAGAATTCTTAGAGGCAGTAAAAAATGACATTAACGTTCTATTTGGTGAAAAGCTGCCAAAAAGAATTCCTGTCGATTTATCTGACGATGACTGTGAAGATTTGGAGCTTGGCCTTGATCCTGATTTCATAAGCGCAATGAGACGTCTTTAAAACGGCATGGAGGGGGATTGACTTCTTATAAGATAGTGTGGCACGGAATCTTCGACTACCAATACAAGCATCTTCAGAAGAATTCACCGCTAAAACGGCAGATTGACACGCAACTTAGAGTAATCTCCAGTGACCCGGTGAACGCAGGAACACCCTTGAAATTCCTTCCAGAAGATCTCGCTGGAAAAATAAGAAAGCTTTGGGTCGGAGGTCGGAAGGGACATAGGATGATTATAAAAACTAACCACCAAGAAAGACTCGTGAAAGTAGTTTTTGTAACTCCTGAAAAAAGAGGACACATAGATTACAAAAAGTTGATACGGGATTTGGTTGATTTTATCGATGGTCAAGTTGAGGAAAAGATGTTGAAGAAGTTTATTATAAAGTAAAGAACCTTGTGTGAAGGGCATGAGGGTTCACTGGTCGAGGAAAACATTTTTTTATTTTTTTTTGCTTGACATCTGCACAAATGTGCAGTATATTGTCTTCGACAACGGTTATTAGTTCATAGTTCACGGTTCATGGTAAAAGCTTTTAGCTATGAACCATGAACCACGAACTAAGAACCGCATTAAACCCGGAGGTTGAGATGAAAGTGGAAAGTGGACAAGCTTTTAAGATATGGCATTCCGGAATCGGTAATCGAAAGCTGGAGGAAAAACCAGGGAGAGAAGCTTCTGCCCCTGCAGGCAGTGGCGGTAACTAAGCATAATCTTCTGAATGGCCAAAGTCTGATCATCTCTGCTCCCACCTCCTCCGGCAAAACCTTTTGCGGAGAGATGGCGGCAGTGGCAAATCTGTTCAAAAGAAAAAAAGTGATCTTTTTAATTCCCCTGAAAGCCATTGCCGAGGAGAAATATTTTGACTTCTGTCAAAAATATGGCGGACTGGGTATTGGAGTGGCTATCTCCACCAGAGACCGACAGGAAGATGACAGGGAGATCGAAAAGGGAAATTTCGATCTGGCTATCATGATCTATGAAAAATTCAATCAGCTCCTGATCAAAAATTTAGACATCTTAAGCCAGGTCAATTTGATCGTGCTGGATGAACTTCAGATGATCGCCGATCCCTCCCGGGGAGCTGTACTGGAGCTGGCTTTAACTAAAATCAAAAGCTCGAAATACTCTCCCCAGATTTTGGGCCTCTCGGCGGTATTGAAAGATGCAGATCAGCTCTCATCCTGGCTGGGATGTGAGTTGCTTTTAGAGAAATCCAGGCCGGTGGAGCTTCTGCAGGGAGTGCTCCTTGATGGAAAATTCCACTTCAGAAAATACAACTCCGGCGAGGAGGGAACATCCCAATTGGTAGAGCTCGACTCAGAGGAGTCACACCAGATTCTTTTCGCCAACCTAAAGAAACTGCTTAAAGATGGAGAGCAGGTTTTAGTATTTTTGAAAAGCAAGAAGACCTGCGAGGATTGTGCCCTTCTTTTCTCGGAGCAAACCAAGCTTCCCTCAAGTTTAAATGCCATCGAAGCCCTATCCCAGCTGGAGAATAGCACCCTCAAAGAAAAGCTCGTCTTTTGCTTACAGGGAGGGGTGGCTTTCCACAATGCAGATTTAACCTCAGACGAAAGAAAAGTGATAGAGTATTTCTATCTGAAGGGAGAAATCAGGGTAATATTCTCCACTACCACCCTTTCTTTGGGAATAAATCTTCCTGCCAAAACCGTGTTCATAGAAACGCAAAAGTTCGAGAAGGGAGAGTATTCCAACAAAGCAGTGATGTTGCCCATAAGCTGGAGCGAGTATGAGAACATGTCGGGAAGGGCAGGGAGATTTGGTCTTCAAAAAGATTTCGGGAGATCCATAATAATCGCTCAAAACAGATTTCAGTTTGATTCCCTTTGGGAAGGATACGTTGAAGGAGAGGAAGAAAAGATAAGTTCGCAACTTTACAAAAAAGAGCTGGGGGATGTGATTTTGGATCTGGTCGCCTCTGGCGCAGGAAAAAGTTTGTCTCACTTAAAGCAAGTGATAAGCTTTAGCCTAGATGGACAACCAATAGCACAGGATGAAGATATGCTGAAGGAAACAGTAAAACAACTCGTCGAAGAGAAGATTCTTCTAAAAAGTGGTGAAACTCTCTCCCCTTCCAGATTGGGACATGTGTGTGCGTTCAAGGATATCTCCATTCGCACCGGTATTTCCATTAAGAAAAAATTGGAAAGGACGACAGATCTCGATCCTTTCAGCTGGTTTTATTCGGTTCTGAATACAAAGGATGGAGAGGATGTCTACATAAGCGTGGGCTTCTGGGAACAACAGAACCGGGTATATGAGAAAGCCCTAACTGAAAGATATAAGGATGCTTCTCCTCCAGAGCAAGAGATCAAAAACCTGTTGGATGCAAAGATCAGCTTTTCTCCTAAGGAAACCAGGCTGGTAAAGCTGGGCCTCCTTCTTTGTGAATGGACAACCTCAAGCACTACTTTGGATATGGAAAGCAAGTATTTTTGTCGTTCCGGACAGATTGAACAGATCGGGAAAAGGGTAAGCTGGCTCTTAGATTCTGCTCATGGGATAGCCAGGGTTTTGAATTCAGATAAAAGATTGGTTCAATTTCTAAAAAGACTTTCTTTGGAAGTGAATTTCGGAGTGAATGATGTAGTAATCAAATTTGCTCGTCTCAGGGTACCCGGCTTGGGAAGGGATTACATCTGGAATTTGATAAACGGAGGCTTTTGCAGTTTAAGGAAAATCAAAGAGGCAAAGCTTGAAGAGCTGGGAAGAGTGATGCCAAACAGTGTGGCACAGAGGTTAAAAGAAAGAATAGAGAAAAGGGCAAAGCCCAAAAAGAAGAAGAAAAACTTTACGTATAAAGTTGGAACCTGCATAAGAGAGGACATAAATTTGGTGATCGATGGGACGCCGGTAAAGGATAAGTTTTTGGTTCTGGTTAATGGAAGAGGAGTAAATCTCCCTGCAAAAAGTTTTAAATATCTGGTGAAGTTAACCCGGGCAGCTTTCAAAAATGAAGAAGGATGGATACATAAAAATGATTTCGAGCCGTGAGAAAACCAGACCAGATACCTGCACAGGCTGAAGAAGCAGATAATACCCAGCTTGGAACCGGGGCAGTCTTTCATAGAAAACAACCGCCTGGGTTGCTATCGCCTAAGTGTTCCAAAAGATAAAATCAGAATTAATGCGCCTGCTCTTCTGAAGAATCCGGATATCGAAATAAAGAAGATGGCGGAGGACTTGGCAAGCTGGATAAATGTATTCGAAAAACATGAGGCATCCAGCCTGGGATAAGATGAAACACAATTTTGTGCCCGCCAGGTCCCTGACCTGGCGGGTGAGTCAGCGTTTCCTGTAGGGTCTGGGGACCCGACAGGCACAGAAAAGATGGCGGAGGAGTTGGCAAACCCTTGGCAAGCTGGTGGCCGCTTGGAACCCCATTCTGCCCCCAACCTCCTAGTCTCTCTTTCCACCAAGAGCATCTTCACCATTTATGGTGAGTGTCGAACCACAACTTCAATGGTGAAAAGGATAGCTCCACTGTTATTGGAGAGCGAATAACAGTCTTTTGGAGTGCAAAATCTTGTTTAGGTCAACATCATGAATAGGAGCTACGTACGCAGATACTCGTCATATGTAAAACCAACAATCCCTCTTGAAGCACCATGCAATGGCAGAGAAAAAAGCAAAACGGATATCAGAAAGGTCAGAAATACCGGCTTGTGGTGCACCGCGGGATAAAAAAAGCCAACCCATCAGGTTGGCTTTTCAAAGAATGTGCGCCTTGAGGGAATCGAACCCCCGACCCACTGATTAAGAGTCAGTTGCTCTACCTAGCTGAGCTAAAGGCGCATGGCATAATTATATGCCTTCCCATGCCTTATGTCAAGAAAATCTTTGAAAAAAAGGGTGGTGGAAATGGGCCAAAGGACGCCTGATTTCCTCCAGGCACTAATCGACTCGGTGGACGGATCAAGTATCGCAACACATCTTCAGAGCTTCTACTTCGACTGCAAGGTGAAGAACCTCGCTCCTAAGACCATAGATGTCTACGGTGAGAGACTACGAGATTTCTATCGCTTCATACGGTCAAAGCATATCTCCTTCGAGGACGTGGATACAGCCGTTGTTCAATCTTATATCCTGTGGATGAAAGGCAGAGTCTCCGACTACACCGTAAACGGCAGAATACGAGTCCTCAGATTGTTCTTCAACTACCTCTGCAGAGAGGATCTCTGGGAGAACGGAAATCCGATGCAGAGTATCAAGCTGATCAGAGCCGAGAGGAGGCTTCCTAAGATAATCACAGAAGAACAAATGCAGAGGCTCTTGCGCGTCCCCAACCGACGGACGTTCACAGGCTACAGGAATTACGTAATGCTTCTGCTGTTCTGGGATACAATGGTTCGTCTAGGAGAACTCCTTCGCCTCAAGGTCTCAGACGTAGATCTCAAAGCCGGGATGATCAAAGTCTACGGGAAGGGTCGAAAGGAAAGGTGCATTCCTCTCGGGACAAGAACGATCAAGAGAGTTCACTATTTCCTGTCGAAGTCCAGGCGTGACATTCCTGGTGACTTTCTGGTGTGTAGGGCGACGGGCATCCATTGCCTCTGAGGTCGGTAGAACGGATTATTGACCGTATTGGCAAGAAGGCTGGAATCAAAGTCTCCCCCCACCTCCTCCGCCACTCAGCAGGAACCTTCTGGGTAAAGTCCGGTGGCTCCTCCTCCATCCTCCAGAAGATCCTGGGACATACGACTCAGAGTACGACTCAATTGTATATTCATCTGGCTGGGTCTGACGTCAAGGAATGGCATAATAGGTTCTCTCCGGGGGATAGGTTGGGGGGTAGGGGTGGTGGGGTCACAAGGGCTTATGTAGATTCGGTTCTGTTCTCATAATGATCGAGGCATCTGCTTTCCCTCTGGGCGGATGGAGGCTTGCGTTTCTTGACAGTCAGAAGCTTCCCTCGTTTGTCAAGCAAAATCTTCTTGCCAATAGAGAAAAAATACATATATTAAAGATATAAACTCAATCTCTCATAAAAGGTATCCAAGATGAGAATCCCTTGTTTCCTGTAATTCCAGATTGTGAGGTTTTTTATGTTGAAACGCCCCATATTTTTTCAGCTTATCTGCATTTTAGTGTTGCTTTTCGTAGCCCTGCCCACTTTTGCCCAGTATGTAGAT
>LJUX01000042.1 GCA_001304155.1 candidate division Zixibacteria bacterium SM23_73_3
CGATACCAACGTGGTCTTACCATGATCAACATGTCCTATGGTTCCAACATTCACATGCGGCTTGGTTCGTACAAATTTCGGCTTGGCCATAAAATTACCTCCAGCTCCTTTTCTCTTTATATTTTTTTGAACACCATTTTCACCAAAGACTGCGCCTCCAACAGGTCCCTGTCAGCAATTACACCTGAGAGTTTAATATCCCCTCAGTCGGGTGATCAAACCTTCGAAGATGTTTTTTGGCACCTGCTCATAATGATCAAATTCCATGGTAAAGATGGCTCGACCTTGACTTAGAGATCTGAGCCTGGTGGCATAGCCGAACATCTCCGATAAAGGAAGCACTACCGAAATTGCCTGAACATCTCCTTTGGGATGAATGCCCAGGATATTTCCCCGGCGGGAATTCAAATCGTTTATCACATCTCCTAAATATTCGTCAGGCACAGCGACTTCCACATCCATTACTGGCTCTAAAAGAACAGGATCGGCTTTGGAGGCCGCCTCTTGAAAAGCCAAGGAGCCAGAAATCCGGTAAGCCAACTCAGTGGAATCCACCTCATGATACTTCCCATCCAAAAGGATCGCCTTAATATCTACCATAGGATATCCTGCCAAAACACCGCTCTGCATGGATTCAGCTATTCCCTTTTTGACCGCAGGAACAAATTCTTTGGGCAGGATTCCGCCTTTGGTAGCATCTTCGAACTCAAACCCGTCCCCTTTGGGCAAAGGTTCCAATCTCACTTTCACCCATCCGTATTGTCCCCTGCCCCCGGTCTGCCGGATGAACTTCCCCTCCGCCTCAGTTGGAATAGTGATGGTCTCCTTATAAGCCACCTGCGGCTTTCCTATGTTGGCTTTCACCCCAAACTCTCTCATCATCCGCTCCACTAAAACTTCCAGATGGAGCTCTCCCATCCCCGAAATTATGGTCTGTCCGGTCTCTGAGTTTATTTTCACGTTGAAGGTAGGATCCTCCTCTGCCAGCTTAGAAAGTGCCTGACTTAATTGGTCCTGATCCGCCTTGGTCCTGGGTTCGATGGCAACCGAGATCACCGGCTCGGGAAAGCTCATCTTTTCTAAGATGATCGGCTTTTTCTGGTCACAGAGGGTGTGACCAGTCATAGTTTTTCTCAAACCCACCGCAGCAACAATGTCTCCGGTGAACACCTCCTGTTTATCCAGCCTCTTGTTGGCGTGCATCTCTAAGATACGCCCCATCCTCTCCCTCACCCTGGTGTTTGCATTAAAAACCACACTCCCCACCTTCAACTTCCCGGAATAAACCCGAAAATAGATTAGTTTGCCTACGTAAGGGTCTGAGGCTAATTTAAAAGCTAAGGCACAGAAAGGCTCGTTATCTGAAGGGATTCTTTCCTCCTCTCTGTTCTTAATCGGATTTATGCCTCTCACCGGAGGTATGTCCGGAGGCGAGGGTAGAAAATCAACCACCGCATCCAGAAGCTTTTGGATCCCCTGGTTGTGAAAAGCTGACCCACAAAGCACCGGAAAGACCTTCACATCCAGAGTGGCTTTCCTTAATGCTCTTTTTATCTCATCTGCAAGTATGGGTTCATCATTTAAAAATTTTTCCAAAAGCTGATCATCATAAAAGGTCAAAGCCTCCAGAAGCTCTTCCCTGCTCTTTTTTGCTTTATCCAGATAATCTGAAGGAATGGGAATATCCTCAAAGGTGGCACCCAAGCTTTCCTCATGATAGATCCGGTATTGCATGCTGATTAAATCGATTATTCCAGAGAATTTTTCTTTTTGACAGAGGGGGAGCTGTATAGGGATAGCATTAGCTCCCAGACGTTCCTTCAACATGGTGACAGCGTTTTCGAAGTTGCATCCTATTCGATCCATTTTGTTTACGAAAACAATCCGGGGAACATGATATCTGTCCGCCTGTCTCCACACCGTCTCAGACTGAGGCTCCACCCCTCCCACTCCACACAGAATGGCGATGGCTCCATCCAGCACCCGCAGCGACCTTTCCACTTCCACGGTGAAATCCACGTGTCCAGGGGTATCTATGATGTTTATCTGATGTCCTTCCCAAAAGCAGGTGGTGGCGGCGGCGGTTATGGTTATCCCTCTCTCCTTCTCCTGTTCCATCCAATCCATGGTTGCTGCACCATCATCCACCTCCCCCATCCGGTGAGTCTTGCCGGTATAGTAAAGGATGCGCTCGGTGGTGGTAGTCTTGCCGGCATCAATATGTGCCATTATCCCGATATTCCGCAACTTTTGTAATGGAAAACCTCTGGGCATAAAAGCCAACCTGTTATGAGCTTCAGTGACTTCCTTTGTCGTTGTTTTCAGCACTTGAGACTACTTTGGGCTACTTTTTTTATTCTTTTTTCGCGGCCATATAAAAAAATCCCTCAGCACCAGATCGAAATCGGAGGATTCCACGAAGGATCTGTTTTAAGCTAACTTCTTGCTTACATTATCTCCTACCACCTGAAATGAGCAAAAGCCTTATTGGCTTCAGCCATCTTATGGGTATCCTCCCTTTTCTTGACGGAGGCTCCTTCATTTTTGGAGGCGGCTAAAAGTTCTGCCGCCAGTTTCTCTGCCATGGAATGTCCGCTTCTTTGGTTGGTATAGCTTATTATCCATCTCATGGCTAAAGCGATGCTTCTGTCCGATCTGACCTCTATAGGCACCTGATAGGTGGCACCTCCCACCCGGCGAGGTCTCACCTCCAGGATGGGACGCACGCCCTCTAAAGCTTTCTTGAAGACGTTCAGCCCCGGTTGGCCGGTCTTTTTGGTGAGAATTTCAACTGCATCATAAAATATCTTCTCCGCCGTGCTCTTCTTTCCCTTTCGCATCAGATAGTTGATGAACTGACCAGCTAAAACATCTTTGAATTTGTAGTCCGGCGTCCGCTCTCTTTTAACCGCCGCTTTTCTTCTTGGCATAACTTCGTCCTCAAAAGATTTTTCTCACATACAAAAAAATTCTGCTACACAGAAGAGTGTCTGTCTGCAGATTTGTGTCTTTAACTCCTTTTACTCTGTGACTGTCTTTTTCGGCTTTTTGGCACCGTATTTTGACCTTCCCTGTCTTCGCTCCGTCACCCCACTGGTATCCAGTGTGCCTCTGATCACGTGGTATCTTACCCCGGGTAGATCCTTTACCCTTCCACCCCGGATCAGTACAATGGAGTGCTCTTGGAGATTATGTCCTTCTCCCGGGATATAAGCAGTAACCTCAAAGGCGTTGGTCAACCGCACCCGAGCCACTTTCCTCAAAGCGGAGTTGGGCTTCTTGGGAGTGCTGGTATAAACCCGGGTGCAAACTCCTCGTTTTTGTGGACTTCCCTGTAATGCAGGAGTGGAAGGCTTGGATTTTATGGCCTTCCTGCCTTTCTTAATCAACTGGTTTATGGTCGGCAAGGATCCTTCTCCTTTACATTTTTCGATTCATCCATTCTTATTTGAGAAAATCACTCCCAATCTCAAACATTGAATTTTCTCGCACGTGCCTCAGACGCCAAGGTTCGGCAAATTAAATTTTCAAAATATCCACTTTTTAGAAAATGTCAAGCCTTTTCTTTCAATATTTTCAAATCAACCCTCAGATTTACACACAACAATTTACATACATTTTTTAACCAGATCAAACACCAATCGTACCCTTCGGCAGATCCGATCACTCTTTTGTCGGTGAGGTCTTAAATAAACCACCTCTTCAAAACAGAGTATGCCACTCTTCCCTTTCTGGAATATCTGCCCAGAATTCAGAAGAATCAACTCCCTTTCATCTTTTTGTTCTACAGAATCAATGGGTCATCTTTCGTAAAAGCCTATCGCCAAAACTATTGTTGCCCTATACATTGATTTACCTATTGCATCTCTTCGAGAATCTCCACCCGCTCCTTGGTTTCCTCTTTTTCTTTTACCCTTATACTTCTGTATCTCTCCAGTCCGGTACCAGCAGGGATCAGATGTCCGATGATCACATTCTCCTTAAGGCCCAAAAGATAATCTGTCTTTCCATTTATGGCCGCTTCGGTTAGCACTCGAGTAGTCTCCTGGAAGGAGGCGGCGGAGATGAAACTCTCCGTGGAGAGGGAAGCTTTGGTTATTCCCAAAAGCAGAGGCTGGAAGGTGGCTGGCTCTCCTCCTTCTGCAATGACCTTCTCGTTCTCCTCCCTGAACCTGATTTTGTCCACCTGCTCTCCCTCCAAGAAGTTGGTATCGCCGATGTCCTCCACCTTAACCTTTTGCAGCATCTGTCTCACTATCACCTCGATGTGTTTATCGTTTATCTTCACTCCCTGAAGCCGGTAAACCTGCTGGATCTCATTTTCCAGATACTCCTGCGCCGCGTTAACCCCTTTGATCTTGAGGATGTCATGAGGATCAATGGGCCCTTCGCAAAGCCTCTGACCGGCTTTGACTCGATCTCCATCGTGCACCCTCAGATGTTTCCCATGAGGTATCAAATACTCTCTCGTCTCGCCTCCAAATCCCTTGACCAAAATCTGAGTGGCACCCCGGATGATTTTTCCAAACTCCACCAGTCCATCAATCTCTGATACCACCGCCGGGTCCTTGGGCTTACGAGCCTCAAACAGTTCTGCCACCCGGGGGAGTCCACCGGTTATATCGCGAGTCTTGGAGATATCGCGAGGGATCTTGACCAAAAACTCTCCCGCCTCGATTGTATCGCCATGGTGAACCAAAAGGTGAGCTCCCGTGGGTATGGAGTACTTGTCCAGTCTCTTTCCTTTTGCACTCTTGATCATTATATGGGGACGGAGCACTTTCTCCTTCTGTTCTATTATAACTCTCTGTCTCAATCCGGTGGTTTCATCCAACTCCTCTCTAAAACTTTCGTTCTCAATTATGTCTACAAACTCCACCCGACCGGAATGCTCGGAGAGAATGGTGTGGGTATAAGGATCCCATTCGAAGAGAACGTCATCCTTTTCCACCCTTTGGTTACTTTTGATACGCAGGATGGCAGAGTAAGGGACATTATACCTTGCTCTCACCCTTCCTTTCTCATCCAACAGTTCCATCTTCCCTTCTCTCCCCAGAACCACCATATCTTCATTTTTCTTGGTAACGAACTTTATGTTCTTATAAACTACTTTTCCTTCGCTTTTAGCGTTCACCTGTGATTGTTCAGCGATTCGGGCCGCAGTTCCGCCGATATGAAAGGTCCGCAGGGTAAGCTGAGTTCCCGGTTCTCCTATACTCTGAGCGGCGATCACCCCTACTGCTTCTCCTAAGTCCACCATCCTCCCGGTAGCTAAGTTTCGCCCGTAACATCTGGAGCAAACTCCTCTTCTGGATTCGCAGGTCAAAATAGATCTGATGCGTACCGTCTCTATACCGCTCTCATCTATGCGAACGGCTGCCTCCTCATTGATCTCCTCCCCGGCTTTCACCAAAATGTCTCCGGTGATGGAATCATATACATCTTCTGACGCCACCCGCCCCAGGACTCTGTCTCTCAGCGACTCGATCACCTCCTCGCCCTCCTTCAAAGCGGATACGCTCAACCCCAGGATGGTGCCGCAGTCTTCTTCGGTGGTGATAACATCTTGCGCCACGTCCACCAGTCTTCTGGTGAGATAACCAGCGTCTGCGGTCTTTAAAGCGGTATCTGCTAAACCTTTTCTGGCGCCGTGAGTGGAAATGAAGTATTCCAGCACATCCAATCCCTCTCTGAAATTAGCCACTATGGGAGATTCTATTATCTCCCCGATCTGTCCGGTAATTCTCTTTTGGGGTTTAGCCATCAGTCCTCGCATCCCGGCTAATTGTCTTATCTGCTCCTGGCTCCCCCTGGCTCCCGAATCTGCCATCATGAAGATGGGGTTAAACCCGTCATACACATTTTTCAACCGTTCAAACATCACCTCTCCCACTTCCGAGGTGGTTCGGGTCCAGGTATCGATCACCTTATTGTACCTCTCACCGTTGGTGATCACCCCCTTTTCATATTGCTTCAATATCTTTTCCACTTCTTTGCGTGCCTTTTCGATTAAGATCTCCTTCTCCGGCGGAATCACCATGTCATCCACTGCCACCGTCACCCCGGCCAAGGTGGCATATTCAAAGCCGATCCTTTTTAAATCATCCAGAAACGCAGAGGTGCGATAAGATCCCAACTTTCGATAGGCGTCGGCTACCAGATCTGCAACTTTGCCTTTGGTGGCCAGCTGGTTGAAATACCCCAACTCCGGAGGGATTATCTGGTTGAAAAGAACTCGTCCCGTCGTTGTCTCCACAATTTTGTCTTCGATCTGGACCTTGATTTTGGCGTGTAAATTCACCTCTTTGGCATCATGGGCAGAAATCACCTCATGGGTGGAGGAGAAGATCTTTCCCTCCCCCTTCTGGCGGGGTTTCTCTTTGGTAAGGTAATAGCATCCTAAGACAATATCTTGGTTGGGGGTGGCGATGGGGTGGCCGCTGGAAGGAGCTAAGAGATTGTTCAGCGAAAGCATCAAAAGTCTTGCCTCCAACTGCGCCTCAAAGGAGAGGGGAACGTGCACCGCCATCTGATCTCCATCAAAGTCTGCGTTGAAGGCGGCGCAGACCAAAGGATGCAACTTTATAGCCTTCCCTTCAATCAGAACCGGATAGAAAGCCTGAATTCCCAATCTATGTAAGGTAGGGGCACGATTGAGAAGAATAGGATGATCATGAATGATCTCCTCTAAGATATCCCACACCTCTGGACGTTCTTTTTCCACCAGCTTCTTTGCCGATTTCACCGTCTGAACATAGCCCTTCTCTTCCAGCTTCATAATTATGAAGGGCTTGAAAAGTTCCAAGGCCATGGTTTTGGGCAATCCGCACTGATGGATCTTAAGTTCCGGTCCCACCACGATCACCGATCTGCCTGAATAGTCCACCCTCTTGCCCAACAGGTTCTGTCTGAATCTTCCCTGTTTCCCTTTAAGAAGATCGGATAACGACTTAAGGGGCCTTCTGGAATCCCCCCGCACAGACTGAGAACGTCTGCCATTGTCTAAAAGAGCATCCACCGCCTCCTGAAGCATTCTCTTCTCGTTACGCAAAATCACCTCAGGTGCCTTTATCTCCATCAGCTTTTTCAAGCGATTGTTGCGGTTTATCACCCGACGGTAGAGATCGTTAAGATCCGAGGTGGCAAATCTTCCCCCCTCCAGAGGAACCAGCGGTCTTAGGTCCGGAGGGATGACCGGAAGAACGGTCAAGACCATCCATTCGGGCTTGTTCTGAGATTGTCTGAATGCCTCAATCACCCGGAGTCTTTTTAGAGTATCTTTCTTCCTTTGAGCTGAGGTCTCTATCTTCACCTGAGCCCGAAGCGAAATGGATAACTCTTCAACATCTATCTGCCGAAGGATCTCCAAAATCGCCTGCGCCCCCATCTTAGCAATGAACTCTTTGCCTGATTCTTCCAATTCAGCACATTCTTCCTCTGAGATTATATCCCTATACTTAAGAGAGGTGTTACCTGGATCTATCACGATATAGGATTCATAATACAATATCCTTTCCAGCTCTTTTATGGATAGATCCAGAAGATATCCGATTCGGGTGGGTATGGACTTGAAGAACCAGATGTGAGAAACCGGCACTGCCAGCTCTATATGTCCTAACCTTTCCCGGCGTACTTTAGACTGGGTTACCTCCACTCCACACCGATCACAGATTATCCCCCTGAATCTGACCCTTTTGTATTTTCCGCAGGAGCACTCCCAATCCTTGACCGGTCCGAATATCCTTTCACAGAAAAGGCCCTCTCTCTCCGGTTTAAAGGATCTATAATTGATGGTTTCCGGCTTGGTGACCTCTCCGTAAGACCATGATCTTATGGTCTCCGGAGATGCTAATTGTATCTTTATAGCGAAGAAGTCTGATGGTCGCCTAACGCTTTTTGGTTGAAATTCAACCATCAACAACCTCCTTTCCCCACCTGAGGGTTATGGGGATAGACTCTTTTTTTATTTATTCCTGTTTAACCTTTCAACTTCATTCATCTAAATGCAACGTTTTAACTTTCCACCAGTTCCACATCCAGTCCTAAGCTCTGTAGTTCCTTGACCAAAACGTTGAACGATTCCGGAATTCCCGGCTCTGGCGGATTTTCCCCCTTTACGATAGCCTCATAAACTCTGGACCTTCCAGCCACATCATCCGATTTCACGGTAAGCATCTCCTGGAGGGTGTAGGCGGAGCCATAAGCTTCCAATGCCCACACCTCCATCTCTCCAAACCTCTGTCCTCCGAATTGTGCCTTCCCCCCTAAAGGCTGTTGGGTAACCAAAGAATATGGACCTATAGAGCGAGCATGGATCTTGTCGTCCACCAGATGGGAGAGCTTCATCATATATATGTATCCCACGGTGATGGGTTCATCAAAGGGCTCTCCGGTCATGCCATCATACAGGGTGATCTTTCCTGATTCTGGTAGATCCTCCTTGCGGAGGCATTGTTTTATCTCATCTGAGCTAGCTCCATCGAAAACGGGACAGGAGACGAAATATCCACCTTTTTTGGCCGCCCAGCCCAGATGGGTCTCCAGAATCTGTCCCACATTCATTCGGGAGGGAACGCCCAGAGGATTTAAGATCAGCTCCACCGGAGTCCCATCTGGCAAATAGGGCATATCCTCTGCTGGCACTATCTTGGAAACCACTCCTTTGTTGCCATGCCTTCCCGCCACTTTGTCTCCCACCGAAAGTTTTCTTTTCGTAGCCACGCTTACCTTAACCAATTGCACCACTCCCGGAGGAAGTTCCGCTCCCCGGATCACTTTTTCTAAATCTACGTCGAACTGCGCCTTTCTCCTATTTACCAGATCATGGTAGCTGGATAAAAGTGCCTTTACCTTGTTGTCAATTCTGGAGTCCTGAGCGAAGCCCTTCTCTGCCACCACATCATCTAAGTCTATCCTTTCGAATGAATCCTGCTTAAATTTTGATCCGGCCCTAAAGGCGATAGAGTTATCCTTGGCACTCCGCACGGTCTTGGCGGTCTTCCCCTCCAGAAGTTTTACCAGCTTTTCGTCTCTCAGATTCTTCAGAATCTCCAGTTGTTTCTGGAACGATCTTTTGAGTCTGGCTATCTCATTTTTCTCTGTCTTTTTAACCTCCTCTCCTCGCTCTTTGCGAGAGAATATCTTGGTATCGATCACTATTCCTTTCATTCCCGGTGGAGCTTTTAACGAGGCATCCTTGACATCTCCTGCCTTCTCCCCGAAGATAGCCCGAAGCAGTCTCTCCTCCGGGGAAAGTTCGGTTTCACCCTTGGGAGTAACCTTTCCCACCAGAACATCCCCGGCTTCCACCTCTGCTCCTATCCTGATAATTCCCTGCTCATCTACGTTTGCTAAAGCCTCCTCTGAAACGTTGGGAATTTCACGAGTGATCTCCTCCGCACCCCTTTTTGTCTCCCGCACCTGGAGTTCAAACTCCTCGATATGGATAGAGGTGAATCTATCATCCTCCACCAGTCTCTCGCTGACGATGATGGCATCCTCGAAATTATATCCTCTCCAAGGCATAAAAGCTACCAGAACACTACTTCCTAAAGCCAGCTCTCCGGCGCAGGTGGCGGCACCATCGGCAATGCAGTCCCCCTTTTTCACTTTATCTCCTTCCTGCACCAAGGGCTTCTGATTTATACAGGTGTCCTGATTGGATCTTTTGAACTTTAACAATTCATATTCGTCCACCTCGGCGATATCCGTCTCTGAGGTGTAATCGGTGGGTCGAATAACAATCCTCTCTGAGGTTACTGACTCCACCACTCCACCCCTTTTGGCTACCACTATGGCTCCTGAATCAAAGGCCGCCTTTTTTTCCATGCCGGTGCCAACCAGGGGTGGTTCAGTCACAAGCAATGGCACCGCCTGCCTCTGCATATTGGAACCCATCAGAGCCCGGTTGGCATCGTCGTGCTCCAGAAAGGGAATCAAAGCCGCCGCTGCACTCACCAACTGTTTGGGAGAAACATCCATATAATCTATCTTCTGGGGAAGGACCACCACAAAATCCCCACGATGACGAGCCTTCACCATGGTATTGGTCAACCTTCCATCCTTATGCAGCGGCTCACTGGCATGAGCTATCACATAGTGATCTTCTTGGTCAGCGGTCAGATATTCGATCTTTTGGGTCACCTTCTTCCTTTTGACCTTCCTATAAGGGGTTTCCAGAAAACCATATTTATTAATCCGAGCATAGGTGGATAATGAGGCGATCAGTCCAATGTTGGGACCCTCCGGAGTCTCAATCGGACACATCCGCCCATAGTGGGTGTGATGTACGTCCCTCACCTCAAATCCAGCTCTTTCCCGGGTTAGTCCTCCCGGACCAAGAGCAGAAAGGCGTCTTTTATGCGTTAGCTCAGAAAGGGGATTGGTTTGATCCATGAATTGAGAGAGCTGGGAGGATCCAAAGAAAGTAACTATCACCGCCGAGACGGTTCGGGCATTTACCAGATCATGGGGGGTTAAGGTGTCGGCCTCCTTCAGGCTCATCCTTTCCCGGATGGTACGGCTCATCCGAGAAAGTCCGAGGGAGAATTGATTGGACAGGAGTTCCCCTACGGTTCGAGCCCTACGATTCCCCAGATGATCTATATCGTCCACATATCCCTCTCCCCTCTTGAGACCCACCAGGTATCTGATTATTGATACAAAATCCTGCTTGTCCAGAATGGTTAAGTTCAAAGGAATATTGAGATTGAGTCTTTGATTTATCATATACCTCCCCACCTCACCCAGATCATAGCGCTTGGATGTGAAGAAGAGCCTCTCTAAAAGGCCCTTTGCCACCTCCTCGGTGGGCGGCTCTCCCGGCCTCAAAAGGGTGTATATCTTCATCATGGCCTCAATCTGAGATTTGGTGGGATCTTTCTGCAGAGTATTGATGATCACCTCAACATCCTTCTGCGGGTCGAATACCAGAAGTTTAAGTTTGCTCACCCCGAGCTCTTTAAGTTGATCGATATGCGCGTCGGTGAGTGTCTCTCCTGGGGAGATGATCACCTCTCCGGTGGTCTTGTCCAACTTGGTCTCCGCACAGATTCTTTCCACCAGTTTGGTCTGCTTCCTGCCGGAAAGCTCCACCTTTTCAATCTGATGGAAAAGAGCCAAGATTTCCTCGTCCTCAGAATACCCCAGCGCCCGCAAAAGGGTGGTTGCCGGAATCTTTTTTCGACTGTCTATGTTGACCTGCATCACGTCGTTAACATCCAGGCTGAATTCTACCCAGGAACCTCGATAGGGGATGATGCGAGCGGAGAACAATCTCTTTCCACTGGGATGGATTTCCTCGTCAAAGAAGACTCCCGGAGAACGATGTAGCTGGCTCACCACCACCCTCTCTGCACCATTAATTATAAAAGTCCCCTTATCGGTGACCAGGGGAAGTTCACCTAAGAACACATCCTGCTCGATGATGTCCTTTACGGTTTTGCTTTTCCCCCGGCTTTCTCGCACCACCAATCTCAATGTAGCTTTAAGGGGAGCGGCATAGGTCATATTTCTTTCCAAGCATTCCCGTATGGTGTAACGGGGGGTCCCCAGCGAATATCTGACAAACTCTAAGGAATAGTTTTCTCGGACATCGCTTATAGGGAAGATGGTGTTAAAAACGGCTTGAAGTCCCTTATTTACCCTCTTTTTCGGGTCCACATCCATCTGCAGAAACTCCTGATAGGACTGGAGTTGGACTTCCAAGAGGTTGGGCATTTCCGGATCTGATTCAAGCTTGGAAAAGGATATCCTCTCTACCCTTCTGATCTTCTCCAATTTCACCACGCTCCTTTGGGTCAGAGAAATCAACCAGTTTGGTCAATCTCTCAACCACAGGATTAAGATTAAAATGCTTTTTGAACTTCAAGACAATATGGAGCAGCCAACTGAATCGAATATTCCTTTTGGTCCTTTGAATATCAATTAACCTCACCCATTGAGAACCAGCTTATCTTCTGCATCAATCAATTTTAAGATGCACAAAAAAGATTTTCGAAAAAGTCTAATCCTTAAGAGATAAAATGGAGTGTAAAGCTTTAGCTTTACCTAGCAAACATAAATGTTTGCACTCCAGTTCACATGGATGCGCAACTTAAAGCCGAAATTTCGATGGGTCACAAGATCAATTGACTCAAGAAAGCTTCAGCCTGCGTTTTTTAAGATCTTTGTTTGTTCTTTTTGTCTGGTCCTTAAGATAACTTGAATTTTTTTACTATCTACCTGATCTCCACGGTGGCACCCACTTCGCTCAATTTGGCTTTGACCTTTTCTGCCTCCTCTTTGGAGACCCCCTCCTTAACCGGCTTGGGTGCGCCATCCACCAGATCCTTTGCCTCCTTCAGTCCCAAGGAAGTCAGCTCCCTTACTACCTTGATCACCTGAATCTTCTTATCCCCCACGGCAGCTAGCACCGCTGAGAATTCGGTTTTCTCCTCCGCTGGTGCTGCCGCTTCAGCCGCTCCTCCAGCCACCGGCATTTGAGCCACCGGCACGGCGGCGGATACTCCGAACTTCTCCTGAAGGTTTTTGGACAGCTCTGCCAGCTCCAGAACGTTCATCTTTTCAATAATTCCAATTACCTGATCCACGTTGCCAGTTGCCTCCGCCGTTTGTTCTTCTTTGGGAGAACTTGCAGCTTTTTTGGCACTTGCCTTCTTGGTGGATTTCTCTGAACCTGCGGTCATGGTTTCTTTACCTCCATTATTAACATTCACCTCTACCTTAGCTAATTTGGCTTCCCTCAATTTTGCCGGATGAAACGAAGCATAAGACCTCGTTTAGAAGCACCACCCGAGCAGTTTTGAGTCAAACCACAATCAATCAACCGTATGCTCACTTACAGCTGTCAGGATATTATATCTCTTTCTCTTACAATAAGATAAAACTACCCTAAAGTTTAGATATTCTCCGAAACCTAAAAAACTAAGTTTACTTTGATTTCGCCTCTTTTATGGCATCAATTATCCCCACAAAATTTCTCAATATCCCTTGCAGAGTACCTACGAAATTAGCCATAGGGGAATTTAAGCCGGAGAGAACCTGAGCCAATAAAACCTCTCTGGGAGGAAGGGCGGCTAAGTTCTTGAGTTGATTCTCGTCTAACAATCTCCCTTCCATCCAGATGACTTTGATCTTTGGTTTTTCAACCCTTTTATAAACTTCGTACAGCACCTTAGCCGGGCTGACCGGATCCTCATAGGAGAAGACTAAGCCGGTGGGACCCTTCAGGTAATCTAATACCCCTTCAAATTCGCTTTGCTGCGCCGCCATGCGAATCATGGTATTTTTGGTCACCCTATACTCTGCCCTTCCCTTTTTCAACTCCCTTCTCAGTTTGGTCATCTCCTCCACATTCAGCCCTCTGAAATCCGTGAGAAAAAGGCTTTTGGTCAAAGATAGCCTCTCTTTCAGTTCATTTACCGTCTTTTCCTTTTCCACTTTCAACATAACCGATTCCTTTAAACTCCTCTATTTCATCACTCTTTTTTTACAAACTAAACCCAAAGTATCCGACAATGGAGTCATATCCGGGAATTTTCGAGACAAAACGTTTTATTGTTTAAGCATAGTTAAAACTGACGATGTGTCCAGCCTTATTCCTGGTCCCATGGTGGAAGAGAGGAAGGCGCTTTTCAAATAGGTTCCCTTTGCGGAGGTGGGTTTGGCTCGAATTATCACATCCAGGAAAACTTTAGCGTTCTCGACGAGTTGCTCCTCGGTGAAGGAAAGTTTACCGATGGGCGCACTGATGTTTCCTCCCTTATCCACCCGAAATTCAATCTTGCCCGTTTTAAGCTCTCTTACTGTCTTAGCCACGTCGAAAGTGACTGTTCCAGATTTGGGGTTGGGCATCATCCTCTTGGTGCCTAAAATCTTCCCCAGTTTTCCCACCTGTCCCATCACGTCCGGAGTAGCTACCACCACATCCACATCTAACCAGCCCTGGGTGATTTTCTCTATGTACTCCTCCAATCCAACAAAATCTGCTCCTGCCTCATTGGCCTCCTTCTCCTTCTCTCCCTTGGTGAGAACCAGCACCTTCACTTTTTTCCCGGTTCCATTGGGCAAAAGAGTGGTTCCCCGAACCATCTGGTCTGCATGTTTTGGATCCACCCCCAACCTCATCGAGACCTCCACCGTCTCATCAAACTTGGCGTAGGCACTGTCCTTCAGTTTCTTGATAGCCTCCTCCAGTTTATATGATTTTCCCTTCCCCACCTTTTCCTTCGCCTGTTTGTAATTTTTACCTCTTTTCATAACCTCAAGTTTCACTCCCTTTTTTTAAGCTTTTCATCAATCCACCACCTGTATACCCATACTCCTGGCGGTTCCTTCTACCAGCCTGGCAGCTGACTCCAGGCTGGAGGCATTCAGATCCTTCATCTTCTGCTCGGCAATCTCCTTAACCTGGGACCGGGTAACCTGACCCACCTTCATGCGATTGGGCTCCCCCGAACCCTTCTCCACCCCAGCCGCCTTTTTTAGAAGCACAGAGGCAGGTGGGGTTTTGGTGATGAAGGAAAATGATTTATCCGCATATATGGTGATCACCACTGGAATGATCAAACCCGCCTGGTTCTGGGTCTTGGAATTGAATAACTTACAGAAATCCATCATGTTTATTCCATACTGACCAAGTGCAGGACCCACCGGAGGAGCAGGGGTGGCATTTCCTGCCGGAATCTGAAGCTTAACATTCCCTATTACCTTCTTCGCCACTTTACCTTAGTCTCCTTTTGTGTTTTTCCAAATGTTTTTAGTAAACACCTCACCCCTTAATTAGAGTTGTTACGGGGTGAAATTCCTAACCATCCACCAAGCTTAATTTTTCTTACTCATTCTACGCATTTGCATTTTAGAAACCAATATCCTTTTGTAAACCGTAGATTCTATTTGAACCGTATTGGAGACAAACCTCATCGGCATAAAGCTTTTTGCTCTCCATTCAAAAATTATCCGGATAGCGGGCTAAAGGTTTTGAACCTGAAGGAAATCCAGCTCCACCGGAGTGGGTCGTCCGAAGATACTCACCATCACCTTCAGCTTCTTCCGTTCCTGGTCCACCTCGCTGACAAACCCAGAAAAATCAGTGAAAGGCCCATCGATCACCTTCACCTGATCTCCAGCCTTAAAGGGAATCTCCTCAAAATCTCTGGTTCGCCCTCGCTCAACCTGTTTTAAGATCCTCTCGGCCTCTTCTGTCTTCAAGGGTACAGGTTTTCCCTCGGCGCCTACGAAACTTGTGACACCAGGAGTGCTGGTCACCAGGTACTGTGTCTCTCTGGTTAGAACCATCTCCACTAAGATGTAACTGGGAAGGAATTTTTTAACCGTAGTAGACCTTTTTCCGTGCTTCATCTCCACCACAGTCTCGGTGGGAACCAACACCCTCCCCATCTTATCCTCCCAGCCCTGCGTAACTATGGCATTCTCCAGATATCTTTTAGCCTTCTGCTCATGCCCTGAATAGGTATGAGCCGCATACCACTTTTTCTCCATCTATCTGTGTATCTATCCTTCCCCGGAAAAGCAAAAATGATTATCTTTGTCCATCACCCCAATAGTATGTTTGCCAGATTGGAAAGCACCATATCAACTATGCCGATAAAGATAGCCAGAACTATGGAAACCACTATCACTATATAGGTAGAATAGATCAGTTCCTGCTTGCTGGTCCAGGTAACTTTGGTAAGCTCGAATTTTACCTCTTTTAAAAATTTCTTTATCTTTTCAAACATAGTATAAAAATATCCTCACAAGCAGGTCTGGAGGGACTTGAACCCCCAACGTCCGGTTTTGGAGACCGGCGCTCTACCAATTAGAGCTACAGACCTGTTCTAATATCTTTTCAATATTTCAGTTAAACAAAAAAATTAAATGCGAGTGATTTGAAAAACATTCACCCCTTCGACATTTAAAAAGTTGTTTTCAATTAAGAGTTCTTTTTCTTATCCAAAAGCCAAATTCGCAGGACTCTTGTGTGCATAAGATAAATGAAATCTATTGCCGAAACTGATACGAACCATATCCCCGCTGAGCTTGAGCAAAATCTTTCACTTTTTCCTACCTGGTCTCCTTATGCTTGGTATGTTTGTTACAGAACGGGCAATATTTTTTATAGCTCACTCGCTCCGAATGCTTCCTTTTATTTTTAGTGCTGGTGTAGTTCCTTTGTTTACACACTTCACAAGCCAGGGTGATAATCTCTCTGGGCATAAACTTATAATCCTTTAGGACAAACTATCTTTAAGCTTTCAGTGTATCCGCTTAATCCGTTGACCCGTTTAATCCGTTGGTATGAACCATATGGTTCTTACCGTTGACCTTATTCTATTATCTCTCCCACCACCCCGGCTCCAACCGTGCGTCCTCCCTCCCGAATGGCAAAACGCAACTCCTTCTCCAAGGCTATGGGGGTGATC
>LJUX01000089.1 GCA_001304155.1 candidate division Zixibacteria bacterium SM23_73_3
GATTTCCTCCACTCTTGAGTTGAGCATCGCCTTGCCGCCGCGCTCTTCAATAAATTTCACGAAAGCGTCACTTATCTTTTGCGATCTGCCTATGGGATAATAACCGCCGTCTTGAAGATAGCTTATGGTAGGAAGAGCGTAATATATGCTGGCAAGTTTGGAAGGCGGAAGCCCATAGTATCCCCAGAGTGCAGAGACGATGGCTTTTAACTTTGGACTCTTGATCCGGTCGTCCACCATTTGACCCCAGGTTTGACGGGAGCTTTTGAATAAATGAGGGAAATCAACTGGAAAGCGGCTCATATCGACCTGGCCTTTGGCGTTTGATAGCTTATTGATGTCTCCAGCCAATCCCTTCATGTCCTCAAAGAGCCCCTCGATGCCCTGCTTTTCCTCAGGAAAGTAACCGCTCAGCATACTGATGTAACCGGGGAGGTCCTTTTGGGGTACCCGGAAGTCATAATCGGGATAGATTGCCCGGTAAAGATTGGGATGCGGCACAAACTCCACATCTGTAATTTCCGGGAAGCCGGGTATCAAATTATGTATTCCCTCTCTTTCTCCGACCGAAGTGGAATGCAGGGAGACATCGAAGATAAAGCCACCGGGTCGTTTGAAGGTGGTAGCATATCCGCCTGGCCTGTCGTGTTTTTCTAAAACCAGAGGTTTGAATCCCTGCCGGGCGAAAGCCGCGGCACAACTCAATCCGCCCAGACCTGAGCCAATGATCACCGCATCAAATTCGTTCTCATCCATCTGGGCACTTGCACCGGTTGGGAAGAGACTCCAGTCAAGCGCTAACACGGAAGCTCCAGCCAATAAGGACCTTATAAAATCTCTTCTTTCCATGTTGGACATAATCCCTCCTCTTTATTTGGTTAACTTCAGTGTTTTCAAATCAATCAGTCGCATATCATGCTCCCTGTGGATGTTATCCCAGACGAGTCTCCGTTCGGGTGGGGGTCTCGTCATCCACAAGAGGGAAGTTAGCCTCGCCAACGGGGTGAACCGTATGGTTCATCCCAACGGTAGGGCTGAGCGAAAAGCTATTTCAAAATCTTTTAGTTAAGCGAAAAAACCTCAATCAAATTTAATGCGTTTCTAAAAACTTGATATTCAAAAACGTCAGTGGCACCGACCAGATGTCCATTTGCGTCCAAAAATTCGATGGTTAGATCATAGGTTCCCGGTTCGATCTCAAAATCGCCCACATAGATTTTTCCGGGAAGCAGACGCGAACAGCGAAGGTCGGCATTTTCGGATATATCAGTTCCCACGTCGATTGCGGCTTTTTTCAACCATCCCCCCAGTCCTCCACTGTCAGCCTTCTTCTTTGCCTTATGTGCGGCCAAACCTTTAGCCACGGCGCGGGCAACAGTGCGAAGGTAGACGAGTGACTTTTTGGCTTCGAAAGTCTCCTGTGCCACTTTTCCCACATCCTCAAGCAGTTGCAATTCACCGATAAGCTCCGAATCCACCGATAAGCTCCGAATCGACAAAAACCCTTATCCGGCTTATATAAGACGGGCGGGAAACAATCTGTGGAATGGAAAACTTGAAATAAAAGTCCTCAGAGACCGAGATGGGCAAATGCCCGTATTCAGAATCCTTTCTTTCCGGATCGGTGTATAATACCTGCACCAAGTCCAGATCCTTATCGGTCCGGAGGCGAAGATTAAGCGCCTCCTTTACCGGAGCCAGTCCGGCAAAGGCAACCACGCTCAGTATCTCTTTGTCCTCTGAGAAATATTTAATATCTGGAACATCAAAATCATAGATGTGAGGTTGCTCTAAAAAAGCTGACCTGAGCAGATCGTAATCAATTCTGGCATCGTCCATCTTGCCTTCGGTAGAATACATATGCATGCTGAGATAGCGGGCGAAAGCATCATTGTTGAACCTGATTTTTTTCGCCCGGTAATTGATATCCACCTTAACGGTATCATCGAGCGAGCCCTTGTCGAATCTTTGGGAGACCTCGCCATATTTATGCTCTAACAGATTCAGTTTTTCGTTGGCTCGTCTGATTTCGACAAATGCGTCGTCGAAATCGCCTTTGGCAATATAATTGAGTGTTTTAATCAGGTTGGTATAGAGAATTTCGTAGTCCTCGCCTGCATATTCGAGGACATTGTCATTTAGCATGAGTGAGGCTGCCGCCCGGGAGATGCTTTTGGTGAAAAGTTCGTCCGCGGCATCTTCCGCCTGGGTCAATTTCTGATTACTAACATCGAAATGGGAGGCGTAATGATATGCCAATCCGGCATCTACGTAATAGAGAAACCGATCTTTTTTTGCGTATTTATTATCCGCTTTGGCGTTTTCGATCTTTTGAACGGCGGCGTCAAAATTATTATCTTGAAGTTCGGCAGTTATAGGATCATAAAACGCCTTTTTAGTCGCTACCGAGCCGCAGGCGAAAAATAAAAACAGATACAAAAGCAGAAAGGTGGCCGCCCATTTAGTACCCATCGATATCAAATCCGCCAATTTTACCACTTGGTCTTTTTCTTGGAGATCTCTTTTTTAATCTTCTTGGTGCCGATCCAGACTTTTTCCATGCTTTCAATATCGATCATTTCCAGATCAGTCTGATAGTATACAACTTTGGTACCTTCGATCTCATCGGTTATCGACTTAATGGCACCTAAAAGAATGAAGTCTGCGCCGGTTTCGGCTCTGATCCGTTTCATGGTTTCGGGGGAAGCCCATTCCTGTTGATCGAAGCGTTCGTCTCGAATCTCATCCCGCTGAATTCGGCTGGCAACGAATTTTACCTGACCCGAGTTTATCAGTTCTCTTTCAAAATCGCTGGTGAAAGTTTCCGTGTCGATGTGTTCACTGCTTTTGTTGCGAATGGTTCCCACCGTTACCACCGGCTTCTCACCTGCGCCGGCCACGTAGTCAGTTATCCATACCCGGGAAAGACAATCAGCTATCATCTCCTCTGCCACCAGGCGGGCATCGGTATCGTTCCATCTGCCGCTTAAGTCGGTAACGGTCTCCGGCTCGATACGGTAAACCTTTCTGGATGAACCGCACGCCATCGATAGGCAAAGCACCAGCAAAACCACGAATGCTTTTTTCACTTCTCCTCCCTTCTCGAAGGATTAATTAGACATTGTCAGCATGAGAATAAAAGATACTTTTTATTGTGTCAAGACCTTTCTTCTATTCCCACGTAGAGATCAAATACAAATCATACACCCTGCCAAAGGCGGAGCCGGAGCTTTTCTCATGTATTCTGGTTTCGGCAACTCTTTTGTCTGAGGCTCATACTTTTTTCCGGACGTATGTGGAAAATAAAGTGTTGAATTACCCGAAAGCCATCAGCTTTTTTGTCCCGGCAAAAGCACGCAAAAGCTCAACCATTATCCAAAAAAAGTATACGAAAGTGATCTCCTCCCGCCATTCAGGAAGGATGAATTGAACAAACCACAAAGAGAAAAGCCCCAATGCCTCATACCATCTGAACTCCATGTTGGTCAGGAAAAGAAATCCTAAGAAAGACTGAGCCATGGTCAAGAATATCTCCAGCTTCTGATGGTCATCAAAATGCACCACGGGGATTTGCCCCCCGGCTGAAGCTGTAAACAATGGGTATTATGGGTTGGATGGGGTTTACCCTGCTTCAGGTGGATGTTCTCCACCCGCCGATTGTTTCCTCGTTGATGAAGCCTGCCTGCCATGCACGGACGTGCCCGTCTGGGGAACACCAATGGGAAACAAACATATTTATCGAAAGAAGTAAAGTAAAATTAAAAACAAAACATATAGTGTCAAGAGAAAAACCCCCTCGATTCGCTTTATTTCCAGCTTTGTTTTCATTATGGGAAACAACAAAAAGCCGAAAACTAACAGCACAGGAAACTCAAACAACAGGATGCCCTTCTCAACGCTTAGTGGATTAATCAAGGCTGCAGCCCCAATGATAAAAAAGATATTGAAGATGTTACTGCCGATTACATTTCCTACACTAATATCTGCTTCCTTATGGTAAGCAGCAACTATTGAGATGGCTAATTCCGGAAGGGAGGTTCCTATGGCGACTAAGGTTATTGCTATTACTAGTTGGCTTATCCCGAATTCTTCAGCTATGAAAATTGCTGATTTGATTAACAGGTGCGCACCACCTATGACAGAGATTAAACCGATCAAAACGAGCAGAAGAAGTCTACTCTTCACTCCTCGTTCACCTCTCAGAAATCTTCCATACTCTTTCTCTGCCAGAAGGCTATTCTGGCGATCTCTAAATGCCTGATAAATAACATATGCCAAAAACAAAATAATTCCAGTGAGAAGCACTCCTCCCTCTAAACGGCTTATCCGTAAATCAAGAGCCATCAAATAGAAGATTATTATGGCTAAGATCATAAGAGGCAATTCCTTTTTTATGATGGACAATCGGACTTTGAGGGGTGAGATCATGGCCGATATGCCTAAAACCAGCCCGATATTTGCTATAACACTACCTAAGATATTTCCCAAGGCGATGTCACTATTTTCCTTAAAAGAAGCTATCATGCTCACTGCTCCCTCCGGCGCAGAACTTCCAAAAGCTACAATGGTCACGCCTATAATAATTGGTCGGATATGTAAAGAGTTAGCTAATCTGGATGACCCTTTGACCAACCACTTTGACCCAAAGTGTAGGGTAGTCAAACCAATTAAAAATATGATAATATGCATCAACATAAGCGATCTTTAATTCCCCAACTCTCTTTTGTTGGAAAAACCTTCGGGGAAACGATTGTCCCAGAGACGAAAAATTTTGTTCCTTGCTCAACGGTGATGTCCAGTGGAACCACATCTCCCTTATGAAAAAGTATGGTCCATCCTTAGCTTTGATGTTTGCGGTCGGGTTCCATTTTCTCTCCCTGAGGATCGGTTGAAGTTGGGATGACCCCTTCCTTGCGCGGTCGAATAATGGAGGCTATCACGGAGATAAGTAGGATGCTGGCTACCACACCTAATGCAATGGCAACCGGGATTTTATAGACGTCGACAAGTAGCATCTTAACCCCCACAAAGACCAGAATGGCGGAAAGCCCATAATGAAGATAGTGAAACAGTCGCATAAGCCCAGCCAATGCAAAGTAGAGCGCACGTAATCCTAAAATAGCGAACACGTTTGAGGTATACACAATAAATGGGTCCAACGTGATGGCGAGGATAGCCGGAATGGAGTCTACCGCAAAAATCACGTCTGTAGTTTCAACTACCAGCAGCACAATGAACAACGGCGTGGCAAGATAACGCCCGGCTCTCTTTATGAAAAACTTACTATCCTCATAGCCATCCGTAACCGGCATGAATCGACGGAAGAGCCTGAGCACCGGATTCCTTTCCGGATGAATCTCTTTGCCCTTCTGCAAGCCCATCTTGATGCCGGACAGAATCAGAAAGGCTCCGAAAATATAGATGACCCAGTGAAACTTTTGAACCAGCGCTATGCCGGTGAAGATGAAGACAGCCCGCATGATCAGCGCACCGATAATGCCCCAAAAAAGGACCTTATGCTGGTAAAGAGAGGGCACACGAAAGTAGGAGAAGATCAGCAAAAAGACGAAGAGGTTGTCTAGGCTGAGCGACTTCTCGATCAGATAACCGGTCAGAAATTCGAGCGCCGTCTCCGGTCCGCGCCAAAAGTAAATTCCCAGATTGAAAAGAAGGGCCAAGGTAATCCAGAAAGCACTCCACGCGAGTGCTTCTTTGATCTTAATCACGTGAGCTTTGCGATGAAAAACCCCCAGGTCCAAAGCCA